>CANFMK010000144.1 GCA_947448325.1 Comamonadaceae bacterium
GACCTTCGTGAAAATCCGGGTCGGTGACGATGGCGCGGCGCGCGACTTCGTTGAAGGCGATGTTTTCGGCGGTGAGGTTGGGCGCACTGGCCACCACCACCGCGTGCTTGACGCGCTCAGGGTGTTGCAACGTCCAGCTCAAGGCTTGCATGCCGCCCAAACTGCCGCCCATCACCGCGGCGAGTTGTTGAATGCCCAAGGCGTCCAGCAAGCGCGCTTGGGCGTTGACCCAGTCTTCCACCGTCACCACCGGAAAATCTGCGCCATAAACCTGCCCGGTATCGGGGTGGGTGTGCATCGGGCCGGTGGAGCCAAAGCACGAGCCCAGGTTGTTCACGCCAATGACGAAAAACTGGTTGGTGTCGACCGGTTTGCCAGGGCCGATCATGTTGTCCCACCAGCCTTCGCTTTTGGCCTGGCCTGCATAAACCCCGGCCACGTGGTGCGAGGCATTGAGCGCGTGGCAAATCAGCACCGCATTGGACTTGTCGGCATTGAGCTCGCCATAGGTCTCATAAGACAAAGCGTAGTCGCGGATCGACGCACCGCTTTGCAAGGGCAAGGCGGCCTCAAAATGCATCGACAGTGGCGTGGCAAACAAAGTCATCTCAAAAACAAAAAACCCGGTGACGCCAAAGAGGCAAAACCGGGTGAAGGGGTTCTCTCTTTAGCAGTGGTTCGGAACCTGTCGGTTCACGCGCCCGCAAGCTGGAGCAAATCGGCGCGATGTCAGTATAAACCGACTTCCCACGCGTCTGTGAACAGTGTCACGCCCTCAGGGTTGCGCCGGGGACTGCACCCCGGCTTTCATGGGCACAATGACTGGCGCGTTGCAATGTAGAAGCTAAAGGAGACACGATGAAAGAAACACCCTATGCCTGGGTGGTGGTGTGGGCCACCTTTGTCTGCTTGGGGGTGATTTTTGGTGTGTCTTATTCGTTTGCCGCGTTTTTTGAATCCTTTGCCACCGAGTTTGCGGCGCAGCGCGCCGATGTGTCTTGGATTTTTGGCCTGTCCGGTTTTGTTTATTTTGTGATGGGCGCACCCGGGGGCATGCTGGCCGACCGCTTCGGCCCGCGCGGCGTGTGTGCAGCCGGCATGGCGTTGATTGCGCTGGGTTTGCTGGCCACCAGTTGGGCGCAGTCCTTGTGGGCGGTGTACCTGTGTTACGGCCTCTTGGTGGGTTTGGGCATCGCGTTCGTGTACACCCCGTCGATCGCCAATGTGCAGCCTTGGTTCACCACCCGGCGGGGTTTGGCGGGCGGCATCGCCAGCTCGGGCGTGGGGGCGGGGACCTTGCTGGTGCCCGTTTTGGTGAGTCTGGCGCTGAGTCACATGCCCTGGCGCGAGGCCATGCGCACCCTGGCCTTGGGGGTGTTGCTGCTGGGCCTGTTGGCCGCCAGTCTGCTCCAGCGCGCACCCCGCTCCAGCCTGGCGGGGACCACGGTCGCTTCGGGTTTGAGCCTGCGTGAAACTTTGCGCACCCCCACTTTCCGCTGGTTTTATCTGGGGGTGGTGTTGGCTTCGCCGGTCATGTTCATTCCCTTTGCCCATGTCTCGGCCTCAGCGCGGGACTTGCATTTGGACGAGTCGCTGGCCGTGGGCCTGGTGGGCTTGATTGGCGTGGGCAGTTTGGTGGGGCGTTTTGCCATTGGCGTGCTGGCGGACCGCCTGGGCCGCGCCCCCACACTGGTGTTGATGCAGCTGTCCATGGGGGCCTCGTATGCGGTGTGGTTCTTTGCGCAAGAGGCCTTTGGCCTGATGGCTTTTGCCCTGTGGTTTGGTCTGAGCTACGGCAGCATCGTGTCTTTGTTGCCAGCCATCTGCATGGATTACTTTGGTGCCAAATCGGTGGCCGGTGTGGTCGGCACTTTGTACAGTGGCGCGGCGGTGGGCAACTTGCTGGGGCCGGTGCTGGCCGGCGCTGTCTTCGATGCCACGGGCCATTACCATGGTGTCATGGCGGGGTGCTTGGGTTTGTCGCTGTGCGCCACCTGGGCCACCCAAAAGATGCGCCTCTTGGGCCGTGCGCAATACTGAACACTGTTTGAAAACCCTGAACCATGCACAACGATTTACACGCCTTGCGGCGAATCTTGAAAACCTACCGCACCATCGCGGTTGTCGGTTTGTCTGCCGAGTGGCACCGGCCCAGTTTTTTTGCCGCCAAGTACATGCAGTCGCATGGTTACACCATCGTGCCGGTCAACCCCCGTTATGCGGGCCAAACGATTTTGGGGGCCAGGTGTTACGCCAGCTTGCAGGACATTGCACATCCGGTGGACATGGTGGATGTGTTTCGGCGCAGCGAGGATGTGCTGCCCATCGCCGAGCAAGCGGTCCAAATTGGCGCGCGCTGCCTGTGGCAACAACTGGGCGTGCACAACCCCGAGGCGCAGGCCGTGGCCCGCGCCGCTGGCATGGACACCGTGGTCAACCGCTGCGTGAAAATTGAGCATGCGCGCTTGTTTGGTGGCCTCAACTGGGTGGGCGTGAACACCGGTGTGATTTCAGCGAGGCGACTGGCATGAGCGACCGCCAATTTCACCCCGAAACCTTGGCCATCCACGCCGGCCAAATACCCGACGCGGCCACCGGCGCGCGCGCGCTGCCGATCTACCAAACCAGCAGTTTCGTGTTTGACAGCGCCGAGCATGCGGCGTCATTGTTCAATTTGCAGACTTTTGGCAATGTGTATTCGCGCTTGAGCAACCCCACCGTGGCCGTCTTGGAAGAGCGCGTGGCCGCCTTGGAAGGTGGCCGCGCCGCCGTCGCCAGCGCCTCGGGCATGGCGGCCGAAACCATGGCCTTGATGACGATTTTGCAAGCGGGCGACCATGTGGTGGCCGCCGGTGCCTTGTACGGCGGCTCCGTCACCTTGCTGGCGGTGAGCTTGGCCAAATTCGGCATTGAAACCACGTTTGTCGACGCGCAAAACCCTGAGGCTTTTGCCGCCGCCATGAGTCCCAACACCCGCGCCGTTTACGCTGAGAGTTTGGGCAATCCCAGCATGGTGGTGCTGGACATTGCCGCCGTGGCCGAGGTGGCGCATGCCCACGGCGTGCCCCTGATCGTGGACAACACCGTGCCCAGCCCGATGCTGTGCAACCCGCTGGCGCTGGGCGCCGATGTGGTGGTGCATTCGGCCACCAAATACCTGGGCGGTCATGGCACGACGTTGGCCGGCATCGTGGTCGAAGGTGGGAAGTTTCCGTGGGACAACGGCAAGTTCCCGGGCATGACCGAGCCTTCGGCCGGTTACCACGGCGTGAAGTTTTACGAAACCTTTGGCGACTTTGGTTTTGCCATGCGCTGCCGCATGGAGAGTCTGCGGGTGTTTGGCGCTTCGCTCAGCCCCATGAGCGCCTGGCAAATTTTGCAAGGGGTCGAAACCTTGCCCCTGCGCATGAGCAAGCACTGCGAGAACGCGCTGGGCGTTGCCCGGTTCTTGCAAGACCATCCGCGTGTGGCCTGGGTCAACTACCCCGGCTTGCCCGATCACCCGCAACACGACTTGCTCATGCGGCAAATGCGCGGCGCCTCGGGCTTGCTGGCGTTTGGCGTCAAAGGCGGCATGAGCCAAGGCGTGAAGTTCATCGAGTCGGCGCAGTTCATGAGCCATTTGGTAAACATCGGCGATACCCGCACGCTGATCAGCCACCCGGCCAGCACCACCCACCGCCAACTCGACGACGCCCAACAACTGGCCGCCGGCGTGCCCCCCGACATGATCCGCATCTCAGTGGGCTTGGAGCACCTGGACGACATCTTGTGGGATTTGGACCAGGCGCTGGCGGTGCGCTGAGCAGTGCGTGGTCAGGGCGCCTCATTGCAACCGCGATGAACCCTTTTTGAAATTCACCCCAAAACAAGAGCTATTTATAATTAAATTTTGGCCTCGGGAGGATTCAATGGTCGACCCCGCATTTGCCCATCGTTTTGCGCAGGCCTGGGTCGCCGCATGGAACGCGCACGACCTCGAAGAAATTCTCTCGCATTACGACGAGGATTTTGAAATGTCTTCGCCGGTGATTGCTCAACTTCAGTTAGACCCATCAGGCCTTTTGCGGGGCCGCTCTGCGGTGAAAAGTTACTGGACTTGGGCTTTGCAACTGGTGCCTGATTTGCAGTTTGAGTTGATGTCGGTCTTGGTCGGTAGTCAAACCGTCACGCTCTATTACAAAGGGGCGCGCGATCGCACCAGCGCAGAAGTTTTCTTCTTCAATGCGCAAGGCAAAGTCACGAAAGCCCTGGCCCATTACGCCAGCTGAGCTGCGCGCTCGTCATGGCAACATCTTCGTGGTCCAGATGGGTTCAGCGCCCTGAATTGGCGCGCAGAGCGCATCAAATTCGGGCATCATTTTTGCTTTACTTTGGTGCAAAAAATCAATATCGCGATTTTTTGCACCAAGATTAATCAAAATCAAGCGAGAGACTTCAATGGAAGCACTGAAACAGGGCGCGGATGCGCTCTTTATTTTGTTGGGCGGCATCATGGTGTTGGCGATGCACGCCGGTTTTGCCTTTTTGGAGCTGGGCACGGTCCGCAAAAAGAACCAGGTCAATGCCTTGGTGAAAATCCTGGTGGATTTTTCGGTGTCTACCGTGGTGTATTTTTTGGTCGGTTACAGCGTCGCTTACGGCACAAATTTCTTTGTGGGCGCAGAGCAACTGGCTGCCAAAAACGGCTATGAGTTGGTCAAGTTCTTTTTCTTGTTGACCTTTGCTGCGGCCATTCCCGCCATCATTTCGGGTGGTATTGCCGAACGCGCCAAATTCTGGCCCCAGTTGATAGCCACGGCGGTCATCGTGGGCTTTGTCTATCCCTTCTTCGAGGGCATTGCCTGGAACCAACACTTTGGCGTGCAAGCTTGGATCAAGGCCTTCACCGGCGACGAGTTCCACGATTTTGCGGGCTCGGTGGTGGTGCACGCCGTGGGCGGCTGGATCGCTTTGCCTGCGGTCATCTTGCTGGGTGCGCGCTACAACCGTTACCGCAAAGACGGCCAAATTTCGGCTCATCCGCCTTCGAGCATTCCGTTTTTGGCCTTGGGCGCCTGGATTTTGATCGTGGGCTGGTTTGGCTTTAACGTGATGAGCGCGCAAACCTTGGACAAAATTTCGGGCCTGGTGGCGGTCAACTCCTTGATGGCGATGGTGGGCGGCACGATCACCGCTTTGCTGATGGGCAAAAACGACCCTGGCTTTGTGCACAACGGCCCCTTGGCCGGTTTGGTCGCCGTGTGTGCGGGGTCTGACTTGATGCATCCTTTGGGCGCGCTGGTGGTGGGGAGTGTGGCCGGTGCTTTGTTTGTGGTCATGTTCACCTTGACGCAAAACAAATGGAAGATTGACGACGTGCTGGGTGTGTGGCCATTGCATGGTTTGTGCGGCACCTGGGGCGGCATTGCGGCCGGCATTTTCGGCAGCCAATCCATGGGCGGCCTGGGCGGTGTGAACTTCACCGCGCAGGTGATCGGCACGGGCCTGGGCGTTGGCTGGGCGCTTTTGGGTGGCTTGGTGGTCTACGGCATCCTCAAAGCACTGATGGGCATCAAGATGAGTCCCGAAGAAGAATACGAAGGCGCCGACCTGACGGTGCACAAGATCAGCGCCACGCCCGACCGCGAAGTCAGTTGGTAATTACCACAAATCGGGGCCTATTTCGCTTATTTTCGAAATAACTGTGCAAATCGCTTGCGTGCACCCTTGATTTGTGGCTCATAATGGTTTAGCACAGGTTTTTAGGCCTGTGCATAGTTCGCGGTGAATTGGTCAGTTTCGCTTCCTCTCAGTGTTTTTGGGTTTGTTGAATGCGTTTTCGGGACTCCATCGCTTTTGTTTCTGTGTTTTGAGGAGTCCCTTTCAATGGGCAAAAAACTTTACGTCGGCAACCTGCCGTACTCGGTTCGTGATGGCGATTTGGAACAGGCTTTCGGCCAGTTCGGTGCCGTGACCAGCGCCAAAGTCATGATGGAGCGCGATACAGGTCGTTCCAAAGGCTTCGGCTTTGTGGAAATGGGCACTGACGAAGAAGCTGTTGCAGCTGTCAACGGCATGAACGGCCAGCCTTTGGGTGGTCGCAGCATCGTGGTCAACGAAGCACGTCCCATGGAAGATCGTCCTCCCCGTACCGGTGGTTTCGGTGGCGGCGGTCGTCGTGAAGGCGGCGGCGGTTACGGTGGTGGCGGCGGCGGCGGTGGTTACGGCGGCGGTGCTGGCGGTGGCGGCGGCTACGGCGGCGGCGGTGGTGGTCGTCGTGAAGGCGGCGGCGGTTACGGCGGCGGCGGTGGCGGCGAGAGCGGTTTCCGCAGCCCCTACGGCTCTGGCCCACGCGGCGGTGGCGGTGGTGGTCGTCGCGAAGGCGGCGGCGGTGGCGGCGGCTACTAAGCCCTGAGCGCTTCATTCTCGAAGCGTTTCAAAGCAAAAGCCCTGCAATGCAGGGCTTTTTCACGTCTGGCGCTTTGGTGGGACTTGTCCGCTACAAGGGCTCGCGGTGTTTACGCGGCTGGTTTTGCAATACGCGGTCAAACCAGGCATTGGGCAACAGGCGCAGCAGTTTGGCGACCAGGCCCATGGGCCATGGGATCACGCGGTAGCTGCTGCCTCTTTGAATGGTTTTGAAGGCCTGGTCCGCAAAAGCTTGCGCAGACATCAAGAAGGGCATGGGGTATTTATTCTTGCGCGTGAGGGGTGTATCGATGTACCCCGGGGCAATGGTCACCACACGCACCCCGGCTCGCCCGCTTGTGCTGCGCAGTTCGCCGCGCAAACTTTCACAGTAACTGATCACCGCTGCTTTGCTGGCGCTGTATGCGGCATGGCCCGGTAAGCCTCGGATGCCCGCCACACTGGCAATGCCCACCAGGGTGAATGGGGGCGCGTTGTGCACTTGGGCTTGTGCCTGCATGGGGGCAATGAAGGGCTGAAAGGTCGCAGCCAGGCCCAACACATTGGTGGCCATGACGCGTTGCAAGACGGCCAAATCAGCCCGAATGGCGCTGTCCATGCCCTGGCTGATGCCGGCATTGGCAATGACCACTTGAGGCAAACCCAGACTGGCCATGCATTGCTCGGCGGCCCCGATGATGCTGGCTTCATCGCTGACATCGGCGGCAAAGACGCGGTAATGGTCTGCGGTCAGTGCATGGCTTTGCGCCCAGTGGTGCATCTCCTCGGCGCGGCGCGCGACCAAGGCCAAACGCCACCCCGCTTGGTGGTAGCGCAGGGCCAAAGCTTGGCCAAGGCCGCTGGAGGCGCCGGTGATGAAGACCAGGGGTTGCATGGGTCAGACGCTTTATGGATGTGTCGGCATGATCATGCCGCGCACACGGCCTTGAAGTTGGTATTGGCCGCTTGCGCTATTCAAGTCCATGCGCTGAGCGCTGAACTGGTCTGCACCTTTGCGTATTTCGACAGGTGTTTCGGAGACCATGCGATCGTCTTTTTCATAGGCAATGAGTTGCTCGCTGCGCATCTCGGTGCGCATGCCATCTTTCTGGTTGATGCGTACGACATTGGCATTGCCACTCAAAATCGTTCTGGCTTCTTGCTCTGGAGTTTGCGCAAAGGATTGCGCATGGTCTGCGC
>CANFMK010000145.1 GCA_947448325.1 Comamonadaceae bacterium
ATCTCCCAAGACCCCGAAGCGGCGCAGTACATGGGCATTCCCAGTGACCGGATCTTTGGTGTGGTGATGGCCATGTCCGCCGGTTTGGCGGCCCTCGCCGGCATCATGGCCGGGCCCTTTTTGAGTGTGCAGCCGTCCATGCATTTGCTGCCGATTGTCAAAGCCTTTGCCATTGTGGTGGTTGGCGGCCTGGGCTCGATCCCCGGCAGCATTGTGGCCGCCCTGATGCTCGGTTATGCCGAAACCTTGGTGGCCTATGGCATCTCGACCTCGTGGACCGAGATCGTCTCGGTGGCCGCCACCTTGCTGATGCTGGTCCTGCGCCCCGCAGGCTTCTTTGGCAAACGCGCCGCCTTCTGATCTGAGGACACTTTTCATGCAGTTGAAACACATAGACCGGGGCGGCGCGATCGTGGCGGTGGCGTTGCTGGCTTTGTTGCCCATCGTCTTTGACAGCCGCTATCTCATGGGCGTGCTGACCGTGGCCGCGATTTACGGTATTTGGTCCGTCAGCTGGGACTTCATGTCTGGCCTGACGGGACGAGAAAACTTTGGCCACTCTTTGTTCATTGGCGTCGGTGCGTATGCCGCAGGGTTTTTGAACACCACTTGGGGGGTGAACGCCTGGTGGAGCTTGCCTGCGGGGATGGCGGCGGCGGTGCTGTTTGCCTTGATCATGGGCATTCCCACATTGCGCCTGAAAGGGCCGTACTTTGCTTTGGCCATGCTGTCGGGCGCGGTCATCATGCAGCGCTTGATGCTGATCTTTTGGGAGTACACCGGTGGCGAGGAGGGCATCAATGGCATTGAGCCCCTGATTCGCTCGCCCTTGTATTTTTACTGGTTTGTGCTGGCGGTGTTGGTCTTCACCGTGGCTTTGCTGGGTGGTTTGGCGCGTTCGCGCTGGGGCTTGATCTTGAAGGCTATTCGCGGCGATGAGGCGACCTGCCAGGCGGCCGGTTTGAACGTGACCTATTACAAAATTGCCTCTCTGGTGATCAGCGCCGCTTTTGCCGGCATGGGCGGCGCCTTGTACGCGCATTACCAGCTGCAAGTCAGTCCGCAGTTGTTTGCGGTGGTCACATCGATCACCATCATCACCATGGTCTATGTGGGCGGTATGGGTTCGATTTATGGCGCCCTGGGCGGCGCTTTATTGCTGACATTGATGACCGAATTGCTGCGTAACTTTGGCGAATGGCGCTTGATGGTCTACAGCGTGGCTTTGATTTTGATTTTGTTCTTTTTGCCGCAAGGCTTGGTGGCGCCGACGTGGCACAAGATTCGCCTACGTTTGGCGGGAGGGCGGTCATGAGTTTGCTCAGTGTGAAAAATCTGAACAAGCGCTTTGGCGGCTTGCATGCCGTCAAAGACGTGAGCCTGGAAGTGCGCCAGGGCGACATCTTGGGCATTTTGGGGCCCAACGGGGCCGGCAAAACCACCCTGTACAACCTGCTCACCGGTTTCATTGAGCCTGACAGCGGCGAGGTCTTGCTTGATGGCCATTCGCTGCTCGGGATTCCTGCGCACAAAGTGGTCGGTTTGGGTATTGCCCGCACGTTTCAGCTGTGTCGTCCCTTTGTCGGGTTGACGGTGCTGGAGAACGTGATGGTGGGCAGTTTGGGGCCACGCGTGCCTGCGGTCGATCTGGAACAAAGAGCCTACAAGCTGCTCGATCAGGTGGGTTTGACGGGCAAAGCGCAGTCCCCTTCGGAGCTGTTGTCGTATGGTGATCAGCGCCGTTTGGAAATTGCCCGCGCCCTGGCCACCGAACCGCGCTTGCTGCTGCTCGACGAGCCGTTTGCCGGTCTGGGTTCGGGCGAAATTGCCGCCTTGTCCACCCTGATCCGTGATCTGCACCGCGAGCAAGGCCTGACCATCATGCTGATCGAGCACAAATTGCGCGAGTTCATGCAGCTGGTGTCCGACGTGGTGGCGATTGATTTTGGCCAAGTGATTGCCACCGGCACGCCACAAGAGATTGTGAAAAACCCGAAAGTGATCGAGGCCTACATCGGAAAACAGGATGCCGAACATGCTGCTTGAAATAGAAAACATGAGCGCTTCTTACGGTAAGGCGCTGGCGCTGGAGGATGTGAGCCTGCACATTGCCCCTGGCGAGTTTGTCGCCGTGCTCGGCCCCAACGGCGCGGGCAAATCCACTTTGCTCAAGTGCATTTCGCGCATGCTGGGGTCAACGGGCCGATTGGCGCTGGAGGGCGTTTCCTTGCACGACTATGCCGCGCACCAAGTGGTGGGCCGTGGGATTTGCCATTGTCCCGAGGGGCGTCGCCTGTTCCCAGAATTGACCGTTCTGAAAAACCTGATGCTGGGCGCGTACTTGCGCGACGATGCCGACGCGGTGGCCAAAGACCTGGAACGCGTCTATGCCTTGTTTCCCATTTTGCGCGACCGCGCCACTCAAATGGTCAGCACTTTGTCGGGCGGTCAGCAGCAAATGGTGGCCATTGGTCGCGCTTTGATGGGCGCGCCCAAACTGCTGCTGCTCGACGAGCCCTCGGTCGGTATTGCGCACCGCTTGAAACATGAAATTTTCGATGCCATCGGGCAGATCCGAGACGGCGGCGTGGCGATTTTGATGGCCGAGCAAGACGCGTTGTCGGCGTTGCGCATCGCAGACCGCGCCTACGTGCTTGAACACGGCCATGTGGCGCGGCATGGCCCGGTGGCCGAGCTCAGCCAAGACGACCACATCCGCCAAATTTACCTGGGCGTGGCCTGAGCCGCCAGCCGCCTCAGCGCGGTAGCAAGACCCACATCCGCAGCGGTTGTTTCAGGCGGCCGGCCAAGTCGCCTGCGGCAGGGCCAGAGCCGGCAAAGTAGTCGGCGCGAATGCCCCCCACAATGGCGCTGCCCGTGTCTTGCGCCAGCACCAGTTTTTGCAATTGCACCTGTGGCCCGCCAGAGACCAACCACACCGGTGTGCCATAGGGAATGCTGGCGGGGTCCACCGCGATCGATCGCCCCGCGGTCAGCGGCACGCCTTGTGCACCTTTGGGGCCCAAATCGGCGGCGGCACCGGATAAGGCTTCTTCTTTGAAGAACACCACGCGCGGGTTTTTCCAGAGCAACTCGTTCACACGTTGTGGATTTTTGGCGATCCACGCCTTGATGCCCGGCCAGGTGGCGTCGCGCGTCAGGCCTTGCTCGAGCAGCCAGCTGCCGATGCTTTTGTAAGGCTGCTCATTGGTGCCGGCAAACGCCAGGCGCACCGTGTGCACGCGGCCATCGGCCTCGGTGACGCGAATGCGGCCGCTGCCCTGAATGTGCAACACCATCGCGTCCACCGGGTCCGCCAGATACACCAGCTCTTTGCCTTTGAGCGCGGCGCGCGCTTGCGGCTGCGTTTCCATTTCTTCGCGGGTGAACCAGGGTTTGCGCAGGTTCAGACCCGGTGGCGGTGCATACAAGGGAACTGAAAAGCCTGGGCGCGGCAGGCGTGAGGCGTCCATCACCGGCTCGTAATAACTCGTCAACAAGCCCTCGGTGCCGCCTTGCAAGGTTTCGACACGGTAGGGTTGAAAGCGTTGCATGAGCCATTCGCTTTGCACGGTTTGAGCGGCACCGTTCAAGCGCCGCACGTCGGCGCAGACCGCGCTGTAAGCGGCGGACGCACGTTGGCAACTCAGCAGCCAAGCGGCCCAAGCTTCTGGCAAGGTGTCTTGCGACCAGCCAGGCAGCTGTGACCAAGGCGCCGCGACCCAACGGCTTTTGGCTTGCAGAATGGGCGGGGGCAGCGGCCCTTCGTTGCGAGGTGAGGGCGGCGTGGATGCTTCGGTGCGTGCGGGGGGGGCGTTGGGCGCAGCGGGTTCACTTTGGGGCGTCAACACGCCGCAAGCCGACAAGCTGCCTACAATCATGGCCAAGAACCCCGCGCGCAGGGGCTTGCGTGCAGGCGAACGGAGTACAGCGATGAGTGGATTGATTTTGGAAGCGTTGTTGGCCTTGGTCATCTTGGTGCTCATTGTCTGGTGGACCATGTTTTCAGGGCGTCCCCGTGGAGAAATCCCTGCCGCGCAGGACCCGACCGCACAAGAGACCCCAAGCCCACCGCCCTCGGGCAACCGTCCAGATTGAGTAGCGCTCACAGTTCACGCAGCAGATTGGCCAGTTCCACGGCCGACTTCACATTCATTTTGTCAAACACGCGTGAGCGATGAACTTCGACGGTGCGCACACTGATGTCGAGTTGGTCGGCAATCAATTTATTAGGCAATCCCTCCACGACCAGTTGCATCACATCGCGCTCGCGCTCAGTCAACTCGGCCAAACGCATGCTCAGCCCCTGGTGAATTTGACGTGAGGCCAAACGGGTTTGCGACACCGCCAGGGCTTGTTCCACCCGGTCGACCAGCGCGTTGTCAGAAAACGGTTTTTCACAAAAATCAAAAGCACCGCGTTTGACCGTGTCCACCGCTGTGGGCACATCGGCATGACCGGTGAGAAAAATCACCGGCCACGCCTGCGCCAGACCCGACGCAGTGAGTTTTTCAAACAAAGCCAAGCCACTTTGGCCCGGCATGCGCACGTCCAGCAAAATGCAGCCCGCTTCACGCGGCCATGCGCCACTCAAAGGGCCATGCGGGTTGTGCAGCATGGCCTCAAAGGCATCGGCGCTGTCAAAGGATTCGCTCAGCAAACGGCGAGAACGCAACAACCAAGCCATACCCTCACGCACAATGGCGTCATCGTCAACAATGTAAACAGTGGCGTGAGCGGTGGGCGGCATGGGTTGATTTTAGTGAGGCGACTGGGGCACAGGCAGCGTGAAACGAAAAATCGTACCGCGGGCGGCGAGGGCTTCAAACTCCAAATGCCCGCCGTGTTGTTCGATCACGGTGCGGCATAAACTCAGGCCCAGCCCCATGCCTTCGGGCTTGGTGGTGAAAAACGGCGTGAACAATTGGGCTGCCACTTCGCTGGAAATGCCACTGCCCTGATCGGTGACGGCCAACTCCACCCACTGGTGCTCCACATTGGAGGCGGCACGGCGAGCTTGGATCTTTAAAACGCGGTGGGTCATTTCGGGGGTATCCATGGCTTGCATGCCGTTGCGCGCCAAGTTCAATAACACCTGTTCCACCATGGTCCGGTCGCACCACACCATCGGCAAATGATCTTCCAGCTCAATCACCACCCGCACCCGCAGTTTGTGGGCTTGCAACTGAACCAGGGGCATGATGGCATCGATCAAGGCTTGGGGCGTGACGGCCTCGCGGTCTTGGTCTCTTCGGCGTACAAAGTCATGCACGCTGTTGATGATCTTCCCCGCCCGCCCGGCTTGTTGCGCAATGCGCTCGATCGCCACATGCAGGTCCGCCAAGGTTTGCGTCGTCTCGCCTGGCATGTTGTTGAGCAGCAAATTCAGTGAGCCGTTGGCGTAACTGCTGATCGCGGCTAAGGGCTGGTTCAGTTCATGGCTGAGCAGCGACGCCATTTCGCCTACCGTGGCCAGGCGCGCGGTCGCTTGCAAGCGCTCGAGGCTGGCGCGCGACATTTCTTCCACCCGGCGTTGTTCGCTGATGTCCAAAAATGCGCTCATCCAGCCGGTTTGTTGACCCAACACATTGATCAAAGGCGCTTCGATGATCAGCACCGAAATGCGTGTGCCGTCTTTGCGCATGAACACCGACTCATAGCCTTCGCGCGGCGGTGCGTTGCCCGCCAGTCGGATGGCTTGGCGTTGCTGGTATTCGCCCACCATCTCGGGCGGCCAGTAAGGCATGGGGGCATTGCGGCCCAGCAGCTCTGCGGGTTCAAAGCCCACCATTTGGCAAAACGCGGGGTTCACATAGGTGATGCGCCCTTGCAAATCACGCGCGCGCAAGCCGGTGACCAGCGAGTCTTCCATGGCTTTGCGAAAGGCCAAGGCTTCGGCCAGCTCGCGCTCTGCTTTCAAGCGCCGGCGGGAGTCTTTGACCAGCAAGACCAGCACCGAGACCAGCGCGATCGACATGGCGATCACCAAGGCGGTGAGGATATTCGGGAACAAATCGGGGGCGCCACGACGCCCATCGACCCGCAGCACCAAAGTCACACCGGGCAAATCGAGCAACTGTTGTGCCGAGAACAATCGCACACCGCGGCCGTGCTGCCCCATGGCCGCCAAGCGCGTCCCGTCGGGCTCGGTAAAGGAGACTTCGTTGCGCCGGGCAAACGCCGGACTCAAATGTTCGGCCAGCATCTCTTGCAGGCTGTAGCTGGTGATGGCATAGCCCACGGTTTCACCGGCGACCACCAAGGGCAGGCACATGTCCATCACTTCGAAACCCAGGCCATCGTCTTGCGGCACAAAGAAACTGCTGGAGTAAGCGGGGCCATTGGATCGGCGCGCTCGTTGGCAGGCTTGCATGAATTCATTGACCACATTGCTGCGCGGCGTTTTGCTGAATGATGGCGCACGCAAAGGCGAATCGATGTGGTGGCGCAGTTGCATTTGGGCATCGCGCCATTCCACGCGCAACCACGCCCGGTGTTCACGCAACAGGCCGCCCGCTTCAGCCGACCAGGCCGTCGTCGTGCTGTGACTGGCTTGCAGGGCTTGCAAAGCCTGGACGTCGCGCATCAGGCCGCCGCGAATGTCATTGATGGCATCGGCCGTATCGCGCTCCAGCGTGGACTGGACCTGGCTGGCCTCATAGCGCCCCGCCAACCACACCAGCGTGATCAACACCGCAGCAACCAAACCGACCAGCGCCACCCACAGTGACAGGCGCTTGTCACGCAGCGACCAAATCAACGCCAGTCGGTCACGCGCTGCAGTGGGCCCATGCCAAGGAGATTTCATGCTCACTTGGTCGCGGCAGGGACCGCGATGTCCAGTTTGGTGACTTTCGGATTCGACCAGGTGCCGTCGACTTGGAAGGATTGCGCCGCCGCTTTAGACAAGGGGTTGTGCAAAAACCATTGCGCTAAAAAAGTACTCAGGCCAATCACCGGATTGACCGCGATGCCGGCCAACAGCGAAGCGGTGCCTGCCTCGATCTCGGGCAAGATCAAGACGCGCAAGTTTTGTGTTTCTTTGGCGATGTCGGAGGTGCCCTCCATTTTCACCAAGGCATTCACACCTTTCATCTCCAAGTTGTGCGTGCTGGCCATGCCCCGGTCAATCGCCACGTCACCGCGGATCACATCGTAGGAAAAACCTTCCGCAAACACATCGCGAAAATCCAGCAACAAGCGCCGAGGCAGCGCTTGCAAACTCAGCACACCCAACAGTTTGGCCACGCCTGGATCGGCCTTTAAAAATTGACCTTTGGTGATATTGACGTTGAAGCGCCCCGACAAACTGGGGTAATGCAAAGCCAATGGCGAGCCCTGCCAGGCCACTTGCCCTTCTAAACGGCCATTGCCCGCCCGCATCGCGTCTTGCGTGCCCAAGCGGTTGAGTAGCCCGCCCGCGTCACTCACGTCGAGACGGAAGTTCATTTCGGTCTGGCGCGGGCTGATGTTGTCCTTGGCGGTCACCCAGCGGCCAGTGGCTTTGAAAGTGGCCTCGGGC
>CANFMK010000146.1 GCA_947448325.1 Comamonadaceae bacterium
ACCGTTTCAGTGACCGCTGTTTTGCAACTGGTGGCGGCCAGCAGCATCTCAGAGACTTTGGCGCGCACGGTGTAGTCTTGGTATTGCGGCAGGGCCACTGCGCCCAAAATGCCGATGATCGCCAGCACGATCATCAATTCAATCAGTGTGAACCCATGTGCTTTTTTGTGCATAGTGAAGCTCCCTTTGTTTGTACTGTGATCTTAAAAGAATAGGCCCCCAAAGCAAGCGTTGCAAACCGCAACGGCGTTGGGGGCCCTACAGCGCCAGAAAAGGCGCTGTGGTTTATTCTGTGACTTGCGGTTCTGAGCTGTGCCGCGACTGCAGGAACTTGCCCAAGCCCACCACAAACGCGGCGCCAACGGCGGCGGCGGCATAGTGCAGCCAGGTATTGGCCTCCAGAATTTCTTTCACCGCCACATCGCTGACGATGGTTTCGCCACCGACCCAGCCGATCAAACCTGCGCCAAAGACCACAATGACAGGGAAGCGCTCCATCAATTTGATCATCATCGAACTGCCAAAAATCACCAATGGGATGCTGATGGCCAAGCCGATCATCAAAAGCAATTCGTCGCCTTTGGCGGCGGCGGCCACACCAATCACGTTGTCCAAGCTCATCACCAGATCGGCAATCAAGATGGTGCGCACAGCGCTCATCAGGTTGGAGGCTTTGGGCTCGCCATCGTCATCGCCTTCTTCTTCGCTCAGTAACTGAACGCCGATCCACAGCAGCAGCAAGCCGCCAATGATCTGCAAATAAGGCATAGCCAGTAACTTGGCGGCCACCACGGTCAGGCCAATGCGCAAGACCACGGCCGCGCCCGAGCCGATCATGATGGCTTTGCGCTGTTGCTCAGGTGGCAAGGAGCGGGCCGCCAGCGCAATCACCACGGCGTTGTCCCCAGACAAAATGATGTTGATCCAGATGATTTTCAGCAGGCCAATCCAAAAATCCGGGTTTTGAAAAAATTCCATGTCTCTCTCCGATGACGCAATAAAAAAAGCGCTGACAATTTGCATCGCCAGCGCTTTCAGATCTGGACCCCTATTTTAACGGGGAGTGGGCCCCATCAGGTGTCCGTGTTTATGCTTACTTCAATTGGGCTTTGAGCAGTTTGCCCAATTCTGAAGGGTTGCGTGTGACGATGAAGCCACACTCTTCCATGATGGCCAACTTGGCATCGGCCGTGTCGGCGCCACCAGAGATCAAAGCACCGGCGTGGCCCATGCGTTTGCCGGGAGGCGCAGTCACACCGGCGATGAAGCCGACGATGGGCTTTTTCATATTGGCTTTGCACCACATGGCCGCTTCGGCTTCGTCGGGTCCGCCGATTTCACCGATCATGATCACGGCGTCGGTGTCGGGATCGTCGTTGAACGCTTTCATCACATCGATGTGCTTCAAGCCGTTGATCGGATCGCCACCGATACCGACGGCGCTGGACTGGCCCAGACCGACTTCGGTCAGCATGGCCACGGCTTCGTAAGTCAAAGTGCCCGAGCGCGACACCACGCCGATGCGGCCTTTGCGGTGGATGTGACCGGGCATGATGCCGATCTTGATTTCGTCAGGGGTGATCAAGCCAGGGCAATTGGGGCCGAGCAGCAAAGTGCGCTTGCCGCCAGCGGCTTCTTTGGCCTTCATGCGGTTGCGCACTTCCAGCATGTCTTTGACCGGAATGCCTTCGGTGATGCAGATCGCCAAGTCCAGGTCGGCTTCCACCGCTTCCCAGATGGCTGCAGCTGCGCCGGCTGGGGGCACGTAGATCACCGACACGGTCGCGCCGGTTTGGTGTGCGGCTTCTTTGACCGTGGAGTAGATCGGGATGTTGAAGATCGACTCGCCCGCCTTCTTGGGGTTCACGCCGGCGACAAAGCAGTTCTTGCCGTTCGCGTATTCCTGGCATTTTTCAGTGTGGAACTGACCGGTTTTGCCGGTGATACCTTGGGTGATGACTTTGGTGTCTTTGTTGATGTAGATGGACATGTTTGTTCCTAATCAGTTGAGGACAGCGCCAAAGAGCGGTCCCGCAAAGTTAATCAGTTGGGGACAGAGCGCAAGACCTGTCCCACAAAGACATTTATTTGACGGCGGCAACGATGGACGTTGCAGCTTCGGCCATGGTGTCGGCAGAAATGATGGGCAGACCGGAGTCGGCCAGCATCTTCTTGCCCAGCTCGTCGTTGGTGCCTTTCATGCGCACCACCAACGGCACCGACAGGTTCACGGCCTTGCAAGCCGTGATCACGCCGCTGGCGATGGTGTCGCACTTCATGATGCCGCCGAAGATGTTGACCAAAATGCCTTTGACATTCTTGTTGGCCAACATGATCTTGAACGCTTCGGTGACTTTCTCAGCCGTCGCGCCGCCGCCCACGTCCAAGAAGTTGGCAGGTTCGCCGCCGAACAACTTGATGGTGTCCATGGTGGCCATGGCCAAACCTGCGCCGTTGACCAAGCAACCGATGTTGCCGTCCAGCGAGATGTAGGCCAAGTCAAATTTGGAGGCTTCCACTTCGGCCGGATCTTCTTCGTCCAGATCGCGGTAAGCCACGATTTCGGGGTGGCGGAACAAGGCGTTGGCATCGAAGTTGAACTTCGCGTCCAGTGCCATCACGTGGCCTTTGCTGTCGCGGTTGAGCGGGTTGATTTCCACCAACGAAGCGTCGGTGTCCATGTAGCACTGGTACAGCTTTTTGAAGATGTCCACGGCTTGGGCGGTGGAGTCGGCGGGCATGCCGATGGCGTCAGCGATCTTCTTGGCTTGGACGTCGCCCAGACCCGTCAGGGGATCGATGAATTCGGTGATGATTTTTTCGGGGGTGGAATGGGCCACTTCCTCGATGTCCATGCCGCCTTCGCTCGAAGCGATGAAAGCGACTTTTTGGCTCGCGCGGTCGGTGACCACGGAGACGTAATATTCTTTGTGGATGTCGGCACCGTCTTCAATGTAGAGACGGCGCACTTTTTGACCTTCAGGGCCGGTTTGGTGGGTCTTGAGCTGCATGCCCAAAATCTCACCTGCAATGCGCTTGACGTCGTCAATGGTTTTGGCCACTTTCACGCCGCCGCCCTTACCGCGCCCGCCTGCGTGGATCTGGGCCTTGACCACCCACACCGGGCCGCCGAGTTTTTGAGCGGCTTCGACCGCCTCTTGAACCGTGAACGCTGGAATGCCGCGGGGGACTGGCACACCAAATTGACGCAAGATTTCCTTGCCTTGGTACTCGTGAATCTTCATGAGGTTTCTCTCAGAGAGGTGGATGGTTTCACCAGCTTGCGGGCACGTTTTGATGCACTCACCCGCAAGCGCTGGACACTGCAGCCCGTGACTGTATCATGCTGCAATGCACAAATCTTGTGCCTTGCGACTTACATTGACATGACGCCGGGCACCACCTGACAGGGAGTGATACGCAATGGCCACACTGTTCATTGACGGCGAAGCGGGGACCACCGGCCTGCAAATTCGGGAGCGACTGGCGCTGATGCCCCAGGTTCAGGTGCTCAGCATCGACCCGGCGCGGCGCAAAGACCCCGAGGCCAAGCGCGAGCTGATGGCCGCCGCCGACCTGGTGGTGTTGTGTTTGCACGACGATGCCGCTCTCGAGTCGGTGGCCATGATCGACACCTTAAGCGGACGCCAACCCCGCATCGTCGACGCTTCCACCGCCCACCGCTGCCACCCCGATTGGGTGTTTGGCTTCCCGGAACTGGCCCCCGGTCAGCGTGAGGCGGTGCAAAAAGCGCAGCGTGTGGCCAATCCGGGCTGCTACGCCACGGGTGCGATTGCCATCTTGCGCCCCTTGGTGGACGCGGGCCTGGTGCCCCGGGATTTTCCGCTGTGCTTGCCCTCGGTCAGTGGTTATTCTGGCGGCGGGCGCACCATGATCGAAGACTACGAAGCCGGCAAAGCCCCCTTGTTTGAAGCCTACGCCCTGGGTTTGAAGCACAAGCACGTGCCTGAAATCATGCGCTACACCGGCCTGACCACCCGGCCTTTGTTCGTGCCGGCGGTGGGCAATTTCCGCCAAGGCATGCTGGTGCAGCTGCCCCTGCACCTGGATCAACTCCCAGGCAAGCCCAAGGCGGCCGACCTGCACGACGCGCTCAGCGCCCACTATGCGGCCAGTCACGCCGCAGGTGGCTGGGTCAGCGTAGAGCCAGCGACCGAGACTGGCAAATTGGATGCGTTGGCCCTGAACGACAGCAACAAGTTGGAAATTCGGGTGTTTGCCAACGAGCAAGCCCGTCACGCGGTGGTCATTGCCCGTTTGGACAACCTGGGCAAGGGCGCCAGCGGCGCAGCGGTGCAAAACATCCAGCTGATGCTGGGGTTGTAAGCTGCTTTTTCAATCGTCGTCTGCGCCGCTGACCACGCGGCGCACCGCCTCGGCCGCAAACCCACGCGTCAGCAAAAAACGCATTTGCCTGGCCCGTTCGTTCGCATCAAGGGCGGGTTGGCCGAACTTTTTGCGCCAGACCTCGCGCGCCCGATCGAGTTCGGTTTCGCGCAAGCCTTGCAAAGCGTCACTCACCGCCTGCGGGTCCAGGCCTTTGGCTTGTAACTCTTGCTTGACACGTGAGGCCCCTAATTTGCTGGCGCGGCGGTTGACAACCGACTCCAGCACCCGCTGCTCATTGATGAAGTCTTTGGCCTGCAAGAAATCCAAAGCCTGAGACAGTTCGCCCGGCACTTCTTCAAACGGGCGCAGTTTGCGCTCCAGTTCCTGGCGCGAGTGCTCGCGCTGCGATAACAAGCGCAGCGCGCGGCCCTTCAGGCTGGGCTGAAAGCCCAAACCCTTGGCGGGTTTGGGGCGGTTTTCGTCCTGCATGGCGTGTCGCGCTGTCAGGCGATGACTTCTTTCGGCTCTTTCGCGGCTTTGGGCGCCTTGGCGACGGGCGCATCGGCAGACACAGCCAGCAAAGGAATGCCCAAAGACTCGCGCACTTTGTTTTCGATTTCAAACGACAAGCTGGGGTTTTCGCGCAGGAACTCGCGCGCGTTGTCGCGGCCTTGGCCGATTTTTTCGCCCTGGTAGGCGTACCAAGCGCCGGATTTCTCGATGATCTTGGCGTTCACGCCCATGTCGATGATTTCACCTTGGCGGCTGATGCCCTCGCCAAACAAAATATCGAATTCGGCCGTCTTGAAGGGCGGAGCGACCTTGTTTTTGACCACTTTGACCTTGGTTTCGTTGCCGATCGCGTCGTCGCCCTTTTTGATCGTGCCGGTGCGGCGGATGTCCAAGCGCACCGAGGCGTAGAACTTGAGCGCGTTACCGCCGGTGGTGGTTTCGGGCGAACCGAACATCACGCCGATCTTCATGCGGATCTGGTTGATGAAAATCACCATGCAGTTGGTTTTTTTGATGGTGGCGGTCAGCTTGCGCAGGGCCTGGCTCATCAAACGCGCTTGCAGGCCGGGCAGGCTGTCGCCCATATCGCCTTCGAGTTCGGCTTTGGGCGTCAAGGCGGCCACCGAGTCGATCACCACCAAATCCACCGCGCCTGAGCGCACCAGGCTGTCCACGATTTCCAAGGCTTGTTCGCCGGTATCGGGCTGGCTGATCAAGAGGTCTTGCAGGTTCACGCCCAGGTTTTGCGCGTACTGAATGTCCAGCGCGTGCTCGGCGTCCACAAAAGCACATTGGCCACCGATTTTTTGCATCTCGGCAATCACCTGCAAGGTCAAAGTGGTTTTACCGGACGACTCAGGGCCGTAGATTTCAACCACCCGGCCGCGCGGCAAACCGCCGACGCCCAGGGCAATGTCCAGACCCAAAGAGCCGGTCGAGACGACCTGGATGTCCTCAATCACCTCGCCCTCGCCCAGGCGCATGATCGTGCCTTTGCCGAATTGTTTCTCGATTTGGGCCAGTGCGGCTTGCAGGGCTTTGCCTTTTTCGCTGTTGATGTCGCTCATGAAAATCTCCTTGAAAATCAGGGGGTTGGATCGGTAGCACCTTTGCCGGGCGGCATTTAACTGGATGCTTGAACAGTACTTTAACGGCTTATTGGATCTTGTAAACACTTTTATTGGTCAGTTTACTTTACTATTTGGGGGTGCCTCAACAAACCCACACCGTGACCTTCGTCAGTCCCACGCGCTTGCCCGGTGCGGTGGATGACCGCTGGCGCCAAACCCATTTGGGGCGCTTGCTCGGCCACGCCATGCGGCAGTTTGACGAAAGGGTGCTGCATTTGATGGCGCATGACGCGGGCGTCCCCTTGGCACTGGCCAACTTGGCCGCCCGCGACCAAATCAGCGCAGCGCACATCCACATCACACGCCATTTGGCATTGGAAGGCTCGCGCTTGACGGTGTTGGCCCAGGACGCGGGCATGAGCAAGCAGGCCATGGGTGATTTGGTCGATCAGTGCGAAGCCTGGGGCTTGGTTCAGCGTGAACGCGATGCGCAGGACGGCAGGGCCAAAAAAGTCATCTTTACTGCCGATGGCTTGGCTTGGTTGCAGGCTTTTAAAACTGCGGTCGCGCAGGCCGAAAGGGAGTTCCAAGAATCGGTGGGCCAAGACGTGGCCACCGTGGTGGCGTTGGGCCTGGAAGCCTACGCGCAAAGATAAGCCCGTCAGGCCCTAGAATTTACCCATGCGCTAGAGCGACCGGCGCAACAACAAGACTCAAGGAGACTGCCATGCGAATTTTGATAGCCGAAGACGACCAGGTATTGGCCGATGGCCTGTTGCGAACATTGCGCAACGCCGGCGCTGCCGTGGACCATGTGGCCAGTGGCAGCGAAGCGGACGCGGCGTTGATGACCAACAACGAATTCGATTTGCTGATTCTTGACTTGGGATTGCCTAAATTGCATGGCCTTGAAGTGCTGAAAAAATTGCGCGCGCGCGGCTCCACTTTGCCGGTGTTGATTTTGACGGCGGCCGACAGTGTGGAAGAACGCGTCAAGGGCCTGGACTACGGCGCTGACGACTACATGGCCAAGCCCTTCAGCTTGCAAGAGCTCGAAGCCCGTGTGCGCGCCTTGACCCGACGCGGCATGGGCGGCGCGACCTCGCAAATCAAACACGGCCCCTTGATCTATGACCAGTCGGGGCGCGTCGCCACGATCGACGGCAAGATGGTGGAGTTGTCGGCGCGCGAGCTGGGTTTGCTCGAAGTGTTGCTGCAGCGTGCGGGCCGCTTGGTGAGCAAAGACCAGCTGGTTGAGCGTCTGTGCGAATGGGGCGAAGAGGTCAGCAACAACGCGATCGAGGTCTACATCCACCGCCTGCGCAAGAAAATTGAAAAGGGCCCGATCCGTATTGCCACCGTGCGCGGCCTGGGCTACTGCTTGGAAAAAATCCCCAATTGAAACAGCAACAATGGTCCCTCTTCAAACGCGAGCAACGCTCGCTGTTTGGAGAAATTTTGGACTGGATGCTCACGCCGCTGTTGCTCTTGTGGCCGGTGAGTTTGGCCTTGACGTGGTTGGTGGCCCAGGGCTTGGCCAACAAGCCCTTTGACCG
>CANFMK010000147.1 GCA_947448325.1 Comamonadaceae bacterium
CAGCGCCACAAACACGCCAGCCATGGCGTAGCCGGTGGCGGGGTGTCGAAACTTGGCGTATGCGCTTTTCAGGGGCTTGGCAAAACGCAAACCTTGAATCATTTCATCGTGTGCGAGTACGGTGGCAAACATGCCCTGGAAGAAATCATCGGCAGCGATCTCGCGCGTCGACGTGACGATGGTGGCCGCCAAGCCCAGCACCGCCGCCGGGTAGTCGGCCGCCGGGTCGTTGTTGGCCACAGAGCCGCCCAAAGTGCCGCGCGCGCGCACTTGCGGGTCGCCAATCAGGCCAGCCAGGTCGGCCAGTCCGGCGCAAAAAGCGCGCACCTGCGCATGCCGCGCCACCTGTTGGTGGGTGGCACCTGCGCCGATCCACAGCTTGTCGCCCTCTAAGCGGATGTCAGCCAAACCCGGTATGCCCCGGATGTCGATCAGTTCATCCACTTGAATCAAGCGGTGTTTGAGCGACGGGATCAGGGTCATGCCCCCGGCCAGCAGTCGGGACTCGCCGCTGCGCGCCAAGGCGGCACTGGCCTGCGCCACAGAATCGGCTTTTTGGTAGTGGAATGAATACATAGATGCTTGTTCTCAAAAGAGGCGTGACCCCGTGAGACTTCAGATTAACCGATAGCGCTGGACCGCTGCAATCGCACGCGGTCATCTAGGTTGCAGCAGAACCCGGGCACAGGGGGCCTTGAAAGTGCGTCAGCGGTGGAAGTACAGCAAACCGATTTGCCCCGATCGACCCTTGTGATTGCCCGGCAGTTGGGCCAGGGGCCCGATGTCCCCAGTGAAACTCAAACTGCCAAACCAGGCCCAATGCCGCGCCAGACGGTGTTTGTAGCTCAAACCGGCCCCCCAGCTGTCAATGCCCGCCTGCAGCGACAAACCCAGGTTAAAGCGGCGCGTGTCCAGCCATTGGTAGTCCAGCGACGAGTCTTTGCGAAAGCTGTTAAAGCGCAACCATTCCGTGCCATCGCCAATGCCCAGCTTCCAGCGGCCATAGCGCAGACCGACCACCGGCTCCAAGCTGGCGGTGCGGATGAACCGGGTCAAGTCGGAGGATTTGAAGGTGCTGCCCAAGGTGTAGTCCCACAAAGGGGGTTCCATCAGCAAAGGGGGGTCCATCAGCGCGGGCGTGGCAGGTGCTGGCGCGTTGTCCTCACCAGCCCAGACCGAAGGCGCGCACACCAGGCCCAACACCGTTGCCATCACCAAGACCACCAACCCGACAACCCGCACCGCGATCGGGCAAAAGATCCGAGCTGAAGTGAAGAGCGGCAAGTGAGTTTCGGGGCCATGCATGGTGAACCTGCATTGAAGCAGGCTTGGAGAGCCTGCGGGCGAGCATTCACGCTCCCCTTGATCTGGATCATCCAGTGACCGTGGCGGTGCTCAATCGCGGGTGATGCGCACCAGCTCTTGTGCGCTGGTGATGCCTTGGTCGACCAGGCGTTGGCCGTCTTCGCGCATCAACACCATGCCGCTGGCCTGGGCGGCGGCGCGGATGTCGGCTTCAGCGGCTTGGCCATGGATTTGTGCACGGATCGCGTCGTTGGTGACCAGCAATTCAAAAATGCCGGTGCGCCCGGCGTAGCCGGTTTGCGCGCAATGGGGGCAGCCGCTGCCGTGGCATTCGGTGCACAGCTTGCGCACCAGGCGCTGGGCCAGCACGCCCAGCAAAGACGAGCTGAGCAAGAAGGGCTCGATGCCCATGTCGGTCAGGCGGGTCACCGCGCTGGCCGCGTCGTTGGTGTGCAAGGTGGCCAGCACCAAGTGACCGGTGAGCGAGGCTTGAATCGCAATTTGCGCGGTTTCAAAGTCGCGAATCTCACCGATCATGATCACGTCCGGGTCTTGCCGCAGGATGGCGCGCAAGGCTTTGGCAAAGGTCAGATCGATCTTGGCATTGACCTGGGTTTGACCCACACCGGGCAGCTCGTATTCGATCGGGTCTTCCACCGTCATGATGTTTTGCCGCTGCGCATCCAGGCGCTGCAGTGCGGCGTAGAGTGTGGTGGTTTTGCCCGAACCGGTGGGGCCGGTCACCAAAATAATCCCGTGGGGCTGGGTCACCAGTTGTTCCATTTGCGCCAGCACCGGGCCTTGCATGCCTACAGCTTCCAGCGTCAATCGGCTCTCGCTTTTGTCCAGCAAACGCAGCACAGCGCGTTCACCGTGTGCGCTGGGCAGGGTGGAGACGCGCACATCAACCGCGCGTGCGCCCAGGCGCAGGCTGATGCGACCGTCTTGTGGCAGGCGTTTTTCGGCAATGTCCAACTCGGCCATGATTTTCAGGCGCGAGATCAAGGCCGCGTGCAGCGCGCGGTTGGGTTGCACCACCTCGCGCAAAGTACCGTCGACCCGAAAGCGCACGCTCGAATGGCGCTCGTAGGGTTCGATGTGGATGTCGCTGGCGCCGTCGCGTGCCGCTTGCGTGAGCAGCGCATTGAGCATTCGGATGATCGGCGCGTCGTCGCTGGTCTCCAGCAAGTCTTCGACCGCAGGCAGTTCTTGCATCATGCGCGACAAGTCGGCCTCGGACTCGACCTCAGACACCACCGCCGCCGCGCTGGATTCGCCCGGGCCGTACTGCGCCGAATAGGCCTGACTGATGCGCTGCACCAGCGCGGGGGCGTCTTCGTGCGCCACGCTCAAGGCCGCGCTGGCGCAGTGGCGCACCACCTCAGACAGCGCGCCTTTGTCGCTACTCGGGCTCAGCCACAGCGTCAGGGCTGCGCCATCGTCCCCCAGCAGCAACTGGTGCGTGCGGGCAAAAGCGTAGGGCAGGGGGTAACGCATCGCTCGGCTCAGCGTTTGGGCAACTCAGGCACCACGGCGGCGCCACCCACCGGCACCACCGTGCTGGGCAGGGGCTGCTCGTTCATTTGGGTGCCGCGCATTTGCTCGTACCGGTCCATCGACAATTTTTCGGTGGCGGCCGCATCACGCATCACCACGGGGCGCAGAAAGACCATCAAATTGGTTTTTTTGCGCTCACGTTTTTCGGACCTGAACAGGTTGCCAAAGACGGGCAGATCGCCCAAGCCGGGCACTTTTTCTTGGCTGTTGGTGAAGTCGTCTTGCAGCAAACCGCCCAACACCACGATGGAGCCGTCTTCCACCAGGACACTCGATTCAATCGAGCGTTTGTTGGTGATCAGGCCGGAGGTGGACGAGCTTTTGGTGTCGATGCTGCTGACTTCTTGAAAAATCTGCATCTTCACCGTGCCGTTTTCGCTGATTTGGGGTTTGACCTTCAGTGTCAAGCCGACGTCTTTGCGTTCAATGGTTTGGAATGGATTGACAGTGCCACCCGCGCTGTTGTTGTTCGTGTACTGACCGGTGACAAACGGCACGTTTTGGCCAATCACGATCTTGGCTTCTTCGTTGTCCAAGGTCAGCAAATTGGGCGTGGACAGCACATTGCCGTTGCCGTTGGACTGGATGAAGCGGGCCAAAGCCCCGAGCACCAAAGCGCCATTGCGTCGCTCACCCAGCGCGATGTTCAGTCCGGTGGCAGGGCTGCTGGCGCCGGTGAACGTGCCCGCACTTGCGCCGGCTGCCAAGGACAGTAAATTGGTGCCGCCGACCGAGAAATTGGTGCCCAGCAAGCCCACGCTGTTGCCACCTGTGCCTGTGCCACTCATCCACTGCACACCGAACTCGGCGGCTTTGTCGGCGCTGACTTCGGCGATCAGGCTTTCCACATACACCTGCGCGCGACGCTGGTCGAGCTTGTCGATCACGGCGCGCAGTTGGCGGTATTGCGGTTCGGGCGCGGTGATGATCAATGAGTTGGTGGCTGGGTCGGCTTGGATCTGACCGCCGGTGGACGGCTGGCTGGTGGCGGTGCTGCTGCCTGGGGTGTTGCTGCCGAAGGCGTTGGTGGGCGGTGTGTTCGGCACGCTGGTGCTGCTCGTGGCGGTGTTGCGACCGTCAGCGGTGATGGCCGCGCGCAAAGTGCCGGCCAGTTTGGTGGCGTCGGCGTTCTTCAAATAGACGACGTAAATATTGCCAGCAGCGCCATTGCCGTTGCCATTGCCGGCGCTGGGCTGGTCGAGCTGCTCAATCAAGGTGCGCACCAAAGAAACGCGGGCCGGATTGGCGGCGCGTACGATCAACGAGTTGGTGCGCGACTCGGCCACCAAGGTGGTTTTGTAACCGTTGTCGGATTGACCTGGCGCGGAACCAGCCGCTGGGGCGTTGGCTGCGCCAGAGTCGATCAGCTTTTGCACCAGGGGCGCCAAATCATTGGCCAGCGCGTGTTGCAAGCGAATCACCTCCACACCGGTGGCATTGGCCACATCCAGCGCCGCCACGATGCGGCCTAAGCGCTGCAAGTTGTCGGCATAGTCGGTGATCACCAGCGCATTGGTGCCAGGGTTGACGTTGATGGTGTTGTTCGGGCTGATCAGCGGGCGCAGCACCGCCACCAGATTGTTCGCCGACTCGTGGTTGAGCTTGAAGATTTGCGTCACGATTTGGCCGCCGCCCAAAGGCGCATTGCCCGCGTTCACCGCGCCGCTTTGCATTTTGGCTTCGGCCTCAGGCACCACGGTGTACAGGCCTGACGACTCGACCAAGGCGAAGCCTTGCGTGCGCAATTGCGAGGCGAACAAACGCAGCGCCTGCGCGGGGGCCACGGGCACGGTGCTGATCAAGTTCATCGTGCCTTTGACGCGCGGGTCGACCACCACGTTATGGCCCGAAATCGTGGCCAATGTGCGCGCCACCGATTCAATCTCGGCATTCGCAAAATTCAGGGTGGTCAACTCGTTGTTTTTGGTGCTTGCCGCAACCGAGTTTTTGGGAGTGGTTTGCGCATTCGCCGCCAGGCTGACCCAGCCCAATGCGAAGACCAAAGGGCAACTCAATGCCCATAAATGCCCAGCGCGCCAGGTGAACAGGTGTGTGTACATAGAAGTCTTAACCCCAAGAAAGTAGGCTGCGCGCACCTTGGCGGCGCCCGATGATGCTGAGTAAATTGTTCAACGCGGCTTCGTGCTGTGGCGCTGCGCTGGCTTCGCCCTGAAAGCGCAAGCGCTGACCCTGCCACTGCCCTTGCCCAGACAGCAGCAAACTGCCAGAGACGGTGCTGAGTTTCACATCCATAGACCCCGCAGGGGCCGCAGCCGCGGTGATGTCCACTTGGTAGGTGCCCATGGGTTTGAGCGGCGATAAGCGCGAAGCCATGTCGCGTGCAGTCACGCGCAGACTGCCTTGCACGCTCCAGAGCCCGCTTTGCCATTGCAGGCGCAGTTGCTGTGGGGTGAAGGCCAAGTCCCCTTCAGGCTGCAGTGTGTTCCACGGCGCACCCAAGCCAGTCAGCAAGGCGGCAGGCCAAAGGGATTCGGTGTCTGACAACTGCAACTGCGCACCGCCCCATGTGGGCGTCATGCGCAAGTGCAAGGCCACCGGCATGCAGCAGTCCGATTGCAGGGTCAATTCAGGCGTGCCGCGCAGTGGCTGCAGGGTCCAGTCGATGCGACCCGGCAGCGCTTGGGCATCACGGCTACCCGCACCACCCGCCAGCACCACCCGGGCCGACCCTTGCCACAGCGTGCCGCGCGCGTCGTGCAGTTGCAATCGATCATGGCTGGCCATGGCCAGCGCAAACGCCAGCCACTGGGCTGGGGCGCACAGCAGCAAAGTCAGACACAAGCCCACAGCCGAGCCCGCCCAAGCCCAGCGCCATGGCGCATGGTGTGGTTGTGAGCGCAGAGAAGATCTCATGGTGCAGGCAAGCTCAGGACCAAGGAGCCGCTCCAGGTTGGGGCGAGCGTGGCCGCAGAACCGCTGGTTTTGTCGGTCTTGGCATCGCTTTTCATATCGCGCTTCGCATCGCTTTTCGCATCGCGTTTCAAATGCGCTTGCTGCGGCACAGCGCGTGCGCGTGTTCGCACCTGCGCCAGCCAGTTTGCCAAGACTTCGGCGGAGACCGATTGGAGCGTGACCGTGCTGCGATCGCTCGTCGTTTGAATTTGCACGTTGGAGCCCAAGAGTTCGGCGCTCGTTTGTTGCAAGGCGCGCAGCGCTTCGGCCTGTGTCATGCGCGGTTGTTGTTGCAAGCTGCGGGCTTGGGCTTGCAGCTCTTGAAGCTGCTGCCATTGGGCGTCCAAAGCGGCTTGCTGGGCGGGGGCTTCGCGCAGGGCTTGCAAGGCGGGGGCCAAAACCACCCACCAGACCGAGGCCAAGGCAAGCAAGACCGCACCCCAAGTCAACAAGCGTTGTTCCCGCTCGCTCAAAGCCTGCCAGCGTGGGCTCAAGGCCTGCAGCGCGGGGGCCAAAAACGTGTCTGCTTTCAAGCTCATGGCGCGCTCCCTGACCCGGCGGCGCTGGTCAGCAGCCAATCGGCACCTTCACGCCTCGCCTGAACCTGCAAGGCCCGCAACTGGCTGGGCAGTTGCGCGGCCTGTTCCGGAGTCAACTGCACATCTTTCAATCGCAGCGCACCGGACTGGAAGTCCAATTCATTCAGCGTACTGCCTGCGGGCAGGACCTGACCTATGGCCGCCAGCAAGGGCTCTAAGCCGTCGCTGCCTGTTTGCCCTGCGGCTTGGCGCAGGCGCTCGACTTCGCGGCGCATTTGCAAAGGCGCATCCACCACCACTTGAATTTCTGGGAAAGTCTGCGTCACAACTTGCGTCATGCCCGCTTGGCGTTGGCGCAGGTCGGATTGGAGTTTCCAGGCCCAGGCGTTCAGGCCCAGCAGTTGGCTCAGCAGCAACACCGCCAAGCCCCAGCGGGCAGGCCGCCATGCGCTCGATTGCCACACCGTTTGTCGCCAGCGGCCCAGCGTTTTAAGCCAGCGCGCAGAGCCCGTGGCGGCCAGGTCTCCTTGCGCTAAATCCCATTCGCTTTGCGCCGCCAAGAACAGTTGCTCGGCCGGTTGCACCAAGCGGGGTTGGAGGTGCAAATGGTGCTGCGCCCATTCGGCAATGGCCGGCTCGGCGCTCAATTGCGCACGGCTGAGCAGATCGGGGCTCACAGTTTCCAAACCCGAGGGCACAGGCAAGCCCCAAACGCCTTGCGCCTCGCTGACCCACAGCCAGCCGGCTTGGGGCGTGCCAGTGGCCAGCAATTGCGGTGCAATGGCGACTGGCAAAGGCCACAGCGCGGGCACGATGCGCTGAATGGGAATGTCGGCGGCCTCCAGCACTTGCAAATGACCTTGCAGCCAGTCTTTGCGGCACACGGCCACCCAGTGGGTTTGGCCCGGTTTCCATTCGGGTTGCAGGGCAAAGTGCAGTTGCTGCACATCGTCCAACACGCGTTCTTCCAGCAAGCCCACCAGCAGCGCGCGCAAGGCCTGCCCGCTCAGGGCTTTGCCCGCAGGCAAGGCCACAGCGTGCCACGATAAAGCACCAGGCGGCACCACGACCACCCCATCGGCGTGACGGCTGGTGCGCGGTATCAAACTGGCAACTGCCTCGCGCACGGCGCCCCCAGCCTGTCCTTCGGTGAAAGCGTACAGGC
>CANFMK010000148.1 GCA_947448325.1 Comamonadaceae bacterium
GCGCCCGGATGAAAAAGCGGCGCAGCGCAAGCTCACGCAAGACGACATGATTGCGGCGGCGAACCGGATCATCAAGCCCTACACGATCGATGTGAAAGAAGTCGTTTGGTGGTCCATTTACGACATTGGGCACAGCATCACCGACCGATTCGATGACGTGCCCGAAGGCGTGGACCGCAATCCCCGTGTCTTTACCGCTGGCGACGCCTGTCACACCCACTCTCCCAAAGCCGGACAAGGCATGAACGTGTCGATGCAAGACACCTTCAACCTCGGTTGGAAATTGGTGCATGTGCTGCAAGGTCGTGCCGACGCCAAGCTGCTGCGCAGTTATGCCAAAGAACGCATGACCGAAGCGCAGCGCCTGGTCGATACCGACCACCAATGGTCGCGCGTGATGTCGGCCCCCACCACACAAGCCGAGCGGGATGGTACGCATGAGCCGCGCATCATTCGCCAATTCAAAGAAAATTTAGAGTTCACAGGCGGCACGGCGGTGAAGTACGACAGCTCGTATTTGTTCGTCGCCAGCCAGCACCAAGCGCTGGCGCGTGGTGAAGAGATCGGTCGCCGTTTCCATTCTGCGCCCGTGGTGCGCTTGTCTGACGCCAAGCCCATGCAATTGGGTCATGTGGCACAGGCCGATGCCCGTTGGCGCCTCTACGTGTTTGCCGCGCAGGCCGACAACGGTGAACCGGGCGCTGCCTTACACCAACTGGCAGACTGGTTGGAGAGCCACCCCGACTCGCCTGTCGTCCAGAACACCCGCCACGGCGAAGACATTGACGCGTTGATCGATGTGCGTGCCGTTTTCCAGCAAACCTTTGACCAACTGGCGTATGAAAAAATGCCGTCCTTGCTCAAACCCCAAACCGGCAAACTGGGTTTGCAAGACCATGAAAAAATCTTCTGTGTCGACCACAAAGGCGTGGGCGACATCTTCGACATGCGCGGTATCGACCGCCAGCAAGGCTGCATGATCGTGGTGCGTCCTGACCAGTATGTGGCGCACGTTTTGCCCTTGGATGCGCGCGAGGCGTTGACGACTTTCTTTGCAGGCGTGCTGCGGTCAATAGACTGAGATTTTTTGCAAGGCCGCCAAGGCGAAGCATTCGTGCTTTGCGCGCAACGGAGGGTGCTTTTCATCCCATCAGCTGCACCGCGGCCTGGACCGTCGCTTCTACAGTGACCCGGGCCTGTGCTTCCAGTACCGGCGCGTAACCCACCGGGATGCGCGGCGCGCCCAGGCGTTTGACTTTGCACGGGAGGTGCTCGGCCACGGTGGCGACAATTTCGGCGCCAAAGCCTGCGGCCTGAATCGCTTCGTGCGCGACCAACAACCGACCCGTGCGGGCGCAGGACTGCAACACAGCTTCGCGGTCCCAAGGCCAGATGGTGCGCAAATCGATCAGCTCGACCTGGATGCCTTGCGCCGCCAGTTGTTCGCAAGCCTGCGCACACACATGCACTTGGCGGCCCCAGCTCACCAGGGTCAGATCACGGCCGGCGCGCAGTGTGGCGGCGCGGCCCAAGGGGATTTGCAGGTCTTCGTCGACCGGGCCTTCTGAACCCCACAGGGTTTTGTGTTCCATGTAGACCACCGGGTCGTCACACTGCATGGCCGCGCGCAGCAGGCTGTAGTTGTCCTGGGCATTTGATGGGCAGACCACGACCAAACCGGGCAAGTGGGCAAACCAGGCTTCGAGCGACTGCGAGTGCTGCGCGGCCGAGGCGTCCCAAATACCCGAGGGCATGCGCGCCACCAAGGGCACGCGGCCTTGGCCGCCAAACATATAGCGGTTTTTAGCGGCTTGGTTGACGATTTCGTCCATGCCGCACAGCGCAAAGTCCACCACCCGCATTTCCACCACCGGGCGCAGCCCGGCCAGCGCCATGCCCACGCCGCTGCCCATGATGGCGGCCTCGCTGATGGGGGTGTCGATCACGCGCTCGCGGCCAAACTGATCTTGCAAGCCTTTGTACTGGCCAAAGATGCCGCCCCGCCCAACGTCTTCGCCCATCACCACCACACGGGGGTCGGCTTGCATTTCGCGCTGCACCGCCAACACGGCGGCTTGGGCGTAAGTCATGTTCAAAACCATTGGCCTGCTCCTGTGGTCTGGATGTCGGTGTAAGCGCTTTCGGCGGCAGGCCAGGGGTCCGAGCCCGCTTGGGCCAGGGCCGCTTGCACTTCGTCGCGAGCGGCTTGTTCGATCGCGTCCAGTTGCTTTACATCTCCGCCCCGGTCTGCAAAGCGCTGGCGTGCTTTGTGAATCGGGTCGGTCAACAGCGCTGCGGCCAACTCAGCCGGGTCGCGGTAGGCCGCCAGGTCCACCGAGACATGGCCTTTGACGCGGTAGGTGATGGCGTGCAACAAGCGCGGGCCGTGTCCGGCGCGCACCGTGGCGACCAGCGTATGCGCGGCGCGCCAGACGGCTTCGACATCGTTGCCATCCACGTGTGTCGCCGCGATGCCCAAACTCTCTGCCCGGGCCGAAGCGCCCGCGCCACCAATCATCGGGCCGCTGGCGGTGGTGGCACTCCAGCGGTTGTCTTCGCACACAAACAGCACCGGCAGTTGGTAAATTTGCGCCCAATTCAGGGCTTCCAAAAACGGCCCCCGGTTGATCGCCCCGTCACCGAAAAAGCACACCGTGATGCCGCCTTCGCCGCGCAGTTTTTGCGCGTGCGCCGCGCCGGTGGCAATCGGCAAGCCGGCAGCCACCACGCCATTGGCGCCGAGCATGCCAACCGAAAAGTCCGCAATGTGCATCGAGCCGCCTTTGCCGCCGTTAAAGCCCGTGGCCTTGCCAAACAGCTCGCACATCATGCGCGTCAAGTCTGCGCCTTTGGCCAGGGTGTGGCCGTGGCCCCGATGGGTCGAGGTCAGGTAGTCGCTGGGGTGCAAATGCGCACAGACTCCGGTGGCCACCGCCTCTTGGCCGGTGGACAAATGCAAAGGCCCTTTGACTTTGGCGGTGCCGTCCGACGATTTGCCGTAGGCGCTGACGCCACCTTGGCTGGCCACTTCGGCGGCGTCTTCAAAAGCGCGGATGCGCACCATCATGCGGTACAAATCCAGCAGGGGTGGGGTCGTGGCGGCGCTGTGCGTCAAATCGAACTCCTTGAGCAACAAATCAGGGCTTCATGGTACCAAGCGAGCAAGTCCTTGCCCCCCACATTCGCGCCCAGGTGACACAGTCACCTAAGTGGAAGACAAGGACTGGCGGGTGCCGCATCATGCGGGGCATGACCTCCTCCTCACCTTCGCATTTGTCCAAGTTCACCCAGCACGTGGGCATCGAACTGGTTGAGAAAGCAGCCGGCCGCAGCCGTTGGACTTTGGATTTGCAGCCGGTCCACATGAACACGCATGGCGTGGTGCATGGCGGGGTGCTGTTTACCCTGGCCGATACCGCCATGGGCGCAGCCTTGTTCGGCGCCCTGCAACCGGGTGAGATTTGCGCCACCATCAATGTGAAAATTAATTACTTCAAGCCGGTGTTTGGTGGCCAGGTCGTGTGTCTCAGCGAGGTTGTGAACCAAGGCAAAAACGTGGCGCACTTGGATGCCAGCCTGTATGTGGACGATGTGCTGGTGGCGCGTGCCAACGGTGACTTTGCCATCTTTAAACGCAAGCCTGAGGCGGCATCGGTCTGAGCACACGTGTTTCAAGTGCCCATGAAAAACCGCCCGAGGGCGGTTTTGACTTTGTAACGCAAGACAATCAATCGAGCTTGTAATAGTCCGAAATGATTTTCCACTTGCCGTCTTGGATTTGCGACAGGCGAGACTTGTTAGAGCCCAAATGTTTGGTGGGCGTGAAAGTGCCTTCTGGGCTGCCAAAAATGTCGGCAGGGAAAGTGATTTTGTCCATGGTGGCGATAAAGCTGTCGCTGGTCAGGTTGGGGCCGGCTTTTTGCGCCGCTTGGATGAACGAGTCCAAAATCACGTAGCCATAGACCGAGAACACGGTGGGGTCTTCGGTGAACTTGGTTTTGTACTTGTTGGCCCAGAAACGGATGGGGTTGGAAGCTTCGTCCAAATAGGGGTGCGGTACGGTCATGGTGGCGTACATGCCGTCCATGGCTTTGCCGCCGAGCTTGTGGATCAGGTCGGTGTAGGCGGCGCTCGAACCGATGAACACCGGGTTAAAGCCGGTCTTGCGTGCTTCGGCAATGGTGCCCACGGTTTCGCGGATGATGGTGCCCAAGACCACCATTTCACAGCCTGCGCCTTTCATGCGCGCCACTTGCGATGAAAAATCGGTGGCGCCGCGTTTGTAAGAGGTCTTCTCGACGAAGTCCATGTTCAGCGTCTTCAGGCTGGCCTCAGCGCCGCGCAGCACTTCCAAGCCAAATTCATCATCCTGGTAAATCGCACACACTTTGCTGATTTTTTTGTCCTTGACCAGCGGCGCCACAGCGGCGCGCATTTGATCGAAATAGGTGGCGAACAAGGCGTACTTGAATTTGCTCAGTGGTTCGTACATTTCACGCGCCGCCGTCACAGGCATGAAGTTGACAATTTTCTTGTCAATCTGGACTGGCATGGCAGCGTTGTTTTGCGCTGTCCCGATGTGACCGGCCATGATGAAGATTTTGTCTTGGTTGACCAATTTTTGGGCGGCCAAAACGGCGCGCTTGGGGTCATAGCCCGAGTCTTCGGTGATCAGCTTGAGCTTGCGGCCATTCACACCGCCTTGCTCGTTGACCTCATCAATGCGCAGCAGCATACCGTTGCGCACCGCTTTGCCGTAACCGGCCAGGGGGCCAGACAAATCCTGGATCGTGCCCACCGTGATTTCGGTTTTGCTGACGCCTTGTTGCTGGGCCAGTGCGGCACCGCTCACGGCCAAAGCCGCCAGGGTGGTGATCAGTGAAAGTTTCATTCGGAGGTCTCCTTGGGGTAATGAAAGGGCGTTAATCGCGGTCAGTTGCGGTACATCGACTCGATCATGGCGCTGTATTTCTGCTCGACAAACTTGCGCTTGAGTTTCATGGTGGGTGTGAGTTCGTCGTCTTCGGCGGTCAGTTGGGTGTCGAGCAAGCGGAACTGTTTGATTTGTTCCACCCGGGCAAATTTTTTGTTCACGATGTCGATTTCTTCCTGAATCCTTGCCAAGACCTCGGGTGCGCGGGTCAGGCTGGCGTAGTTTGAAAACGGCACATCGTGGTCTTGGGCGAATTTTTCGACGTTCTCCAAATCGATCATGATGATGACGCTCAAATAAGCCCGCCGGTCGCCGATCACCACCGCATCGGTGACAAAAGGCGAGAACTTGAGTTCGTTCTCCCATTCGCTCGGGGTGATGTTCTTGCCACCTGCGGTGATGATGATGTCTTTCATCCGATCGGTAATCCGGAAAAACCCTTCGTCGTCCACCGTGCCCACATCGCCGGTGTGCAGCCAGCCGTCGGCGTCAATCGTCTCGGCGGTTTTCTCGGGTAGATTCAAGTAGCCCATGAACACATTGGGGCCGCGCACCAAAAGTTCTTGCGTCACCGGGTCCAGGCGCACCTCGTTGAACGGCGCGGCCGGGCCGATCAAGCCGGCTTTGATGCGGTCGGCGGGCATCACGGTGGACGCGCCGCAGGACTCGGTCATGCCCCAGGCCTCGATCATGGGCACGCCCAGCGCCAAATACCAGCGCACCAGATCGGGCGAGATCGGCGCCGCGCCGGTGACCAGTACCTTGGCTTTGTGGATGCCGATCATGCGCCGCACATTGTCCAGCGCCAACCAGCGGCCGATGTAAAAACAGGCTTTGAGCCACAGCGGCACGGTTTGGCCGTGCGTGACTTTGTCGCTGACCTTGTAGCCAATGCCGAGTGCCCAGCGGTACATCAGCTGCTGGAGCCGGTCTGACTCGGAGATGGCGATGGTCACCGACGAATAGAACTTTTCCCACACGCGTGGCACGGCGGTGAAGGTGGTGGGTGCGATCTCGCGCACGTTTTCGGGCACGGTGTCGGGGTTTTCGACAAAGTTCAGGATGGTGCCGGTGTAGATTGAAAAATACTGCCCGCCCAGCCGCTCGGCCACGTGGCACAAAGGCAAGAACAGCATGCGCTCGTCTTTCTCGTCTTGCACAATCACCTGGTTGTAGCCGTGACACATGTAGACCAGCGCCGCGTGGTTGTGCATCGCCCCTTTGGGTTTGCCGGTGGTGCCGGAGGTGTAAATCAATATCGCCAGGTCTTCAGGGCGGCGATTTTTGCGCAGCAAGTCAAACAGACCGGGCTTGGCCAGATCGTGGGCGCGGCCCAGTTCGCGCAGCGCGTCCAGGCCGATCACCATCGGGTCGCTGTAGCGGGTCAAGCCGTCCATGTCGATGACGACGATTTTGTGCAGCAAAGGCAGTTGCGCGCGGGCGGTGAGCGCTTTGTCAAGTTGCTCTTCGTCTTCGACAAACAAAATGGTGGTCGACGAGTCTTCGCACAGGTACTGCACTTGCGAAGCTGAATCGGTGGGGTAGATGCCGTTGGAGACGCCGCCTGCGCTGAGCACCGCCAGATCGGCCAGCACCCATTCGAGCCGTGTGCTGGCCAAGATCGAGGCGCATTGGCCGGGCTCGAAGCCCAAGGCGGACAAGCCCATGGCGATTTCGCGGACCGCCTCGCCACTCTCATTCCAACTCCAGCCGTGCCAGATGCCGAATTTTTTCTCGCGCATCATCAGCTTGTCGCCGCGCGCGGCCACGCCATTCCAAAACATCTCGGGAATGGTGTGACCCGGCATCACCACGTCGTTTTGGCCTTTCAGCGCAGAGGTATCCCAGAGGACGGTCATGGCTTATCTCCAGGTCTTTTTCTTTTTCCAGCGGCGGTCGGCGCGTGCGCCGTCTTCTTTCATGCCGAGGTAAAACTCTTTGATGTCGTCTTTTTCGCGCAGCGCCGCGCAGGTGTCTTCCATCACGATGCGGCCCGACTCCAAGACAAAACCGTAGTCGGCCACGTTCAGCGCCATGTTGGCGTTTTGCTCGACCAGCAGCATGGTGGTGCCGCGCTCGCGGTTGATGCGCACCACGATTTCGAAAATCTCTTTGGTCAGCTTGGGCGACAGGCCCAGGCTGGGCTCGTCGAGCAAGATCAGATCGGGTTGGGCCATCAGCGCGCGCGAGATCGCCAGCATTTGCTGCTGGCCGCCGGAGAGCAAGCCCGCGTCTTGCGCGGCGCGTTCCTTGAGGATCGGAAAGTAGCTGTACACCGCCTCCATGTCGCGCGCCACGCCGTCGCGGTCGCTGCGGGTGTAGGCGCCCATCAGCAGGTTGTCTTTGATGGACAGCAGCGGGAACACCTCGCGCCCCTCGGGCACATGCGCCAGGCCGCGCTGCACAATCAGCGAAGGGTCCATGGCGGTGATGTTTTCACCTTTGAACTCCACCGA
>CANFMK010000149.1 GCA_947448325.1 Comamonadaceae bacterium
GCCAGTCCGGGTTTTCTGACAACCCCCATTTTTGCCTGAGGCGCCTTTCAATTCATGTCCAACCCATCTTCCGCAGCCCCTGTTTCGGGCACTGCAGCGCCCCTGACCCCGCCGCCCGTCACGCCCATGGGCTGGATGCACACCGCGCGTTTTTTGACCACCGCCGCCCAGCTGCACCACCTGCCGCCCATCAGCGTGCCGGAAATCGCCTTCGTCGGTCGCTCCAACGCGGGCAAATCCACCTGCATCAACACCCTGACACAGCAAAAACAACTGGCCTACGCCTCCAAAAGGCCAGGCCGCACCCAGCACATCAACTTGTTCTCCTTGGGCAAACAGGGCCTGACCGATGCGGTGCTGGCCGATTTGCCCGGCTATGGCTACGCCGCTGTGCCCAAGCAAGACAAGATCCGCTGGCAGCGGGTCATGGCCAACTACCTGGTGACCCGTGAAAACCTCAAAGGCATTGTCTTGCTGTGCGATCCGCGCTTGGGGCTGACCGAGCTCGATGAAGTGCTGCTGGACGTGATCCGCCCGCGCGTGCAAGAAGGCCTGAAGTTTTTGATCTTGCTGACCAAGGCCGACAAGCTGACCCGGGTGGAAGGCGCCAAAGCGCTGTCGATTGCGCGACTGCAAGCTGGTGGCGGAGAAGCCAAACTCTTTTCAGCTTTGAAAAAACAAGGGGTGGAAGAAGTCGCCCAACTGCTGTGGGATTGGTCACATGAAGCCCCCGGCGCGCCATCCACCGAGCCCTTAGCCGAGCCCGCGACCGAACCACTGGACGAACCTCCCAGCGAAGATTGAGCCCTCAAGGCACCTCGGTCTCGCGCCACAACACAAGGATGCACATGATCGAGACTTGGCTGCAAGCGCTGCCCCACGGCATCACCCTGAGCTGCCGCGCTGCCGGCCCACGCGGGCGACCGGTGCTGATGTTTTTACACGGTTTTCCCGAAGGCGCATTTGTCTGGGACGCGTTGCTGGAACATTTTGCGCAAGCCGAAAACGGCGGCTACCGCTGCGTCGCGCCGAATTTGCGTGGCTATGAACGCTCCAGCGCCCCACCCGAGGTGAAGGACTACCGCGCCAAATTCTTGGTGCAAGACATCCTGGCCTTGATCGACAGCGAGTGCGGTGCCGACACCCCCTTGGCGGCCTTGGTGGCCCACGATTGGGGCGGCGCGGTGGCTTGGAATTTGGCCAACCAGCAACCGGCGCGTTTGGCCAACCTGGTGATCATCAACTCGCCGCACCCGGGCACCTTCTTGCGCGAGCTGCAGCGCAACCCGGCCCAGCAAGCGGCCAGCCTGTACATGAACGCGCTGATCCAAGAAGACGCTGAAGCCGTCTACAGCGCCAACGGTTTCGAGAAGCTGTTGGCGGTGCTGTCGGCCTCACAGGATGAGACGCCCCGCCCAGCCCACAGCGCCGATTGGCTGAGCGAACCCGTCAAGCAGACTTACCGCGAACTTTGGCAACACGGTGTGCGCGGCGGTTTGAACTACTACCGCGCCTCGCCGCTGCGCCCGCCGCGCGCAGGCGATCCGGCGGCCAACGCGATCCAATTGCCGCCCCAAGCCTTGCGCATTGACCGCCCCACCCTGGTGATTTGGGGCCAGCAAGACCATGCTTTGTTGCCCTGCCTGACCGACGGCTTGGAGGACTTCATCCCGGACCTGACGCTGGTGCCTTTGCCCGAGGCTTCTCACTGGGTGGTGCACGAAGCACCGCAGCGGGTGATGCAAGCCATCAGCGATTTTTTAGCCCGACCCGGGCCTTGAGCCCGCGCGCCGCCTGGCCCGCACACTGCGTTGCTCAATACACTGAAGGCTGGCCTTCAGGTCGGGTTTTGAAGCGCTTGTGCACCCAGTAATACTGGCTGGGCATGGTGGCCACCCACTGCGCCAAACGGGCGTTCATCAAGAGGGTGTCTTGGGTCAAATCGCCCGAAGGAAAGTCACTCCAGGCCGGTAACACCTCGATGGTGTAACCCTGAGGCGTCATGCGCGTCAACATGGGCACCACCTGAGCGCGTCCCAATTTGGCAAAACGCGGCAGCGATGTGACCGTGGCGGCGCTCACCCCCATGAAATCCACAAACACCGAATCTTTTGCGCCCAAATCCATGTCCGGTGAGAGATGCAGTTTTTCGCCATGCCGCAAAGCGGTCACGATCTGTTTGACGCCGTCATGCCTGAAATACGGCTTGACCGGCCCACCCCGCTCGCGACCTTGATTGACCCAGTTTTCCAAATCCGGATTCGACTGGGTGACGTAAATGAACGCCACCGGCGTGCTGCTGTGCAAAGTCAGCGCCAAACCGCCGGCGTCCAGGCCCACAAAGTGCGGCGCAAAAATCACCGTGGGCTGCTCGCCCGCCAAAGCGTCCACCGCACCCGTCCATTGCAGGCGCTGGCGCACGGTGTTCGGCGGCGCGTGCCAGAGCCAAGCGCGGTCGATCAGCGATTGGCCGACCTGCACAAAATGCTGGCGCGTCAAAGCGCTGCGCTCAGTGTCTGTCCGCTCCGAGAAACACAGACGCAGATTCACCTGCACCACATGGCGGCGTTCATGTGCAAAAACATACAGCAGCATGCCCAAGCCCCAACCCAGGCCGCGCAGCACCGGCAGGGGCCAGCGGGCAATCAGGCGCATGACAGTGATCAAAAAACGGACCATCACAGCTCTTGGCGCGGGGCTTTGTAGCGGGCATAACCCCACAGGTACTGGCTGGGGCACGCTTGCACCAAAGCCTCCATGGCTTGGTTGATTTGCAGCACCGCCTCGTCCAAAGACGCCGACAAGGGGCGGTCCAGGTCACTGGCATGCAATTCAAAACCTTGGCCCCAAGCCAAGCGTTCGCCCCAAATCAAGACAATCTGCGCACCGGTCTGCTGCGCCAAACGCGCGGCCAAGGTCATGGTGTAGGCGGGTTTGCCAAAAAATGGCGTCCACAGCCCCATGCCTTCGGGGGGCACTTGGTCGGGCAGCAAGCCCACGGCACGTCCGGCGCGCAGTGCTTTGATCATCTGGCGCACGCCGGCCAGGGTGGTGGGGGCGGTCTCCAAGCCCTCGCGGCCTCGGGCTTCGTTCATCACCTGCGCCAAACCGGCTTGGTGCGCGGGGCGAAACAACACCGTCAAGGCGCCATATCGGGGGCTGTAACGCTGCGCCAGTGCTTGGGCTGTGATTTCAAAGCAACCCAAATGGGGCGTCAAAAAAATCACGCCTTGCCCGCTGGCGTAGGCGGCGTCCACCACGGCGTCCCCCTGCCAACGCACCGGCGGCATGGTGCCCAGCCACAAACGGGGCAGTTCGCTGGACATGCAACCGGCTTGGCCGATGGCGCCCCACGCTCGGCGCAGGGGAATCTGCGCCTGTGCAATATTCTCAAGAAACCGCTGGCGATAGCGTGGCGAACCCAGCCAGGCCATCCATCCCAGAACATGGCCCACCGCATGAAGCGCCCACAAAGGCCAACGGGAAAGTAAACGAAACCAGAAATACATGCCAAATTTGATAAACTATGTGGGTCGCTGAGTTAACAGAGCAACTTGCAGGGCGACACACAAGAGGGGACTGCCCGTCATTGTGCCTTGTCTGAAAAGACAAAACTGCTAAAGCGTTCGCCTGAGCACTCCAGTACAAGGCAACGCGATTTGAACCGCATGCCTACTACTGAAGGAATTTATTTCATGGCGAACGACTATCTTTTCACATCCGAATCCGTTTCCGAAGGTCACCCCGACAAAGTCGCTGACCAAATCTCTGACGCGATCCTCGATGCCATCTTTGCACAAGACCCCCGCAGCCGCGTCGCGGCCGAAACCCTGACCAACACCGGTTTGGTGGTGTTGGCTGGCGAAATCACCACCAACGCCCATGTGGACTACATCCAAGTGGCGCGCGACACCATCAAGCGCATTGGCTACGACAACACCGAATACGGCATCGACTACAAAGGCTGCGCGGTCATGGTCTGCTACGACAAGCAGTCCAACGACATCGCCCAAGGTGTGGACCACGCGTCCGACGACCACCTGAACATCGGCGCGGGCGACCAGGGCCTGATGTTCGGTTACGCCTGCAGCGAAACCCCCGACCTGATGCCTGCGCCGATTTACTACGCGCACCGCCTGGTCGAGCGCCAAGCGCAATTGCGCAAAGACGGCCGCCTGCCCTTCTTGCGCCCTGACGCCAAGAGCCAGGTCACCATGCGCTATGTGGACGGCAAGCCGCACAGCATCGACACCGTGGTGTTGTCCACCCAGCACAGCCCCGACCAGTCCGAGTCGGCCACCAAAATGAAGGCCAGCTTCACCGAAGCCATCATCGAAGAGATCATCAAGCCGGTACTGCCCAAAGAGTGGCTGCAAGACACCAAGTACCTGATCAACCCGACTGGCCGTTTCGTCATCGGCGGCCCCCAGGGCGATTGCGGTTTGACCGGCCGCAAAATCATTGTCGACACCTACGGCGGCGCCTGCCCCCACGGTGGTGGCGCGTTCTCGGGCAAAGACCCCTCTAAGGTCGACCGCTCGGCCGCTTACGCGGCGCGTTATGTGGCGAAAAATATCGTGGCCGCCGGTTTGGCGACGCAGTGCCAAATTCAGGTGGCTTACGCCATTGGCGTGGCGCGCCCGATGAACATCACGGTCAACACCATGGGCACCAACGTGATCCCTGAAGAACAGATCGCCGCTTTGGTGAACGAGCACTTTGACCTGCGCCCCAAAGGCATCATCCAGATGCTCGATTTGCTGCGCCCGATCTACCAAAAGACCGCCGCCTACGGCCACTTTGGTCGCGACGAACCCGAGTTCACTTGGGAGCGCACCAACCTGGCCGCCACCCTGCGCGCACAAGCCGGTTTGAAATAAACCCGCGCTGCGAACGGCAAAGGGCGATCACCGCAGGGTGATCGCCCTTTTTTTTCATATGCCACCGCGCCCACTGCGCAGGGCGGTGAACCCTCATTTCACCGGGTTTTCCAAGACCCCTATCCCGTCAATTTCCACCCGCACCACATCGCCGGCCTTCAAATACTGGGGCGGGGTGAAGCCGATGCCCACACCCACTGGCGTGCCGGTGGCAATGACGTCACCGGGGTACAGCGTGATGCCGGCACTCAAAGTCTCGATCAAGGTCGGGATGTCAAAAATCAAATCGGTGGTCGACGCGTTTTGGCGTTCCTGTCCATTGACCCAGCAGCGCACACGGGTGTTCGTGCCGTCCACCGCATCGGCGCTCACCAGCCAAGGGCCCATCGGGCAAAAGGTGTCGAAGGACTTGCCCATGTGCCACTGCATGTGGCGGTTTTGCCAGTCGCGCGCCGTCACATCATTGACGATGGTGTAACCCCACACGTGCTTCATGGCATCGGCTTTGCGGATGCCTTTGCCGCCCTGGCCAATCACCACGGCCAACTCGGCCTCGTAGTCGATGGCGGTGGAAACCAGGGGCATGGCGATGGCCTCACCGGTGGCGATCACGCATTCAGGCACCTTGGAGAAAATGATCGGCTCGGCCGGAATCTCGCCGCCGGCTTTGGCGCTGCTGTCAAAGCCGCTGCGCGCAAACTCTTTGGCGTGCGCGTGGTAGTTTTTACCGACACAAAAAATATTGCGCCGTGGATGCGGCAAGGGCGCGCGCAATTGCACCTCGGCCAAAGGCAGTTGCGCACCCAGCGCAGGCAAGGCTTCGCCGCGCGAGAGCCGGTCCACCAGCGTCAAAGCGCCCAATTCACGATCTGCCAAGGGCAGGTCCAGAACACGGACGGTTTGCAAGTCGTCTGACACCAAGCCGACTTGTGCCTGGCCTTGGTGGAAAAAAGCAGCAATGCGCATGGAAAATTCCAAAATTGAAAAAACAAGCCCTCATTGTGACGTCAGCCTTCAAAGTCACAAAACCAAAAACCCAGTGTTAGAGTATGGACAGACTGTTCAGCAGCATTTTTGGCAAAAAACGTCCAATCCGCATGGAGACCCTCATGAAATCAGGCCTGCGCCGAACTTTCACGCACAGCTTTCCAACCCTGCTCCCAGCTGCGGCCCTGCTGCTGGCGTCAGTGACGCTGCTGACAACGCCAGCCTTGGCCCAAGCCCCCACCTACCCGAACCGTGCCATCACGCTGATCGTGCCCTTCCCGCCTGGCGGTTTGGCCGACATCGTGGCACGTCCGGTGTCCGAAGCCCTCAGCCGCGAACTGGGGCAACCGGTGGTGATCGAAAACAAAGGCGGTGCCGGCGGCGGCATTGGCGTGGGGGTGGCGGCGCGCGCCAAGCCTGATGGTCATACCCTGTTGATGGCCTTGTCTTCCCTGACCGTGCTGCCCGAGGCCGATGCATTGCTGGGGCGCAGCCCCATGTTTGGCCTGAACGACTTGCGACCGATTGCGCGCTACACCGCCGACCCCACGGTGCTGGCCGTGCGCGCCGATGCGCCCTGGAAAACCGCCAAAGAATTCCTTGAAGATGCCCGTAAACGCCCCAGCGTCATCAACTACGGCTCATCAGGCAACTACGGCACCATGCACGTGCCGATGGAAATATTGGCGCAAACGGCCGGCGTGAAAATGACCCACGTGCCCTTCACCGGCGCCGGGCCTGCCGTGTTGGCCTTGCTGGGCGGTCAAATTGACGCCGTGTCCACCGGGCCAGCCACCGTGCTGCAGCAGGTCAAAGCGGGCAAGCTGCGGGTGTTGGCGCACTGGGGCCACGCCCCATTGGCCTCCATGCCCGAGGTCGCCAGTTTGAAAGACCTGGGCTACAACGCCGAATACGCGCAGTGGTCGGGGCTTTTTATCCCCAGCGGCACACCGGAGGCGATTGCGCAGCGCATCCGCGCGGCCGCTCGTGTGGCCGCGCAAGACCCCAAAGTGCGCGAAGTGATTCAAAACACAGGCAGCCCAGTGGTTTATCTGGACAGCCCTGATTTTGAAAAATACGTGCAAGCCGACGCCCGCAACATGACCGATGTGGTGCGCAAAATCGGCAAAGTCGAATAAGCCCTACGACCATCTGGAAACCCTCGCATGCCACGCCGTTTCATCATCTCTCTCACCACGGCTTGTCTGGCCTCGGTGCTCAGCTTGCAAGTTCAAGCGCAAGCCTACCCCAACCACCCGGTCAAAATCATCGTCCCTTTTGCCACCGGTGGCCCGGCCGACAACTACGCGCGCTTCATCGCGCAGCGCTTGCAAGACAGCTTGGGCCAGTCCTTTGTGGTGGACAACAAACCCGGCGCTGGTTCGGTGATTGGCACCGACCTGGCTTCCAAAGCAGCGCCCGACGGCTACACCCTGCTTCTCATGTCCAACACCCAAACGGTGAACGAGTCGCTGATCCC
>CANFMK010000150.1 GCA_947448325.1 Comamonadaceae bacterium
AGACGCCACGATCGGCGGCATGAGCGCCACCCGCGCCAGCGGCACCAACGCCGTGCGTTACGGCACGATGCGCGAGAACGTGTTGGCGCTGGAGGTGGTGACCGCCAGCGGCGACGTGATCCGCACCGGGACCCGCGCCAAAAAATCCAGCGCCGGTTACGACCTGACCCGCCTGATGATCGGCAGCGAAGGCACGCTGGGCGTGATGACGGAAATCACCGTCAAGCTCTACCCCTTACCCGAAGCCATCTCGGCGGCGATTTGCTCCTTCCCCAGCATTGAGGCGGCGGTGCGTGCGGTGATCCAAACCATTCAACTGGGCGTACCCATTGCACGCGTGGAGTTGATCGACCACAACGCGGTGCGCATGGTCAATGCCTACGCCAAACTCGGTTTGCGCGAAGAATCCATGTTGCTCATGGAGTTCCATGGCTCGCCTGCGGGCGTGAAAGAGCAGGCCGAAACCGTGCAAGAGATCGCCACCGAGTTTGGTGGCAACGCCTTTGAATGGGCGACCACGCCCGAGGAGCGCACGCGTTTGTGGACCGCACGCCACAACGCCTACTTTGCCGCGCTGCAAAGCCGGCCCGGTTGCCGCGCCATCAGCACCGACACTTGTGTGCCGATCAGCCGCTTGGCAGACTGTCTGCTCGACTCGATTGCCGAAACCGATGCCAGCGGGATTCCGTACTTCTTGGTCGGGCACGTGGGCGATGGCAACTTCCACTTTGGTTATTTGATCGACCCCAACAATGCGCAAGAATGCGCAACCGCTGAAGCACTGAATCAGCAACTGGTGCACCGTGCGCTCAAGCTGGGCGGCACCTGCACCGGTGAACACGGCATCGGCTTGCACAAGATGGACTTTTTGCGCACCGAAACCGGCGAAGGTGCGGTGGACATGATGCGCACCATCAAGCGCGCCCTGGACCCGCACAACATCATGAATCCGGGGAAGATTTTTTCGCTTTAATGCACCCACCCCGGCTGGGGCTGGCGCAGCAGCCGCGCCACTTGGGTGCGCAACTGTTGCGGCTCAAAGGGCTTGAGCATCAAAGCATCCAAGCCCGCTTGTTCAAAGCGTGCCAAGTCTTGGGCGTTGACATTGGCGGTCAAGCCGATCACGGGCGTGAACCGAACCGTCTCATGCGCACTGGACTTGATCACACGGGTCGCCTCAATGCCGTCCATGACGGGCATCACCATGTCCATCAGCACCGCGTTCCACGGGGGGCCTTGCTCGCACGCCTGAACGGCTTTGGCGCCATCATCGACCTCCACAATCTGGGCCTGCGGCCAATGGCTTTGCAGGACTTGGCGCGCCAACAAGCGGTTGAGGGGGTGGTCGTCCACCACCAAAAAACGCCATCCACCTTGCAGAAGGTCTGATGTGACGCCTTCTGAGGACGCAACCTGCGCAGGTGCTTGCGCCGGCACCAATGGCAGGCTCAACATGAAACACGAGCCCTGACCCGGCTGACTTTGCACACTCAAAGCGCCGCCCATCATGCGCGCAAGCTGCTCGCTGATGGTCAAACCCAAACCGTTGCCGCCGTACTGGCTCTGAATGGTCAAATCAGCTTGGCGGTAGCGTTCAAAGACATGCGCTTGCTGAACCGCAGTCATGCCAATACCGGTGTCGCTCACACTGAACTCAAGGCGTTCGCCTCGCTGAAGGACCTGCAGCTTGACGCCACCTTGATGGGTAAACTTGATGGCATTGCCCAGCAGGTTCACCAAAATTTGTACCAAGCGATGACGATCCGCATGAATCCAGAGAGGCAATTTGCTGTCCATCTGGCAGTCATAACCCAGCGCGGTGTTTTCAACTTGGGGTATGAACATCTGAAACGCGGCGTTTACAGTTTGCCGCAAATCAAGCGGCTCAGGACGCGCCTGTAAACGGCCGGAGCTGAACTGCGAAAAATCCAACACATCGTTGATCACCGTCATCAAATGGTCTGCCGATTGGTGGGTGTACGCCAACACCTTGTGCGCCTGCGGTTTACCCTGCACACGTTCCAAAAGCAAGTTGTTCAGTCCGAGGATGGCATTCATCGGTGTGCGCAGCTCATGGCTGACGGAAGCGATGAAGTGTTCCCGCATCTGCAGCGTATGCTCAAGTTCCAATTGCTTCATTTGCAATTGCGTTTGGCGCTGCTGGCTGGCGTTGAGCGCCTGGTTATAGCGAAGGCTGTAAATCCAGGGCACGACAATGATGCCCAACGTGACCAAGACATAGTCCATCAAAGATGCCGGCGCATGAATGGCCGCAAAGGCCACCGTGTGCTCCGATCCGACCCCCAGGGTGTACACCACGGTGGCCCCAAACGAAGCCAGCGAAATGAGCAACCAAAACGTTCCTGCTCGCCGACCGCTGACATAAAACTGGGTCACACACAACAGAAAAAGCCAAGCTTGAACACAGGCGTAAATGGTCTGACTTAAACAGGCCACCAACGTGACATGCGCCACTCCCAGCATCGAGCCAAATTGGATGGTTTTTTCCAACGACAGCCCGCGCAAAAAAAGCCACGTCAACAGAAACAGCGTAAGCGTCATGACCGTGCAATGAATGCGCACGGCGATCAGCGGATTGAGGATGGCACCCACGGTCGTGGCGACCGTGCACAACACAATCACGCCCAACATGTAACGCCGTTTGGGGTCTCGCACATGTTCAAGCATCGCTTGCCAAACGGGTGGGCTCACAACGGTCCTGCCTCGGACGCAATGCGCTGGGTGAGGCGCTCAACTTCGCTGCGCAGGCGCTCCACTTCAAATGGTTTGAGCAGCAAACCATTCAAGCCTGCTTGTTGAAAGCGCTCCAGATCGATCGTGCTGACATTGGCGGTCAGTCCCAACACCGGCGTTTGGCGTGTCCGCGCATGCGCACTGGTGCGTATGGCGCGGGTGGTTTCAATACCATCCATCACCGGCATGACCATGTCCAGCAGCACCAAATCAAAACCAGGCTCTGTGGCCAGCGCACGCAGCGCCAGGGCGCCATCTTCGACGTCGACGACCTGTGCATGAGGCCATTGCCGCTGCAACAACAATCGCACCAACAGGCGATTGACAGGGTGATCGTCGACCACCAAAAAACGCAAGGCCTCTTGTATTCCCGCCAAGTCCGCTAACGGCACGGGGGTGGCGGCAAGGGGTGGGCTGGAGGGCTTGAGCGGCAAGCAAAACCAAAACCGCGAGCCAACGCCTTCTTGGCTTTCCATTTGCAACTCGCCGCCCAAAATGCGAACCAATTGCCGCGAGATCGTCAAGCCCAACCCGCTGCCGCCAAAGCGCCCTTGGATGCTGGGGTCGGCTTGGTTAAAGCGTTCAAATATGTGGTGTTGCTGCGTATGCGCAATGCCAATGCCGGTGTCTTGCACAGAAAACTCGACGCCCTGAGCACACCCGACAACCTTGAGCAACACGTGTCCTTGGTGCGTGAATTTGATCGCATTCCCAAGCAAGTTGACCAGCACTTGCATCAAGCGGTGTTTATCGGTTTCCACCCAATGCGGGACATCGGGCGCCACCTCGCAAAGGTAGCGCAGTCGGGTACTTTTCACTTTGGGCTCAAACAAATCAAACGCCGCTTTGACCGTTTCTTGCAAAGCAAACCGCTCCAGGTGGGCCGTGATTTGGCCGGAACTGAATTGAGAGTAATCGAGCACATCGTTGATCACCGTCATCAAGTGGTCTGCCGATTGACGTGAGTACTCCAGCACTTTGAGCGCCTGGGGCTTGTCTTGCACGCGCTCGAGCAAAGCGGCATTCAAACCCAAAATCGCATTCATGGGGGTGCGAAGTTCATGGCTGATCGAGGCAATGAAATGCTCGCGCATTTGCAACATGCGCTCCAACTCCATTTGCTTGGCTTGCAAATCACGTTGGCGTTTGTGCATGACTTGCAAATGGGCTTCGAGTTCTTTTTGATAAAAGCTGGGCACCAAGAACAAGGTGATGGCTACCAAAAAATAATCCACGAACGACAGGATGGGCAACTCGGGCACATTGATGGGGTCCAACTGCGCACCCCATAACCAAGCGACCCACGCCATCAAAAACTGCGAGCCTGCGGCAATCACCATCCAGACGGTTCCGGCGCGCGGGTGCACCACATAAAAAATCGCCAACGGAATCAGCGGCACCCACGCCAAGGTAGAGCTGTACAAGTGGCCCTCGGTCAGACTGACCATGAACAAATAGGTCAAACCCAAAACCGCAGAAATATAGACGACCGCCTTCTCTGGCAGTCCGCCGATGAACGCCAGCAAGACGAGAAAAATCAAACCGCAAAACGCCTCACTCATCAAGCGCCCGGGTCCAGACGACGAAATGAATACAGCCAACAACGCACCAATCAGCGCCACGGCCAGCACTCTGGCGACGAACATATTGCGGGGTTGGTGCAAGCGCCCCAACCAGCCTTGTGCGGCGCGATGAAGCCAACTTGGCCGTTGCGTTTTCATGGCGCAGGCGCCTTGGTTTTGCCCGCGAATTGCTCCACCATGTCTTTGACGACCTGGATGTCCATCGGCTTGGCCAGCACCTCGTTCATACCGGATTGCAAGCAACGCTCTCGGTCCAGCGCATTGGTGTTGGCAGTCAGTCCAATCACCGGCAGTTGCGCCACTTCTGCTCGCGCATCTTGACGCAGCAGCCGCGTGGTTTCCATGCCGTCCATGCCCGGCATGATCATGTCCATGAGCACCATGTCAAAGGGCTGTGTCGCCAATGCCTGCAGCGCCTGTTCACCGCTTTCGGCGCTGGTCACTTGGGCATTGGGCCAGCACTTTTGAAGCATCAATTGCGCCACCATGATGTTGACCGCATTGTCATCGACCAGCAAAAAACGCAGGGCTTGCGCCTTGCTGCGCGAGCCCATGGAGGCGGGAATATCGACGGGTGCTTGCGCCGCTTGCAAGGGCAACTCAAACCAAAACAAGGCGCCTTGGCCCATCGCGCTGCGCACGCCGATGTCTCCGTGCTGCAAGCGAACCAAGCGCTCACAAATCGCCAAGCCCAAGCCCGTGCCACCGTAGGCGCGGTTGGTTTGAATGTCTGCATGCTCAAAACGATTGAACACCTGTTGTTGGCGATCTTCGGCAATCCCTCGGCCCGTGTCTTCGACCTCAAATCGCACCCGACCCTGCAAGGCTTTGACGCGCACGTTGACCTGACCTTGGCTGGTGAATTTGATGGCGTTGTCCAAGAGATTATTCAAAATCTGGCGCAAACGCTGTTCGTCAACCAGGACCCAGTCAGGCAGCAACAGATCCGCATCCAATGCCAAGGTCAACGACTTTTCGTGCGCCCGGGGTGCGAACACATCGACGATGCTTTGTAGACAATGTGACAGGGCCACGGGCTTTTCAAGCAATTTCAGGCGTCCAGCCTCCAGCTGCGAAAAATCCAAAATGTCATTCACCAAGCGCAGCAACTGCTGGGTCGAAAGACGGATGTGCTCCGCAATCTCGACGTTGTCGGGCTGATCCCTGAGCTCCGTTTGCAAAACGCCATTCAACCCCAAAATCGCATTCATTGGCGTGCGTAATTCATGACCTACCGACGCAATGAATTCATCTTTGTGCGACTGCGCCTGCATCAACGCTTTTTGCGCGGCCTCCAAATCGGCGTTGCCTTGCTCCACTTCATGCAGTTGTCGCTGATGCAGGCGTTCATAAAAATGCACGGCCAGCATCAAAGTCAAAATCACCAGCACCTTGTCCAGCAAGGCCCACAAAATAGTGCCTGGTGACTGATCCACCGCCCCCGCAATCCAGCCCTGCATGACGGCCACAAACTGCAACACGATGATCAGCACGATCAGTCCGACCCACCATAACGCCCATCGGTGACCCAATAACAGCAACGCGGGCACGGCCAAAATGGTCATCCACACCATGGCGGGAGAGTTGATGCCGCCAGTGCAAGCGGATATGTAGCTCACCAACACGACCGCCGTGAGCAAACCCAAATTGCTGAGCAAGGTATGCAGGCGCGCAAAGGGCACCAACAGCAGCATGAACAAAAATACCGCAGCCGCCATCACATTGGCAACGTGGTTGTAGCCGGGTTGAGGCACAAAATAAAACAGCGCGGCGTTACCTGCGCCACCCACCAAACAGCACAGCAGCAACCATTGACGGTGAGAGTCGATGGAGGCCTTGGCGCGCTCCCGTAACAAACTCAACCAAGGCCTCGTGTTCATGTTCTGCTTTCTGCTGTTTTGATCACAGCTTGGCGTTAAGCCTGGAGTCTGTCAATCAAACCGTTGAGCGCGTCCATAGAACCGAATTCGATGCTGAGTTCGCCCATTTCTTCGAATTTGCCGTTTCTTTTGACACGCTTTTTGATGCGCACCTCGACCTGTGCCATCAGCAAATCCGACAATTCTTCTTCCACGCGTCGGATGTCACGCGACTTTTCTTTCTTCGGCTTTTGGGTGACCAAGTTGAATTCGGCGCTGAGTTTTTTCACCAGGCTTTCTGCTTCGCGCACCGACATTTTTTTAGCGGTGATTTGATTGGCCGCGGTGATTTGGGCCGCCCGGTCCAGCGACAACAAAGCACGCGCGTGGCCCATGTCCAAATCGCCGGCCATCAGCATGGTCTGCACCGGCTCCACCAGGTTCAGCAATCGCAGCAAATTGCTGGCCGCGCTGCGCGAGCGGCCCACCGCCTGCGCGGCGGTTTCATGGGTCAGGCCAAACTCGCGGATCAAGCGCTGCAAGCCCTGCGCTTCTTCCAAGGGATTGAGGTCTTCGCGCTGGATGTTTTCAATCAACGCCATCGCTGCCGCAGACTCGTTGGGCACATCGCGCACCAGCACCGGCACACGGTCCAATCCGGCCAGTCGAGAGGCCCGGAAACGGCGCTCGCCGGCAATGATTTCGTATTTGCCGGCGTTGGGGCCCTCGCTCAGTTGGCGCACCAAGATCGGCTGCATGATGCCTTGCGCCTTGATGGATTCGGCCAACTCGTAGAGCGCGCCCTCGTCCATGCGGGTGCGCGGCTGGTACACGCCGGGCACCAAGGCGTCGAGCGCCAAAGTGGTCGAGATGCCGTCGTTGGCAACGCCTGCGGCCTGGGTCGGCGCCTCTTGGACTTTGGGGCCCAGCAAAGCTTCGAGGCCACGGCCGAGGCCTTTGGGTTTTTTGGTGACCATGGTCAGTCTTTCATCAGTTCATTCAAAAGGGCGCG
>CANFMK010000151.1 GCA_947448325.1 Comamonadaceae bacterium
AGGGCCATGCCAAAGATCACACTCACCGTGACAAAGGCGTATCGCCAGCCCCAGTGCTGAGCCGCAAAGCCGCCAAACCACTGCCCCATCATCATCCCGGTGATCGAAGCCCCCATGAGCCGCGCCAGGGCTTCTTGGCGCTGCTCATACGCCACTTGATCGCCCACCCAGGCAATGGCCAGCGGAATGATGCCTGCCGCGGCCGCGCCCATGGCAGCGCGGGCCCACACCAATAAATTCAAAGTGGGCGCCAAAGCAGTGAGCAAACTGATGAGCAAACACACCAGCGAGGACGCACCAATCACCCGCAGCTTGCCCCAACGCTCGCCCAAAGGGCCATAGACAATTTGCAACACCCCGTAAGAGATGGCGTAGGCCGCAATCACCGCCGAGGCCTCGCCGGTAGTCACGCCGAACTCTTGACCCAAGCCGACCAGCATCGGATCGCACAGGCGCATGGAGGCTGTGCTGGCAAAGGCCGACAGCGCGACCACGCGCACGGGGGATGTGGTGTTCACAGCGTCACGTGCTGCAGCACCCACAGCAGACCGCTCAGTGTGAAGAAAGAACACACCGTGGTCACCAACAGCGCCGCTGCACTGGTGGCCTCATGGCCATGGCGCTGCGACAAAATGGTGTAAATGCCCAGCATCGGCAATGCGGCCGTGATCAGCGCCGCCATGCGCAAAGCCGGGTCATCCACTGGCACCAGCCACCACAGGGTGACCAGCATCACCAAGGGATGCACGATCAATTTGCCCAGCGCAATCAGCGTCACCGGGCCTTTGAGGCCCTGCACTTGCAGGCCCACCAAAGAGCCACCGATCACAAACAGCGACAAGGCACCGCTGGCCTGGGCAAACAAAGTCACGGTGCGGGACAGCGGCGTTGGAATGTGCACACCCGACCAAGAAAATAAAAATCCCGCCGCGATGCCGATGATCATCGGATTCTTGACCAGACCGATCAGCGTTTGCTGCAAGGCCTTGCGCCATTGCCCGGGCGCGCCGCCATCACTGTCGGCCACGGCCAGCAGCATCGGAATCAACAACAGGTTCTCCACCACCATGTTCAGCGCCAAGGCCACCCCGGCCACCGGCCCCAGAGTGAGCAAGATGATCGGAAAGCCGACAAAGCCACTGTTGGGGCAGGTCATGCCCATGACCATCATGCTGCTGTAGCTCAGGCTGCGCCGCTGCACCTTGCGGGTCCAGGTCAGGGCAGCGCCCATCACCACAAGCGTACTCAGGGCGTAAGCCAACAGGTACTGGCCATTCAAAATTTCGGCTACGCTGCGTTGCGACAAGGCGTTGAACAACAAGGCCGGCAAAGCCAAGTACAAGGTGAATTTGCCAAACACCCGCATGTCGGCCCGCGCAAAAACGCCCCACCGGGTGGTGGCATAACCCAGCGCGATGGCCAGGTAAATCGGGCCGGTGATGGCCAGAATGTCGAGCATGGCTTGCAAATGAAAACTCGCCAATGTGCGTTTACAAATCCAACACCAATTTGGCGCTGCGTGCACGCGAGCAACAGGGCATGAACTGCTGATGGGTGGCTTGCTCTTCAGGCGTGAGGTAGCTGTCTCGGTGATCCACCTCGCCACTCTTGACGCGGGTCAGGCAGGTGCCGCAAACGCCTTCATCACAGGCGTAAGGAATGTCGAAGCCTTCAAACATCAGGGTGTGCAAGACCGATTGACCAGCCGGGACCTGAATCACCTGACCGGTGCTCGCAATCTCCACTTCAAAGTCTGAATCAGGGGTCGCTGGCGCGTTCATGCGTGGGCCTTTGTTTCGCTGTGGGCTTGTTCTTTGGCCAAGTATCGCTCGATGATGCGGCGCGACTGCACGCCACCGGCATCGATGTTGAGCATCAAGAGTTTGCGCTCCGGGTGGCGCAGCATATTGGCCTGCTGCAACTGCAGCATTTCCATGTCTTCACCAAAAATGCCGCCTTGGCCTTGGCGGATGCTGTCGGTCAGTGCGGCATCGCCCGGCTTGAAGTTGCGCGCCATGCCCCAGTGGTACCAGTGCGAGGTCTCGGTTTCGGGCGTGATGAAGTCGACCACCACGCTGTAGGCCTTGTGCTCGGCCGGTGCGTCAAAGCCGCCCTTGCCCGCCAGCGCCACGCCCACATCGATCATGATGTGGCTCGGGGGCGTGAAGCGGCAGATCTGCCAACGGTCCACCTTGGCCTGCGGGTCCAGGCCGTTGGCGCTCATGGCCATCTGCCAAAACGGTGGCGCTTGGATGCCCTCCATGAAGCGTTGGGTGATCACCTTGTCGCCGTCCACCTTGGTTTCGCAAGGCGTCTCGTCGATTTCTGGCTGGCCAATGCTGGTCGAATGCACATAGGTCTCGTGCGTCAGGTCCATCAGGTTGTCGATCATCAAACGGTAATCGGCCTTCACGTGGTACAGACCGCCGCCATAGGCCCAGGCCGGGTCGTCAAAGAAGGTGAACACAGGCATCTGCGCTTCATCAGCTTGGGCTTGATCGCCGGGCCAGACCCAGACAAAGCCGTGGCGCTCGAGCACCGCAAAGGCTTTGACGGCGGGAAAGCCGCGCACGCGCTGGCCGGGCATGTGCACGGTTTTACCGTCCACGCCCATCTCCAAGCCGTGGTAACCACAGCGCAAACCGTTTTGACACACCTGCCCCAGCGACATGGGTGCGCCACGGTGCGGGCAAAAGTCCTCGACCGCTGCAACTTGGCCCGCCTGCGTGCGGAAAATGGCCATCTTTTCGTTGCAGATGGTGCGCCCCAGCGGCTTGTCGCCCAGCGCCTGCAGTTCGGCCACAGTACAGGCCACATACCAGGTGTTTTTGATGAACATCGCATTCTTCCTTTGCAATCAGTGGCGAGACACACCCAACAGGCGGTCCAGCAATTCAGGTTGTTGTTGCAGGGTGTCGGCATCGCTGGCGTGCACCACGGTGCCATGGTCCAGCACGACAGCGCGGTGGCTGATGGCCAAAATGGCTTGCGGATGCTGCTCCACAATGATGGCCGACAGGCCTTCTTCACGGGTGATGCGGGCAATCGCGCGCAGCAGCTCTTCGACAATGATGGGTGCCAAACCCTCCAGCGGCTCATCGAGCAACAGCAACTTGGGGTTCAGCACCAAAGCGCGGGCTACCGCCAGCATTTGCTGCTCGCCACCGGACAGCTGCGTACCCAAATTGCCTTTGCGTTCAGCCAAGCGAGGGAACATGTCATACACCCGCTGAGGCGTCCAAGCACCGGATCGCGCCACGGCCGTGAGGTTCTCGTGCACGGTGAGCGACTTGAAAATATTGCGCTCTTGCGGCACCCACCCGATGCCTGCGCCAGCGCGGGCATGGGCCGGCAAGCTGCTCAGCGATTGACCAGCCAGCGTGATGCGCCCGCCGTGTTGCCGCGTAGCACCCGCCAAGGTGTCCATGAAGGTGGTTTTGCCCACACCATTGCGCCCCAGCAGGGCCAAGGTCTCGCCCTCGCCCAGACTCAGACTGACGTCGTGCAGCACCACGGCGTCGCCGTAACCAGCGCTCAATTGTTCAACTTGCAGGAAGTGGCTCATACGCGCACCTCCTCGCCATGACCGAGGTAGACCGCTTTGACCTGTGGGTCGTTGGCAATCGCCTCGGGTGTGCCTTCGGTCAGCACCGCGCCGTTGACCAGCACGGTGATGCGGTCGGCAAATTCAAAGACCAAGTCCATGTCATGTTCAATCAACAGCACCGAGACATCGGCGGGCAGCGCCGCCACGGTGTGCAGCAACTCTTCGCGCTCGCCAGCAGGCACACCGGCCACCGGTTCATCGAGCAGCAGCACACGCGGCTCGCAGGCCAGCGCGATCGCCATCTCCAACAAGCGACGTTTGCCATAGGGCAGTGCAGCGGTGTTTTGGTGCATGACTTCGGTCAGGCGAAACAAGGCCAGCAATTCTTCGCAACGGTCCACCACCGCCGGGTCTTGCCCCAGACGTTGCCACCAGCGCCCTCCTTGCGCACGCCGCTGAGATACCACCATGGCCAGGGTTTGCAAAGGCGTCATGCTGGCAAACAACTGGTTGATCTGAAAGGTGCGCACCAGTCCGCGCGCCACGCGCAGGTGGCTGGGCAAATGGCTGATGTCTTGCCCCAACAGCTCAATGCGCCCTTCGGTGGGCGTGAGCACGCCAGTGAGCAGGTTGATCAGCGTGGTCTTGCCCGCACCATTGGGACCGATCAAGGCATGGCGCGCGCCCAGCTTCAAGGACAAGTTCACATGGTCGGTGGCGGTGATGCCGCCAAATTTTTTGACCAAACCCTGCGCTTGCAACACGATGCTCATGGTTTTCCTCCCTGGAACCAACGAGCGGGCGAGAGTCGTTCACGTCCCACCAACATCAGCACCACCAAGAACAAGCCCATCCAAAACGTCCAGTACTGCGGCGTGATGTTGGAGATGATGTCGTGCAAGAGCTTGAACACCACCGCACCCAGCACGCCGCCATACAGCCAGCCCACGCCACCGATCACCAGCATCAGCACCGCATCGGCCGAGCGCTCCAGCGCAAACACATCCAGCGAAGCAAAGCCGGTGGTTTGCGCCATCAATGCGCCTGCTGCACCGGCCACACCAGCCGCCAAGGTGTAAACCACCGCCAAGCGTTGTGGCACCGAAATGCCAATGGCCGAAGCACGCAGCGGGTTGTCACGCACCGCCATCAAGGTCGCGCCCCAAGGTGACTGCACCCAACGGCGAACCAGGATCAACAACACCAACAACACAGTGATCGAATACCAAGCAGAGGTCTGACCGTAAAGATCAAACTCGTAACGGCCCAACAACGGCGCCATCAGCACACCCTGCAGCCCATCCGAGCCACCAGTCAACCCGTCGAGTTTGTTGGCCAACTCCAAAAGCAACAGCGCCACACCCAGCGTCACCATGAGGCGCGTCAGGTCAGAGCCGCGCAAAATAGTCAATGAACAAACCGCACCGAGCGCCGTGGCCGCGGCCATGCCCACGGCCAAACCCAGCAAAGGGTCGGGGTGGATGTGTTTGGCAAACAGCGCGGCGCAATATGCGCCAAAACCCAAAAACGCCGCGTGACCCAGCGTGACGATGCCGGCATAGCCCAGCACCAAATCCAAGGACAAAGCAAACAGCGCCACGATGGCGATCTCGTTGACGATCAGCGCATGACCCGGCCACAACGCCGGTACAGCCAAGGCAGCCAGCCACAACAGCGGCTCGTACCAGCGCCAACGGCCTTGGCTCAAGAGTTGAGAACGTGCGTCCACAGCAGGGGGCATCACCGACCTCCCTGGCGCACAAAGAGCCCTTGCGGGCGCCAAATCAAAATGGCAATCATCAAGGCATACACAATGAATGCGCCCAGCTTGGGCACGTAATATTTACCCGCCACATCGGCCACGCCCAGCAGCAAGGCCGCGAGCAAGGGCCCGGTGATGGACGAGGTGCCCCCGACCGCCACGACGATCAAAAAGTACACCATGAACTTCAGCGGAAAAGTCGGGTCCAGCCCCAACACCTCAGCCCCCAGCGCGCCGCCCAAACCGGCCAGCCCCGAGCCCACGGCGAAGGTGGCAGCAAACACCCAATTGACGTTGATGCCCAAACCTGCAGCCACGCGCGCGTCGTCCACGCTGGCGCGCAAGCGGCTGCCAAAGCGGGTTTTCGCCAAGATGAACTGCAAGCCTACCGTGAGTGCTGCGCACACCGCGATGATGAACAAGCGGTAATGCCCCATGCCCAGATCGCCGCCCATCAGTTCGGTGCGGCCACGCAGCCAATCGGGCAGCTGCATGATTTGCTGCTGCGAGCCCATGAAGTAATCGGTCGCGGCCACCGCCATGAAAGCCAAGCCGATGGAAAACAGCACCTGGTCCAAGTGCGGTTTTTTGTACATCGGCCGGTACAGCGTGCGCTCCAGAACGGCGCCCAGCACACCGGCGCCCACAAAGGCAATGGGCAGGCACCACAAGAACGGCACGCCGTGGCGTTGCGTCAGCACCACCGTGAGATAGCCGCCCACCATGGCGAAAGCCCCGTGCGCGAGGTTGATGAAATTCATCAAACCCATCGTCACCGACAAACCCACGGCCAAGATGAACAGCAGCATGCCGTAGGCGATGCCGTCAAACACAATCGTCAGCATGGATTACCTGGCTTTGCCGGGATCTTTCACGTCCTTGAGGGTCGAGAACTCTTGGTTGTACAACTGGCCATTGACCTTTTCCACCTTGCGGATGTAGATGTTGTGCACCACGTCGCGGGTTTGCGCATCGATGAACATCGGGCCGCGTGGGCTTTCAAACACTTGACCTTTCATCGCATCGAGCAAGGCCTGGCCACCGGCGCCCTTGGTGGCTTTGGCCGCTTCGTAAATCACGCGCATACCGTCGTAGCCGCCAACCGCCATGAAGTTGGGGCGCAGGCCGTTGTTGGCTTTTTCAAAGGCAGCGACAAATTTCTTGTTGACCGCCGAGTTGTGCGAAGCCGAATAGTGGTGCGAGGTCACCACACCGTTGGCCACATCGCCCATGCTGTTCAAGATATCGTCGTCGGTGATGTCGCCCGTACCGATCAACTTGATACCGGCTTTGTCCAAACCGCGCTCAGCAAACTGCTTCATCAGCGGCGCGCCAATGCCCGAGGGCACAAACACATAGACCGCGTCAGGCTTGAGGTCACGCACTTTTTGCAAGAACGGGGCGAAGTCGGGGTTGCGCATGGGCACGCGCAAGGACTCGATCACCTGGCCGCCATTGAAGGTCAAGCGGTCTTTGAAATACTTTTCAGCATCGATGCCAGGGCCGTAATCGGACACCAAGGTCACCACTTTTTTGATGCCATTGTTGGGCACCCAATCGGCCAGCGCCACAGCCGCTTGGGGCAAGGTGAAGCTGGTGCGGATGATGAAAGGCGAAGCCTCGGTGATGCTGGAAGTGGCGGCGGCCATGACCACCAAGGGTGTCTTCGATTGGGTGGCGATCGGTGCGGTGGCCAGCGCCAAAGGCGTCAAACCAAAACCGGCCAGCACGCTGACTTTGTCGTTCACCACCAACTCTTGGGCGATGCGCTTGGTCACATCAGGCGCGCTGGTGTCGTCTTTGACGATCAGTTCGATTTTTTTACCGGCCACGGTGTCGCCGTTTTGCGCCATGTA
>CANFMK010000152.1 GCA_947448325.1 Comamonadaceae bacterium
AGCGATGGATCGATACGCAAGCGCAGCAATTGGAAAGTTCGGCCTTGGGGTAAGTTTTGTTGCAATTGTCCGGAGGTCGCCATGACTTTTTGCGCCGAGCCGGAGTCACGCAGCATTTTCAGCAGCATTTGAATCGACTTGGAAATCGGTACAAAGCAGGCCGACCATTGATGCAAATCAGCTTGTCGTTTCGTGGCACTCGAGTGCTGCCAAGCATGGTAGGCCGGCAAGTCAAACTCGCAGGTGCCCCCAGGGATTACCACGCGACTTTTCAAACTGTTGAGAAAGTCACTCTCGCCCAAGCTGCTGCCAATCTTGCCGGACAAGGCATTTAAGGCTTCAAAATTTTGTTCAAGCTGATCCACGATCAAGTCCAGCGCCTGTTCAGAGATGGCGGGGTTGCCCCGGTAACCATTCATCACTTGTTTTTGGCGATCCAGATCTTTGAGCACGTCCGATTTCAACTCGGGCCGTGAGGCAACCTCGAGAATTTCGAACAAGGTGATCAATGCGAAGTGGTGGTCGAGGGCAGCTTCACGCGGCATCAGTTGCCCCAACCGGCTAAACAGCTGCTGGAGTCGAAGATAGGTGCGGATGCGCTCGTTAAAGGGGTATTCGTACAGGATCACGCTGCGTCTTTCAGAAGCGCCATCATAGCCCGAAGCGCAGGGCCCAAAAACCCACTTCGCGCTTTAATCCATCGATATCAATACCTTGGTTGTAAATTACGCTGTCAGCGCAGGCCAAGCGTTGGTGTCGGGTGGCTTGATGCGCAATGATGCGTTCTACTTCAGCGGGGCTCAATTCACTGCGCCGTATGACGCGTTCGGTTTGCGTGTCTGTGTCGCAGTCCACAACTAACACGTGTTGCACTTTGCGACGCCAACGTTCGCCCGACTCGACCAGCAAGGGCACATCGAACACCAAACAGGTTGTGCCACTGTCCATGGCGTCTTGGGTTTGCTCCTGGGTCATTTGAGCGACCAATGGGTGAATGATGCTTTCCAGTTGCTGTTTCGCTTGCGTGTCGCTGAACACGCGGGTGCGCATGGCAGCGCGGTCCATGGCGCCTTCGGGGGTGATCATGGCCGCACCAAAAACACGGGCAATGGCGTCGATCGCCCGGCCACCGGGGGCGGTCAGACTTCTGGAAATGGCATCCGCATCGATCACGGCGGCGCCCCGCTCGGCAAGCAGGCCTGCGACAGTGCTTTTGCCGCTGCCGATGCCACCGGTCAAACCAATATGGTGAATTGAGCGCATAGCTTTATGCCCATCCCAGCCGTGTCAAAAAGTCGCCCCAAACCATGTATACCCCAGAGGCCATGGCGAGAAAAGGGCCGAACGGGATATGGTGATTTTCTCGCAATTTCTGGCGACGCTGCAGGACCAAGCCGATGGCACTGCCAGCCAGGCTGGCCAGCAAAATCAAGGGAGCCAAGGCCATCCATCCGAACCAAGCGCCCAGCGCTGCAAACAATTTGAAATCACCATAGCCCATACCTTCTTTGCCTGTGATCAGCTTGAAAATCCAGTAAACCGACCATAACGAGAGATAGCCAGCAACCGCACCCCATAAGGCCTGGGTCAGCGTCTGGCCAGACTCGTCCAAAGCGGCCATGATCAGACCGGCCCAGACAAGCGGCTGCGTCAATGAATCTGGCAACAAAGTGGTGTCCCAGTCGATCACGGCCAGACACAACACTGTACAGACGAACCCCGTCCAGGCACAGGCTTGCAGACTCACGCCCCAGTGATGAAAACAGGCTGCTATGGCCAATGCTGTGAACAGCTCAATCGCGGGGTAGCGCAAACTGATGTGCGCATGACAACCACTGCATTGGCCTTTGAGCAGCAGGTAACTCACAACAGGCACGTTTTCCCACCAGTTCAAGCGATGCAGACAGTGTGGACAGTGTGAGGACGGCGTTGACAAATTGAAGCTGGGTTGTAGTGCTGTCTGAGCCTCGTCCGCACTGGCCATATCTGCTTGCCATTGCTGCTCAAGCATCAAGGGCATGCGGTGAATGACCACGTTCAAAAAACTACCGATCAATAATCCGATCAGACCGCCTACCCAAATGGCATAGGGTTGGAGGAAATTTAAAAAATCAAGCATCAAAAGAGTTGTCCCAGTTTAAATATGGGCAGGTACAAAGCCACCAAGATGGCACCCACCACGCACCCCAAAAGCACCATGATCACAGGCTCCAATAGGCTTGATAATCCGCTCAGCTGGTCATGTAACTCATTTTCAAGCAATGCAGCTGCACGCGCCAACATGGTGTCTACCGCGCCAGTTTCTTCACCAATTGCGCACATCTGCACCAACATGCTGGGGAATAAGCCTGACAGTACCATCGTCTCATTCAAGCTACTGCCTTGCGCTACCTGTGCCCGCATTGTCTCTGATGCTTTGGCGTAGACTGAATGATCGCATGCCGATGCCACAGGGCCCAGGGCCTCCACCAAAGGAACGCCGGCTGCCAGCAGTGCTGACAAGGTGTGAGCCCAGCGGGCCACTACTGCAGATTGAATCAGAGACCCGATCCAAGGAAGTTGCAACTGCCACCGGCTCCAGCGCAGTTGCCTGTCTGGTTGGCGGTGCCAACCGGTGCGCCAAAGCAGGACAGCTGCCAGGCCCACTAAACCCATCAGCCAGGCACTGTGCACCAGCCCTTGACTGATTGCAATGACCCATTGGGTCGGCAGGGGCAGTGTGGCGTTCATCGACTTGAAAACATCTTCAAAGACCGGGACGACTGCCATCAATATCACCAGCACCACCACCATGGCCACGGTGACCACGACGGTGGGGTACATCAGCGCAGTCCGAATTTTGGATTTCAAGACTGCATTTTTTTCCAGTGTGAAAGCCAGTTTGTCCAACATATCGTCCAGCAGGCCTGCAGCTTCTCCTGCCGCTACCAGGCTGCAATACAGGGGGCTGAAATGCGCCGGGTATTGGCGAAAGGCGGCGTTCAAGGTCGAGCCGTTTTCGATGTCGTGCTTCAGACTTTCCAGCAAGCTTGCCCATTCTGGTTGGGGCGTACTGCGCCTCACCAGGTCCAGTGATTGCAGCAGCGGCACGCCGGCTCTGACCAAAGCGGCTAACTGTCGTGTGAACAATGCCAAGGAGGCCGCTTTGATGTGCACTGGACGTGGCGCAGCGTGACGATGCACTTGCATGACGCGGATGCCTTGGTGCCGGATCATGGCCCGCGCCATGCCAATATGGGGCGCTCGGATCTGGCCTTTGAGCAAGCTGCCTTGCGCATCTTGGCCCGACCAATCGAATAAGACAGAATTTGAGTTGGAGGTCGGCATCCGGTGCGTTCGGCTGATTTATTCGCTGGTAGCGGCCAGGACCTCTTCCAAAGAAGTGATGCCCTCAAGCACGTGGCGTATGCCTGATTGACGCAGCGTCAGGACCCCTTCACGCCGTGCTTGCGCTGCGATGTCGCTGGCACTGGCTTCCTGCAATATCAACTCGGCGATCACATCGCTGACCGGCATGACTTGAAAAATTCCAGTGCGACCGGAGAATCCTTTGTGGCATTGGTCGCAGCCCACAGCGCGGTAAGCTTTGACAGGCTTCAGCAGGAGGTGCACTGGCAAACCCGCCTCGTGCAGCCATTGCGTTGCGGCTTCATCGGCTTGTTTGCAATGGGGGCACAAACGACGCACCAGGCGCTGGGCTGTGATCAATGCCACGCTGGAGACGATGTTGTAGGGCGCAATGCCCATGTTGCGCAAGCGAGTCAACGCACTGGGGGCATCGTTGGTGTGCATGGTGGAAAGCACCAAATGGCCGGTCTGTGAGGCCTTGACAGCGATGTCGGCGGTTTCCAGGTCGCGAACTTCACCCACCATGAGCACATCCGGGTCTTGGCGTAAGAAGGCGCGCAAGGCGACTGCAAATGTCAGCCCGGCTTTGTCGTGCACATTGACTTGGTTGACACCTGGTAAATGAATTTCGCAAGGATCTTCGACGGTGGCAATGTTCACTTCCGGGGCATTGAGCACATTCAAGCAGGCATACAGCGATTGGGTTTTGCCTGACCCGGTCGGACCTGTGACCAACACCATGCCGTGCGGTTGTCGAATGGCCTGGAGCAGGCGCTTTTTTTCTTCCTCTCCATATCCCAGTTGGTCGATGTCCAGTCCTGAGGTGTGGGGTGCCAAAACGCGAATCACCACCTTTTCGCCAAACAATGTGGGCAAGGTGCTCACGCGTAAATCCAGTGCCCCGCCTTCGGGCGTGGGCAATTTCATACGGCCATCCTGCGGCAGTCGTTTTTCGGCAATGTCCAGTTGTGACAAGACTTTAATGCGTGAGGCCAGTTTGTCCTTCAGCGACTTGGCGGGCCCTGGCATTTCTCGCAGTTCACCATCGACGCGCAGTCGAACCCTGTAGCTGTGCTCAAAGGGTTCAAAGTGCAGATCCGAAGCCCGCAACTTGACGGCCTCGGCCAGAATTTGGTCCAGGTAGGCCACCACAGGTGAGTCTTCATTACCAGGGCTGGATGAGCCTGGCGTTGTCACAGTTGCCATGATTTTTAAGAATTCTTAAAAATCAAAATGATCTATGAAGTGAGTTCTTTTGTAAATATTTAAATAAACCGACGCACCCTTGTGCCGAGGTGTGGACTCTTGGTCTTTGCGTCAGTGTTTTTCGATTTTCGATTTGGCCACCACATCCGTCCATCGGCGTATGTCTTGGTTCAAGAGGTCGGCCGCCTGTTCGGGCGTGCTGCCTTGGGCATACAAGCTCAACTCCAAAAGACGTTTTTTCACCTCCGGCAGCGCCAATACGGTTTGCAATTCTCGGCTGAGGCGTTGCACCACTTCACGTGGGGTTTTGGCCGGCACTGACAAGCCGTTCCAAGATGAGACGTTGAATTGGGACAAATTGCCCCCGGCTTCTTTGACAGCGGGGACATCGGGCAGCACAGGGGAGCGCTTGTCACTCAGCAAAGCCACAGGACGTAAAGCCTTGGATTGAATTTGCGGCATCAAGGGGCCCAGAATTTCGACCATGGCATCGATCTCGCCGCCGCGCAACGCCGTGATCACGGGTGGTGTGCCATTGAAAGGCACGATTTGCGCGGTCAAGCCCGCCGAGCTCACAAATAACTCGGCGGCCAGGTTTTGTGTCGTGCCAATTTGCGGCGTACCGATATTGAGTTTGCCGGGATTGGCGCGCGCGTAGGTCAGCAACTCAGGCAAGCTTTTGAAGCGGCCGCCCTCCGCCACCGCAATCACCAAATCGAAGCTGGCCAATTTGGAGACAGGCGTGAAATCTTTCACGGTGTCAAAGGGCAAGGACTTGAACGAAGCCGCGCTCACCGCTGTACCGCTCGAGATCAACAGCAAGGTGTGACCATCGGGCTCTGAACGGGCCACCATTTCGCCGGCCACAATGCCGCCGGCGCTGGGTTTGTTGTCGATCACGACCGATTGCCCTAAGGCCTCAGACAATTTTTGCGCCACCGTGCGCGCAGTGATGTCGGCTGCACCTCCAGCCGCATTGGGCACCACAATTTTGAGGGGTTTGCTTGGGAAAGGGACCTGCGCATGCACGGCCGACAGTGCCACGCAGCCCAGCATCAAGGCCCGTGCAAATTGGCGACGCAGTCCGTGGCGATGGAAATGGGTCATTGCAAGCTTTCGAAAAAATTCAATCAAAATCAAACCATCCGATCCAGCCCAAGGCCAGGTTGCAGGTGACACGTTCAAGTGCGGCGTTCAAGCAACTGCGCTGCCAGTGTCACCATGGATTGGCTGTAGAGGTTATCAGGCAACTGACGAACCGCATCGATGGCACGTTGCGCCTCCTTGGACGCGGCTTGCCTCGTGGCGTCTAAGGCACCCGTGTCGCGCACGATGGTCACAATGTCTTGCAAACGCTCGACCGAGCCGGTTTCGATGGCTTCGCGCACGGTTTGGCGCTGCGCCGCACTGCCGCGCTGCATGGCCAAGATCAATGGCAGGGTGGCCTTGCCTTCGCGAAGGTCATCCCCAAGGTTTTTGCCCATTTCGCTGGCGTTACCATCGTAGTCCAGCACGTCGTCAATCACCTGAAAAGCGGTGCCCAACGCCTGACCGTACTCTGCGCAGGCCTGCTCCACCGTATCGTCGCTGCCTGCCAAAATCGCACCCAAACGGGCACTGGCCTCAAACAATTTGGCCGTTTTGGAGCGGATGACTCGCAAGTAACCCTCCTCGTCCAGCGTGGCGTCGTGCATATTCATCAATTGCAGCACTTCGCCTTCGGCGATCACATTGGTGGCATCGGCCAGGGTCTGCATGACCCGCATGCTGTTGGCCTGCACCATCATTTGGAAGGCGCGGGAATACAAAAAGTCTCCGACCAAGACGCTTGCAGGATTGCCAAAGTTCTCATTGGCTGTGGGGCGGCCCCGGCGCAGCGTCGACTCGTCCACCACATCGTCGTGCAGCAAAGTGGCCGTGTGAATGAATTCCACCACCGCAGCCAGGTTGAAGCGCTGCGCTGCGTTGTAACCCAAGGCGCCACAGGTCAGCAGCAACAAGACGGGGCGCAAGCGTTTGCCGCCAGCAGAAATGATGTATTGCGCCACCTGACCGACCAGGGGGACCCCTGATGCAAGTCGATCCGCAATCACAAGATCGACCTGGGCCATGTCCGGGGCGACCAGTTGCAAGACGGTGGCGGTGCTGTGGGCTGAGGCGGACAACGTGGGCTAACTGGAGGGGTTTTTCTGCCGTAGAGGTACGGTTTGAAGACGCATTATAGGGAGTCGATGGCTGGTCCAGGGGCGGGTTGGGTGTAGGCGTTGTCCTCCAGGTTGATTGCGTGCTAGAATCCGAGGTTCCTCAGGGACGTCCTGTGGAAACTTCCATTCAAGAGGTCATTTATGTACGCGGTCATAAAAACCGGCGGCAAACAGTATCGTGTTGCTGCTGGCGAAAAAATTAAAGTAGAACAGATTGCTGCGGACGTTGGCCAGGAAATCGTGATTGATCAGGTGCTTGCCGTCGGTAACGGCGCAGACATCAAGATCG
>CANFMK010000153.1 GCA_947448325.1 Comamonadaceae bacterium
CAGCCTCTCCCAGACGCACCATGAATTACCTTTTTACGCCTCCCGCCCCGGTTTCGGTTCCCGTTGTCGGCGAAACAGCCCAATTTCCCGTTCAGCGCATTTATTGTGTGGGCCGCAATTACGAAGAGCATGCGAAAGAAATGGGCTTCACAGGCCGCGAGCCTCCTTTTTTCTTTTTGAAACCTGCCAACGCGCTGGTCGTGGTCGAAGCCGGCCAAACAGGGGCATTGCCCTACCCCAGCCTGACGCAAAACTTCCACCACGAGATCGAATTGGTGGTGGCAATTGGCACCGGCGGCAAGAACATCAAGGCGATAGACGCCATGAAGCATATTTATGGCTACGCCGTGGGCCTGGACATGACGCGCCGCGATTTGCAAAACGAGATGAAAAAACAAGGCCGCCCCTGGTGCATCGGCAAGGCCTTTGACCACTCCGCGCCGATCGGCCCCATCACGCCGATCGCCCAGGCAGGTGATGTGACCCAGGCTGAAATTACCCTGGAGGTCAACGGACAGCTGCGGCAAACCAGCACCATTGCCAAATTGATCTGGAACATTGCCGAGACCATCGAACACCTGTCGGCCGCTTGGGAGCTGCAAGCCGGTGATTTGATTTACACCGGCACGCCCGAAGGCGTGGCCGCCGTGGTGGCAGGCGATGTTTTGACCGGCCATGTGGCCGGACTGGGCTCGCTGAGCGTCAAAATCGTCTGATCGGACGTGGGTAAGTACCAATTAACCGACCGATCGGTTGGTTTATGATCCTGCCAGCTTGATTGAATTGAATTTTTCCTCACTTGGAGACACTATGAAGCCATTTTTGAAACTCACCGCCCTCAGCATTGGTCTGAGCTGCGCCGCCCTGGGCGTTCAAGCCCAGACGGTGACGCTGAAAGTGCATCATTTTTTAGGCCCCCAATCGATTCAGCACACCACCATGCTGGGCGAGTGGTGCAAAAACCTGGCGCGTGACTCCAAAGATCACCTCAAGTGCGACATCTTCCCTGCCATGCAGCTGGGCGGCACGCCTCCGCAGTTGTATGAACAAGCCCGTGACGGCGTGATCGATGTGGCTTGGACCTTGCAGGCTTACACCCCCAAATTGGCCAAACTCGAAGTCTTTGAGTTGCCCTTCATGATGACCAACGCCGAAGCCACCAGCCGCGCCGCTTGGGACTATGCGCAAAAGTTCGCGCAAGACGACTTCAAGGACGTGAAGATGTTGGCGGTGCATGTGCACGGTCCAGGCAACATCTACTCTAAGTCCAAAGCCGTGACCACGATGGCCGACTTGAAGGGCATGAAGGTGCGTGCACCCACCCGCCAAGTGAACAAAATGGTCGCCATGATGGGCGCAACCCCTGTGGCCATGCCCGTACCGCAAGTGCCTGAAGCCTTGTCCAAAGGCGTGATTGACGGTGCCGTGATCCCCTACGAAGTGGCGCCTGGCTTGAAGGTCAACGAGTTGACCAACTTCACCGCCGAGACCGACCGCAGCTACAACGCGCTGTACACCACCGTGTTCGTGGTCCCCATGAACAAGGCCAAGTACGACTCGCTGCCCGCAGATTTGAAAGCCGTGATCGACAAGAACTCGGGCCGTGAGTTTTCTGCCTTCTTGGGCAAAACCCAAGCCGGCCAAGACGTCCCCAGCAAGAAAATCTTTGAAGCTTCTGCCAATCAAAAAATCAGCATCATCCCCAAGGCTGAGTTGGAAAAATGGAAGAAAGCCACGGATTCTTTGGACGATGCCTGGGTCGCTGAAATGACCGGCAAAGGCATGGACGGCAAAGGCATGTTGCAAAGCGCCACCGACCTGATCAAGCAATACACCAAGTAAGTTTGAACTCAAGCCACCGGAACAAGTGCCCTCGGCATTTGTTCCGGTTCCTTTTTTTGGCTTGATAATCCCTTGGAACTGATTACGCCATCCCTTTTAGACACCTCAGAACACCATGATGTTTTCCAGCCCGCTTGAACGGCTTGCCCGTTTATGCAGCATTCTCGGCGGTCTGTTGATGACCGGCCTGATGCTGATGACCTGCTACAGCCTGATTGGCCGCAATGTATTTGACACAGCACTGATTGGCGACTTCGAATTGACCGGCATCGGCTCCGGCGCGGCCATCGCCTTTTTCATGCCGCTGTGCCAATTCAAACGTGACAACATCATCGTGGACTTTTTCACCGCCAACCGCAGCGCCGCCTTCAATCACAAACTCGACCGCTTTGGCGATTTGCTGATGACGGTGATTTTCTTTCTGCTGTCCTGGCGCTGCGCCCTGGCCGCCATCAATGCCAAAGAAACCATGGGCGCCTCCATGCTGCTGGGCTTTCCGGATTGGATCGTTTTCGCCAGCATGAGCCTGCCTTTTGCGCTGACCGCCTTGATTGCCGCCATGCAAACCCTTTCCAAGTTCAACCCTGAAGAGGCCAGCGCATGACCCCGATCCAATTGGCCTTGCTGATCTTCGGCGTGATGCTGTTCCTGATGGTGGTGCGCGTGCCCATCGCCGGGGCCATGTTCATTGCCGGTGCAGTGGGCTTTGTGCTGCAGTCCGGCGTCTCGCCCTTCCTCAATTTCATCAACAATCTCGCCTTTGCCCGACTGGCCAACTACGACTTGTCAGTGATCCCACTGTTCATTTTGATGGGGCACTTTGCCACCCAAGGCGGCATCAGCAAGGCACTGTTCCAGTTTGCCGCCGCTGTCATGGGTCGCTTCAAAGGCGGTCTGGCCATGGGCGCGGTGCTGGCTTGCGCAGCCTTTGGCGCGATTTGCGGCTCCTCGGTCGCTACCGCCGCCACCATCACCGGTGTGGCCTTACCCGAAATGAAGCGCCATGGTTACTCAGGCCGTTTGGCCACGGGCACGTTGGCGGCCGGTGGCACTTTAGGCATTTTGATTCCGCCTTCGGTGCCTTTGGTGATTTACGCGATTTTGACCGAGCAAAACATCGCCAAGCTGTTTGCCGCCGCCATGATGCCCGGCATCATTGCCATGGTGGGCTACATGATCGCGATTGCGATTTATGTGCGCGTAGTACCCGGCCAAGCGCCTGACCATGAAGAGGCGGAAAAATTGACCTTCGAATCCCTGAAAGGGATCTTGCCGATTGCCACGATTTTCATCATCGTGTTTGGCGGAATTTACGCGGGCTTTTTCACCCCCACCGAAGGGGCCGCTGTCGGTGCCTCTTCGACCTTTGTCGCCGCCTTGCTCAAACGCGAACTGACCTGGGCCAAATTCTTGGAATGTTTCCACGCCACGGCGCTCAGCTCGGCCATGATCTTCATGATCTTCATGGGCGCAGACGTGATGAACGCCTCTTTGGCGCGCACCCAAGTGCCTGGCCAATTGGCCGAGATGGTGGTCGCCATGAATCTGGCGCCTCTGATGGTGGTGGGTGGCATCTTGCTGTTGTACGTGGTCTTGGGCGCGGTGATGGACGAGTTGTCCATGCTGCTGCTGACCATCCCGATCTTCTTTCCGATCATCATGAAACTGAACTTTGGCATGACGCCTGAGCACACCGCGATTTGGTTTGGCATCATGGTGCTGATGACGGTGGGCTTTGGCATGCTGGCGCCGCCTGTGGGACTGAACGTTTACGTGGTCAACGGCATGGCCAAAGACGTGCCGCTGAGCGAAAGCTACAAAGGCATCATGCCGTTTTTGATCAGCGACACCATCCGCACCCTGTTGCTGCTGTTCTTCCCAGGCATCTCGCTGTTCCTGATTCAATACCTGACTTGACCAGGCTTGCGCATGAGTTTTGATCGGACCATCCACCACTGCCGTCAATGCGGGCATGCGGTTGAGAAACGAATCCCTGATGACGGGGACACGCGTGAGCGCGACGTTTGCCCGTCTTGCCACACCGTGCATTACACCAACCCCTTGAACGTGGTGGGAACGGTGCCTGTTTGGGACGATCAAGTGCTGCTGTGCAAACGCAACATCGAACCGCGCAAAGGTAAATGGACGCTGCCCGCGGGGTTCATGGAGTTGGGCGAGTCCACCTCGCAGGGCGCTGCCCGGGAAACCCGCGAAGAGTCAGGCGCGGAGTTTGAAATGCGCGAACTGTTCACGGTGATGAGTGTGCCGCGCGTTGGCCAAGTGCACTTGTACTATCTGGCCGATCTGCGGCACGAGCGCTTTGACCCCGGCCACGAAACCCAAGAAGCGCGCTTGTTCAGCGAAGACGACATCCCTTGGGATGAGCTGGCTTTTCGCACCGTCAAAGAAACCTTGCAGCGCTTTTTTGAAGACCGCAAAGCCGGTCAGTTCAAAGTCCACGCCTTTGACATTGAATAAGCCTCAAACGTCAATCGCAATCGCTGAACCGGCCTGTTTGCGCAGCTCAAATTTTTGAATCTTGCCCGTGCTGGTTTTGGGCAACTCGCCAAACACAATCGCACGCGGCACCTTGAAGCCCGCCAAATGTTGCTTGCAGTGGTCGACCATGGCTTGGGCCGTGGTCGTGGCACCGGCTTTCAACTCCACAAAAGCGCATGGCGTCTCGCCCCAACGGGCATCGGGCTTGGCCACCACGGCAGCCGCCAACACGTCCGGATGGCGGTAGAGCACGTCTTCGACTTCAATCGACGAGATGTTTTCCCCGCCCGAAATGATGATGTCTTTGCTGCGGTCTTTGATCTTGATGTAGCCGTCAGGGTACTGCACCGCCAAGTCCCCGCTGTGAAACCAGCCGCCGGCAAAAGCTTCTTCAGTGGCCTTGGGATTTTTCAAATACCCCTTCATGGTGATATTGCCTTTGAACATGATCTCGCCCATGGTCTCGCCGTCGTGCGGCACTGGCAGCATGGTTTCGGGGTCGAGCACACAGACTTCGCGCTCCAGGTGGTAACGCACGCCTTGGCGGGCGTTGAGCCGGGCGCGCTCCCCAATCGGCAGTTGCTGCCAATCGTCATGCTTGGCGCAGACCGTGGCCGGGCCATAGACCTCGGTCAAACCATACACGTGGGTCAAATCAAAACCCATTTGCTCCATGCCCTCGATCATCGAAGCCGGCGGCGCGGCACCCGCCACCATGGCCTTGACACCGCTGGGCAGACCCACCTTCATGTCGGCCGGCGCATTGACCAGCAAACCGTGCACGATCGGCGCGCCGCAGTAATGCGTGACCTGGTGCTCGCGCATCATGTCGAAAATACTTTGCGCGTCGACCTTGCGCAAACACACGTTCACACCCGCGCGGGCCGCCAAAGTCCAAGGAAAGCACCAGCCGTTGCAATGGAACATGGGCAGCGTCCACAAATAAGCTGCAAATTTGGGCATGTCCCATTCCAAAATATTGGAGATCGCGTTCGTGGTCGCACCGCGGTGGTGGTACACCACGCCTTTGGGGTTGCCGGTGGTGCCGCTGGTGTAGTTCAGGGCAATCGCGTCCCACTCGTTGTCGGGCAACTGCCAAGCAAAATGCGGGTCACCTTGCGCCAAAAAGGCTTCGTAGTCGGTTGCGCCTAAGCGCTCTGAGGGGCCGGTGTACAGCGCATCCTGCACATCAATCACCAGCAGCGGCTGGGTCGATTGGCGCAAGGCCAAGGCTTTTTTCAGCGTGGCAGAGAACTCCGGGTCCACGATCACCACCTTGGCTTCGCCGTGGTCCAGCATGAAAGCCACGGTCTCGGGGTCCAAACGGGTGTTCAAGGCGTTGAGCACAGCACCCGCCATCGGCACGCCAAAATGCGCCTCCACCATGGGCGGCGTATTCGGAAGCATGACCGCCACCGTGTCGTTTTTGCCGACACCCGCCAATGTCAGCGCACTGGCCAGTTGGCGACAACGGTCGTAGGTTTGCGACCAAGTATGGCGCACGGTTTGCGCGCCCAGGCCGTGCACCACAGCCAAGCGATTCGGGTACACCTGCGCGGTGCGCTCCAGGAAGGTCAGCGGCGACATGGCCGCATAGTTGGCGGCGGTGGGGGGCAGGTCTTGGTCGAACATCGAGGTCATTTCAGTCTCCTTTTTCAGCGATTGTCCATTGAAACCGAAACGCCTGACACCGTGTTGACCGGCACGGTGCCCGGATCGGTGAAAATAGGGTCGTGGCCATCCCTCAGTCCTTTTTGCAAGAGTTGCTTTCCCGCGTCGACGTGGTCGAGGTGGTGGGCCGCTATGTGCAGCTGAAAAAAGGCGGCGCCAATTTCATGGGTTTGTGCCCTTTTCACGGCGAAAAATCCCCCAGTTTCAGCGTCAGTCCGACCAAACAGTTCTTTCATTGTTTTGGCTGCGGCAAAAGCGGCGACGCCATCGGCTTTTTGATGGAACACGCGGGCATGACCTTCATCGAAGCCGTGAAAGACCTGGCTCAACAGACCGGCATGGTGGTGCCCGAAGAGGAGCAATCCCCCGAAGAGCGCGCCCGCGCCGCCGAACAAAGGCACAAACAAAACTCCCTGACCGACGTGCTGGAAAAAGCCGGCGAGTCCTACCGCCAACACCTCAAAACCACTCCCAAAGCAGTGGCCTACCTGAAAGGCCGCGGCCTGTCCGGTCAGATCGCCAAGCGCTTCGGCCTGGGTTATGCGCCAGAAGGCTGGCGCAGCCTGGCCAGTGTGTTTCCCAATTACGACGACCCTTTGCTGGCCGAAAGCGGTTTGGTCATCGTCAACGAAGAGGACAGCAAACGCTACGACCGTTTCCGTGACCGGGTGATGTTCCCCATCCGCAACATCAAAGGCGAATGCATTGGTTTTGGCGGCCGCGTCATGGGCGATGGCACGCCCAAATACCTCAACTCCCCTGAAACCCCGGTGTTTCACAAGGGGCGCGAGCTCTATGGCCTGTTTGAGGCGCGCGAAGCCTTGCATTCAGCGGGGTTTGTGCTGGTCACCGAAGGTTATATGGACGTGGTGGCTTTGGCGCAAATGGGTTTTCCCAATGCGGTGGCCACCCTGGGCACGGCCTGCACACCGGACCATGTGCAAAAACTGTTTCGCTTTACCGACGCCGTGGTCTTCGGTTTCGACGG
>CANFMK010000154.1 GCA_947448325.1 Comamonadaceae bacterium
GGACACCCAGGCACTGCCGCATTATTTTTCTGCCGAGCACGCGGACTACCGCGCCGCGATGCGCGACTTTGTGGCGCGCGAGATCACGCCGTTTGTGAACGAATGGGACGAGGCGGAAACCTTCCCGCGTGATTTGTACCAGCGCATTGCGCGACTGGGCGTGCTGGGTATCGGCTACCCCGAGGCCTTGGGCGGGACGCCGGCCGATTTGTTTTTTCATATCATTACCGCCGAAGAAATGGCGCGCTCGGGCAGTGGCGGCATCTCGGCCTCGCTGTTGTCGCACACCATCGGGCTGCCGCCGATCAATGCTTATGGCAGCGAGGCGCTCAAGCAGCGTGTCATGCCAGCGGTGCTGCGCGGCGACAAGATCGCCGCCCTGGCGGTGACCGAGCCGGGCGGCGGCTCGGATGTGGCCTCGCTCAAAACCACCGCCGTGCGCGATGGCGACCACTACGTGGTCAGCGGCGAGAAGGTCTTCATCACGTCGGGCATGCGGGCCGACTATTTCACGGTGGCGGTGCGCACCGATCCGAACAACAAAGGTGCCGGCGGTGTTTCGGCGCTGATGATCGAAGGCGACACACCGGGCTTCACGCGCACACCGTTGAAAAAAATGGGCTGGTGGGCATCGGACACAGCGCACTTGCGCTTTGACCAGGTGCGCGTGCCGGTGGCGAATTTGCTCGGCGTGGAAAACCAGGGCTTCAAAGTCTTCATGAACAACTTCAACGCCGAGCGCTTGGGCATGTCGGCGCAGGCCTGCATGTTCGCGCAGGTGTGTTTGCAAGAGGCGGTGGACTGGGCGCGCGAGCGCCACACCTTTGGCCAACCTTTGTCGCAGCGCCAAGTCATCCGGCACAAGCTGGTGGACATGGCCATGCGCATCGAAGCCGCGCGCAGCCTGACCTATGAGCTGGCCTGGCAGGTGCAGCACCAGGTGGGTGACGCGTCGCAACTGGTGGCACGTGCTTGCATGGCCAAAATCTTGTCGACCCAGGCCATGCAGTTTTGCGCCGACCAAGCGGTGCAAATTCTGGGGGGTATGGGCTTTATGCGCGGCACCCGTTCGGAGCGCATTTACCGCGAGGTCAAGGTCATGATGATCGGCGGCGGCTCCGAAGAAATCATGAAAGACCTCGCCGCGCGCCAGCTCGGCATTTGAGCCCATTGAATTGCATCGCATCGAAAGTCAGACCCCATGCCCCAGATTGAATCGACCATTTCCCTGAGCAGCCCGGCTTTTGCCGTGAACCGCGACCACATGCTGGCGCTGCTCACCCAAGTGCGCCAGTGCGAGCAGCGCGCGCGCGACAAATCCGCGCTGTCGCGCGAGCGTTTTGAAAAACGCCAGCAACTGCTGCCGCGTGAACGCTTGGCCTTGTTGCTGGACCCCGGCGCGCCGTTTTTAGAGCTGTCGACCTTGGCCGGCTTTGGCTTGGACACGCCCGACCCCGACAAGAGTGTGCCCGGGGGCGGCATCATCGCCGGCATCGGTTTTGTCAGTGGTGTGCGTTGCATGGTCATGGCGTCTGACTCGGGCATTGACGCCGGCGCCTTGCAACCCAAAGGCTTGGACAAACTGCTGCGCGCCCAAGAACTCACGCTGGAAAACAAATTGCCTTATGTGCAGTTGGTGGAGAGCGCGGGCGCGAATTTGATGACCTACCGGGTCGAAGACTTTGTGCGCGGCGGCAGCACCTTTCGCAATTTGGCGCGCATGTCAGCAGCCGGCTTGCCGGTGGTCACTGTGACCCACGGCTCGTCCACCGCCGGGGGCGCTTACCAAACCGGTTTGTCGGACTACATCATCTTGGTGCGTGGCCGTTCGCGCGCCTTTTTGGCCGGGCCGCCCTTGCTCAAAGCGGCCACCGGCGAGGTGGCGACCGAAGAAGAGCTGGGCGGCGCGGTGATGCACACCAGCATCTCGGGCCTGGGTGACTACCTGGCCGAAGACGACCGCGATGGCCTGCGCATCGCGCGCGACATCATGGCCAAGTTGGACTGGAACCGCTCGATGCCTGTGTCCGCGCCGCGCAGCTTCAAGCCGCCGCGTTACGACGCTGAAGAACTCTTGGGCATCATGCCCGATGACCACAAACGCCCGGTCGACATGAAGCAGGTGATCGCGCGTCTGGCCGACGATTCGGACTTTTTGGAATTTTCTGAAAACTACGGCCGCGCCACGGTCTGCGGCCATATTCAAATCGAAGGTTGGTCGGTCGGCGTCATCACCAACAATGGCCCGATCGATCCGGCGGGTGCCGCCAAGGCCACGCATTTCATCCAAGCCTGTTGCCAGTCGCGCACACCGATCTTGTATTTGAACAACACCACTGGCTACATGGTGGGCAAAGCCTACGAAGAAGCCGGCATCATCAAGCACGGCTCCAAAATGATCCAGGCGGTGACCAACGCCACCGTGCCGCAAATCACGGTGTACTGTGGTGCATCGTTCGGCGCGGGCAACTACGGCATGTGCGGGCGTGGTTTTCATCCGCGCTTTTGCTTCAGCTGGCCAAACGCCAAAACCGCGGTGATGGGCGGCGAGCAAGCGGCGGGCACCATGCGCATCGTCACCGAGGCGGGTATGCGCCGCAAAGGCGTGGTCGACGAAGCCAAATTGGACGAGATGAGCCAGCGCATCATCCAGCGCTTTGACAGCCAAATGAGCGTCTTCACCACCAGTGCCATGCTGCTCGACGATGGCGTGATCGACCCGCGCGACACCCGTGCGGTGCTGGCCCAGGTGCTGGCAGTGTGCCGCGAAGCCGAGGCCCGTGAGCCGCAGAAGATGCAGTTCTCGGTGGCCCGTCCTTGATGCTGGAGCTTCCCATGAAACACGCCACACCTTTTCACAAAATTCTGATCGCCAACCGGGGTGAGATCGCGCTGCGCGTGATCTGCAGCGCCCATGCCTTGGGCTACCGCACGGTGGCGGTGTATTCCACCGCCGATCAAGAGGCCGCGCATGTGCATGCCGCGCACCAAGCCGTGTGCATTGGCGAGCCGCTGCCCGCGCAGTCTTACTTGAATATCGCTGCGATCATCGAGGCGGCGCGACTGACCGGTGCCGATGCGGTGCACCCGGGTTATGGCTTTCTCGCCGAGAACGAAGACTTTGCCCAGGCTTGCCGCGATGCGGGCTTGGTGTTCATCGGCCCTTCGCCCGAGGCGATTCGTGCCATGGGCGACAAGGCCGGGGCCAAGCGCTTGATGATCGCCGCCGGCGTGCCCTGCATTGCGGGCTACCAAGGTGAAGACCAAAGCACCGAGCACCTGGCCGCGCAGGCGGCGCAAATCGGCTACCCCGTCATGATCAAGGCCACGGCCGGGGGCGGTGGGCGCGGCATGCGCCTGGTGCGTCAAGCCGCCGAATTTGCAGACTTGCTGCGCAGCGCCCAGTCCGAGGCGCTCAACGCCTTCGGCGACGCCACCGTGATTTTGGAGCGCGCGATTGAAGCACCGCGCCACATCGAAATCCAAATTTTGGCGGACCGGCATGGCCATGCGATTCACTTGGGTGAGCGCGATTGCTCGGTGCAGCGCCGCCACCAAAAAGTGATCGAAGAAGCGCCATCGCCCGCTGTGGATGCGGCCTTGCGTGCGCGCATGGGGGCGACCGCCGTGGCCGCGGTGCAAGCCATTGCCTATGAAGGCGCGGGCACGCTGGAATTTTTGCTGGACCGCGAAGGGCATTTTTATTTCATGGAAATGAACACCCGCTTGCAGGTCGAGCATCCGGTGACCGAGGCCATCACAGGGCTGGACTTGGTCGAGTGGCAGCTGCGTGTGGCAGCGGGCGAGCCCCTGCCTTTGAAGCAAGCTGACATCACATGGGCAGGTCACGCCATCGAGGTGCGTTTGTGCGCCGAAGACGTGCCTGCAGGCTTCATGCCGCAAAGCGGCAGCCTGCTGCAATGGCGTCCGCCTGCAGGGGTGCGGGTGGAGCATGCCTTGTCAGACGGCGCGATCATCCCGCCGTATTACGACTCGATGATTGCAAAAATCATCGCCCACGGCCCCAACCGGTCCGCAGCCTTGCGGCAACTGCAGTCGGCGCTGCACGACTTGGTGGCGTTGGGCGTCACCACCAACCAAAGCTTTTTGCGCCGCAGTGTGGCGCACACGGTGTTTGCTCAAGGGGAGGCCACCACCGCTTTCATTGCAGCGCACGAAGCCGAGTTGTTGAGCGAAACCCCTTCGACGCAAGCGCTGGCCGTGGCGGCGTGGCTGCTGCACCAAAGCAGCGCGGTGCAACCGTCAGGTGAAGCGGCGCGCCTGGCCCACGCCTTGCCGGTGGGCTTGTCGCTGAAAGTGGGTGATGCCGCCGTGCGGGCGACGCTCACGCAAACCAGGCCTCAAGCGTTCACGGTGCAAGTGGGTGACCAAACCCATGCGCTGGTGTCGGTCGCGCAAACTGACCGCAGCGCCCGCGCCATCGTCGACCGCGTCATGCACCATGTGTCTTGGGTGCGCGATGGCCACACCCTGTGCCTGCACTTTGACGGCCATCCTCTTCAGGTGAGTGACTTGACCCGCGCCGTGGGCACCAAGCCCGGGCAAGACGGTGGCGACGGCAAGGTGCGCGCCAGCATGAACGGGCGCGTGGTCGCGGTGCTGGTGGCGGTGGGTGAGCGGGTGCAAGCGCAGCAAGCGCTGGTCACTCTGGAAGCCATGAAAATGGAGCACGTCCATGCCGCGCCGGTGGCCGGCACCGTCACGGCCGTGCATGTGGCCACGGGTGACCAAGTGCCCGCCAGCCGCGTGGTGGTGGAAATCCAGGCGGAAGAAGCGCCTGCTCAAAGGAAACAAGATGAGTGATTCTGCTGTCGTCCTGCACGATTTGAAAGGCCCCGCCTTTTGGATCACCATCAACCGACCCGACAAACGCAACGCGATTCACGAGGGCGTGGTGCAAGGCATTCAAGAAGGTTTGCGCCTGGCGCATGCCAACCCGCAGGTGCGGGTCATCGTCTTGACCGGTGCGGGCGAAAAAGCTTTTTGTGCGGGGGGCGATTTGCAGCCCGGCCAAAGCTTTGCGTTTGATTTTTCTAAACCCAATGTGGCCTATGCCGATTTGCTGCGCGAGGCGAACAACGCCACTTTGCCCATCATTGCGCGCATCAACGGCACCTGCATGGCAGGCGGCATGGGCCTGTTGTGCATGGCCGATTTTGCCGTGGCCGCAGACCACGCCTTGTTTGGCCTGCCCGAAGTCAAAGTCGGCGTGTTTCCGATGCAGGTGATGAGCTTGCTGCAAGACCTGGTGCCGCGCCGCATCGTGCGTGAATGGGCGCTGACCGGCGAGCCGTTTTCGGCGCAAGAGGCCCAGAGCGCGGGGCTGGTGAACCATGTGGTCCCCGCCGCTGAGCTGGACGCCAAAACCCAGTGGCTGATCGATCGCATCACCGACAAATCGCCCACTGCCATCCGGCGCGGCAAATACGCCATGCGGGCGATTGCCGACATGACGTTTGAGCAAGCCATTGCTTACACCGAAAGCCAAATCGCTATGCTGGCCATGACCGAAGATGCGCGTGAAGGGCTGGCGGCGTTCAACGAGAAACGCAAGCCGACGTGGCCAGGGCGATAAGCGCATCATCAGTCATCGCGTACAGATATTCGCGCGCCACCTTTGGCATGGCTTGGGCATGCCGTGCAAGCCCATAGCGAGTTTTGCCGTGCGTCCAAAGGCCAAACGCTTGAATTTTGAAGAGCTGAATCTAGACAATCACCCAACAATAAGCATACTTACCATATTGACAGAAATTAATAAGTGTAGTTATCATTTGGTCTGTGCCGAAAATGTCGGCAAACTTTTCAAATGATGGGCGACAAGACATGCAGTTTTATAAAAATGGTTTTCGTGGGGGCAACCCTGACATTCACGAGGCGGCACTGAACCGCCGTCATCGTGGTATCCACGAGCCCTTGCCTGAAAAAGTCGATGTTTTGATTTCTGGCACAGGACCGGCGGGGTTATGTTTGGCCGCGCAGTTGTCGTCGTTCCCTGAAATCGAGACGATGATCATCGAAAAAATGCCCAGCAACATCATCAAAGGCAAGGCCGACGGCATCAACACCCGCACGATGGAAATGTTCCAGGCCTTTGGGTTTGCCGACAAGGTCAAGCGGGAAACCTATTGGGTCAATCAGACAGCGTTTTGGATGCCCGACCCGCACAACCCCGACCACATTCATCGCGTTGGCCGAGTGCAAGACGTGGCGGACGACAGCTCGGAGATGCCGCACATCTTGATCAACCAGGCGCGATTGCACGAGCTGTTTCTGGAGGTCATGAAAAACTCACCCTCCCGATTGGAGCCCGACTACGGCTGGGAGGTGGTCAGCCTGACGATCGACCCGACCACCGACGACCACCCGGTGACGGTGACCCTGAAAGACGCCACCGGCGTCAATTGGTGGGCCACCCGCACAGTGCGCGCGAACTACGTGGTCGGCTGTGACGGTGCGCACTCGGCTGTGCGCAAAGCGATTGGTGGCCAGTTGCACGGTGACGCCGCACACCAAGCCTGGGGGGTCATGGACATTTTGGCCAACACCGACTTTCCTGACGTGCGCCAAAAGTGTTTGATCTCTTCTGCCCATGAGGGCAATGTGTTGATCTTGCCGCGCGAAGGGGGCTATATTTTTCGCATGTATGTGGAACTTGACAAGCTGCGCCCGGATGAAAAAGCGGCGCAGCGCAAGCTCACCCAAGACGACATGATTGCGGCCGCCAATCGCATCCTCAAGCCCTACACGATCGATGTGAAAGAAGTTGTTTGGTGGTCCATTTACGACATTGGGCACAGCATCACCGACCGATTCGATGACGTGCCCGAAGGCGTGGACCGCAATCC
>CANFMK010000155.1 GCA_947448325.1 Comamonadaceae bacterium
CGCTTCAGCGGTGTTTCGGCAAGGTGTGCATGTGCTTGCTGATGATGCCCAGCATGACTTCGTCGGCGCCGCCGCCAATCGAGGCCAAGCGGCCGTCGCGGTACAGGCGCGAGACCGGGTTGTCCCAGGTAAAGCCCATGCCGCCCCAGTACTGCAAGCAGCTGTCGGGCACGGTGCGCAGCAGGCGACCGGCTTTGAGCTTGGCCATGGAGGCCCATTCGGTCACGTCTTGGCCGGCCAGGTAGTACTCGGTGGCCATGTAGGTCAGGGCGCGCAGGCTTTCCACCTCGGTTTTGAGTTCGGCCATTTTGAAATGCACCGTCTGGTTGTCCAAGATCGATTTGCCAAACGCCATGCGCTCGCCGGTGTAGGCGATGGTTTGCTCGATGCAATTGCTCAGCGACTGGATGGCGTTGGCCGCCGCCCACAGGCGCTCTTCTTGGAACTGCTGCATTTGGTAAGTGAAGCCCAGGCCTTCTTCGCCAATGCGGTTGCGCTGCGGCACGCGCACGTCGTCGAAGTGGATCAAACCGGTGTCACTGGACATCATGCCGATCTTGCGGATTTTCTTGGCCACGGTGATGCCCGGCGTGTTCATGGGCACGATGATCAGGCTTTTGTTTTTGTGCGCCGGGCCTTCAGAGGTATTGGCCAAAAGGCACATCCAGTCGGCCTGCAAGCTGTTGGTGATCCACATCTTGCCGCCGTTGATGATGTAGTCGTCACCGTCTTTGCGCGCCGTGGTTTTGACCGCCGCCACGTCCGAGCCCGCTCCGGGTTCTGACACGCCAATGCATGCCACCATGTCACCCGCAATCGCCGGAGCCAAGAATTCTTGCCGCAGCGCATCCGAGCCAAAACGCGCCAGCGCAGGCGTGGCCATGTCGGTTTGCACGCCAATGGCCATCGGCAAGCCGCCACATTGGATGTGGCCCAGCGCTTCGGCCATCACCACCGCATACGAGTAGTCCAGCCCCGCGCCGCCATACGCCTCGGGCTTGGTCAGCCCCAAATAGCCCAGGCTGCCCAGCTTTTTGAACACCTCGTGCGCCGGAAAGATCTCAGCGGCCTCCCACTCGTCGACATAGGGGTTGATTTCGGTGTCGATGAAGCGCTTGAGGTTGCGCTTGAGCTCTTCGTGTTCGTGGGTCAATTGCATGCGTGTCTCCAGGGGTATGTCGGGGGCGAGAGGTCGGCATTTGGGTGTCAACCAAGCACTTGCTTTGTTCAGTGTGCCCACCCATAATGCCTTTGTCAATGCTTGGCGCCGGTGCCCCGTGGCACCCTTGTGGCCAGCACAACCCAGGAGATGTGAAATGACTTCAGCGTTCATCTTTGACGCGGTGCGCACGCCCCGTGGCAAAGGCAAAAAAGACGGCAGCCTGCACGAGGTCAAGCCGGTCGATCTGCTCGGCGGCTTGCTGGAAAAACTGCGCCAGCGCCACGACTTTGACTCGGCCCAGGTCGACGATGTGGTGATGGGCTGCGTCTCGCCGATTGGCGATCAAGGCGCGGTGTTGCCCAAAACAGCTTTGCTCAAAGCGGGTTGGGACTTTCGCGTGTCGGGTGTGCAGATCAACCGCTTTTGCGCCTCGGGCCTGGAAGCGGTGAACCTGGGCGCGCAAAAAGTGGCCAGCGGTTGGGAAGACCTGGTGATTGCCGGGGGCGTGGAGAGCATGTCGCGCGTGCCCATGGGCTCGGACGGCGGCGCCTGGGCGCAAGACCCGGCCACCAATTGCGACACCGGCTTCACGCCGCAGGGCATTGGCGCAGATTTGATAGCCACCCTGGGCGGCTTCACCCGCGAGGATGTCGACCGCTATGCGCTCGAATCGCAGCGCCGGGCCACAGCCGCGCGCGCCGATGGGCGCTTTCAGCAATCGGTGATGGCGGTGACCGACGACATCGGCTTGCCGGTTTTGGAAGAAGACGAGTTCATCAAGCCCAACACCACGATGGAAGGTCTGGGTGGACTCAAGGCCTCGTTCACCGAACTCGGCGCCATGGGCTTTGACGCCGTGGCCCTGGCGCGCTACCCGCAGGTGGAACGCATCCACCACGTGCACACCGCGGGCAACTCCTCTGGCATCGTGGACGGCGCAGCCGCTGTGCTGATCGGCACCGAAGCCAAAGGCCGCGAATTGGGCTTGACCCCGCGCGGGCGCATTGTGGCCACCGCGCTGTCGGGCGCGGACCCGACCATCATGCTCACCGGCCCCATGCCGGCGGCGCGCAAAGCGCTGGCCAAGGCGGGCTTGACGATCGACGACATCGACCTGTTTGAGGTGAATGAAGCCTTTGCCATCGTGCCCATGCGCTTCATGGCCGAGATGCATGTGCCGCATGAAAAAGTCAACGTCAACGGCGGCTCGATCGCCATGGGCCACCCGCTGGGCGCCACGGGCGCGATGCTGATCGGCACGCTGCTGGACGAGCTGGAACGCCGCCAACTCAAACGCGGCTTGGTCACGCTGTGCGTGGGCGGCGGCATGGGCATCGCCACCATCATTGAACGGGTGTAAACATGGAAACGATTCGCTACGCTTTGGACCAAGGCATTGCCACGGTCACTTTCGACGAGCCCGGCTCCGCCGTCAACACCATGAAGCCGCAGTGGCAGCAAGACATGATCGCGCTGGCCGACCAACTCAGCTTGGATGCCCCGCAACTGCGCGGCGTGCTGCTGACCTCGGCCAAAACCACCTTCTTTGCAGGCGCCGAATTGAAAGGCGTGCTCAAGCTCACCGCCGCCGACGCGGCCAGTGGTTTTGCCGGCATTGAAAAAATGAAGAAGGCGTTTCGCCGCATCGAGTGCATGGGCAAGCCCGTTGTCAGCCTGATCAATGGCGCAGCCCTGGGCGGTGGGTGGGAAGTGGCTTTGATCGGTCATGCCCGCTTTTGCCTGGACAATCCGAAAATCCCGTTGGGGCTGCCTGAGGTTTCTTTGGGCTTGTTGCCCGGCGCCACCGGCGTCACCAAAATGACGCGCTTGCTCGGCCTGATGGGCGCGCAACCTTATTTGATGGAAGGCAAACTGCTGAGCCCTCAAAAAGCACTCGAGCTGGGCTTGGTGCAAGGTCTGGCCAAAGACGCGCAAGAACTGCACGCCATGGGCATGGCTTTCATCGAAGCCAACCCGCAAGCGGTGCAGCCCTGGGACCGCAAAGACTACAAAATGCCCGGCGGCACACCCCAGACGCCCAAAATTGCGCAAGGCCTGTCGGTCATGCCGGCCATGATGTTCAACAAAACGCACGGTCTGTACCCCGCCGCCCAAGCCATCTTGGAGTGCATGGTCGAAGGCGCGCAGGTGGACTACGACACCGCCACCCGCATCGAAAGCCGCAAGCTGGCCAAATTGATGGTGGGGCAAAACGCGAAGAACATGATCACCGCGTTTTTCTTCAACACCAACGCGATCAAGTCGGGCAAATCGCGCCCGGCGGGCATCGCGCCCTGGAAGCCGAGCAAGATCGGCGTGCTGGGCGCGGGCATGATGGGCGCAGGTATTGCCTACGCCAACGCAGCGCGCGGCATCGCCACGGTACTGCGCGACGTGACCCTGGACAAAGCCCAAGCCGGGCGCGACTACAGCCGCAAACTGACCGACAAACAAGTCAGCCAAGGCCGCATGGACGCGGCCAAGCAAAACGCCTTGCTCGGTTTGATTCATCCGACCGCCGATGTCGCCGACATGGCCGGTTGCGACCTGATCATCGAAGCCGTGTTTGAAAACCGTGAGCTCAAAGCCCAGGTGACGCGCGAAGCCGAAGCGGTGATGGCAGCCGGCGGCACCTTTGCCTCCAACACCTCGACCCTGCCGATCACGGGTTTGGCCCAGGCCAGCGCGCGGCCGCAAAAGTTTGTCGGCATCCATTTCTTCTCGCCTGTCGACAAGATGAAGCTGGTGGAGATCATTCGCGGCAAAGACACCGACGACGAATCGGTGGCCCGCGCCTATGACTACGTGATGGCCATCGGTAAAACGCCGATCGTGGTGAACGACTCGCGCGGCTTTTTCACCAGCCGGGTGTTCGGCACCTTTGTCATGGAAGGCGCGGCCATGCTGGACGAAGGCCTGCCCGCGCCGCTGATCGAACAAGCCGGTTTGGCCGCCGGCATGCCCGTGGGCCCGCTGGCGGTGCTGGACGAGACCTCTTTGTCCTTGTCGGTCCACGTGCTGGACCAAACCCGCGCCGACTTCGCGGCCGAAGGCAAAACCTACACTGCTTCACGCGGCGAGTTGCTGGTCGAGAAAATGGTCAAAACCCTGCAGCGCCCTGGACGCGCAGGCGGCGGTGGTTACTACGACTACCCGGCGGGCGCTAAAAAACACCTGTGGTCAGGCCTGAAGCAGTTTGAAAAACCGCTTGAGGGTGACCCCCAGGCGGTTTTGCGCGAGTTGAAAGACCGTCTGCTGTACCGCCAAGCGATCGAGACCGCACGCTGCATGGCCGAAAACGTGTTGACCTCGACCCACGACGCCAACATCGGCTCCATCTTCGCGATCGGCTTTCCCGCCTGGACGGGCGGTGCGATGCAGTTCATCTACTCCGAAGGCGTCGAGCACTTCACCCAGCGCAGCGCTGAATTGGCCGCGCGTTACGGCGAAGGCTTTGCGTTGTCGGATGCGGTCAAAGCGGTGATCGAGAAACACCGGCCTTGACCAAGCCAGTGCGCTCGCACGCTCAGGCGCGCTGAACAGGCCCCGCAAGGGGCTTGTTTTTTGCAAATTCAATTTGGCGGTACTTTTTGCCCGCCGCGCCCCGCGCCCGAAGTGAAAAGGCTGGCGCCTTGCGCCGCCTCGCCACTGGCCAGGGTTTGCAGGCCCAAGGCAAACTCGTGACGCAATGCCTCGTCCAGCGGCATGCCAAACTGTTCATAGGCAGAGCGGCGGTCGTTGCGCAGACAGGTTTGCGGCAGGGCCGCCAGTTGCTGCGCCAACGCCAATGCGGCTTGGAGCGCTTGACCATCGTCCACCACGCGGTTCGCCAAGCCCATGGCTAAAGCTTCGTCGGCGGCCACGGGCCGACCGGTCAAAATCAAGTCCAACGCGCGCGACAGGCCGATCAAGCGCGGTAAGCGCACCGTGCCGCCATCGATCAAAGGCACGCCAAAGCGGCGGCAAAACACACCCAGCAGCGCCGACCGTTCAACCACCCGCAGGTCGCACCACAGCGCCAACTCCAAACCTCCGGCCACCGCGTGCCCGCTGATGGCGGCGATCACCGGTTTGCTCAGCAGCATGCGGGACGGGCCCATGGGTCCGTCGCCTTCGGTATCCAAGCGGTTGCGCCGATCGGGGTCGTTCAAGGCTTTCAAATCAGCGCCTGCGCAAAACGTCCCGTGCGACCCATTGAGCACCGCCACACGGGCCTCGGGGTCGGCATCAAAAGCGCGAAAGGCGTCGGCCAGTTGCTCGGCCGTCACGCGGTCCACCGCATTGCGCGCCAAGGCCCGGTCGATGGACACGAGTGTGACCGGGCCGTGATGGGAAACTTGAACTTCGTTGGGGGTCATGGTGCAAGGCTGGGGGCAGCGTGAGAGGAGATCGTTGGCACCTTACCTCAAGGCCCATGGCGCGCCAAGCCCCGGTCGGGTCGGTGCGTCAAAATAGCGGCTCTATTGGCCCAGGTTTTTTCCATGACATCCTCACCCCCGCTGACCCGCGAAGCTTTGCAACAGTCACTGACCGATTTGTTCGCCCCGTGGGTGCAAGCTTTGAACTTGCAAGTAGAAACTTGGGGCCCGGGCGAAGTGACGCTGCGCCTGCCGCAATCGGATCAGCTCTCACGCATTGGCGGCGTGTTGTGCGGCCAGGCCATGATGGCGGCGGCCGACACCGCCATGGTGTTGGCGGTCATTGCGCATTTTGGCGCCTTCAGGCCCTGCAGCACGGTGCAGTTGTCGAGCAGTTTTTTAAAGCCGCTGTCGCTCCAGGATGCCCTGGTCACCGCCACCGTGCTGCGCGCCGGCAAGAGCATGGTTTTTGGCGAAATCGACGTGCGCGGCGCGCAGGATGGCAAAAGCGTGTGCCGCACCAGCACCACCTATGCGCTGCAGTGAGGCTGAGGCCGCCCAGCCGACTTGGCTACAATAGCTCCCATTCATGTGATTGGAGTTTCCAGATGTCAGCACACAACGATACCCACGAGTCCACCGATCCGGTCGAGGCTGTGGTGAAACACATTCCGGTGGTGATTCCGGTCGCCGGCGCAGTTTTGATTTTCTTGCTGGCTTTCATCGCCGTGTTCATGGCCTGAAGGTTCTCACCCTGTTCGCGCCGGTCCTGTCCGGCGTTCCAGCCCGCTGATGCTTCACGCCCAGCGGGCTTTGTTCATTTGAGCGGCATGATGTGCAGCGCCTGCGGCGCGATCGACAAGCGCACCCGCGAGCCCCGCTGCCACTGGCCGCGCCGCACCATTTGGCCGGGCAGTTGCAAGGTGATGCGCTCATCCGGCAAGGCTTCAGGGGTCATGCTGCAGACACAGGTTTCGCCCAGCGACAAAATTTCTTGCATCTGGCAGTCCAGCAGGTTGTCGCCAGCCGCGCCATCTGGCACAGGCGTGTTGTCACTGGCGCTGTGCACCTCCACAAATTCGCCGTTGAGCACCCAAGTCACGGCTTTGCCGTCGGCGATGCGGTTTTTGTCGATCACCCTGAAGCTGAGCTCATGGCCCTGGCGCGAACGCCAAGTCAGGCGCGCCCAACCGGGCTCGCTGCGGTGGAACTGGCCTTGAAAATGGTTTTGGATCCC
>CANFMK010000156.1 GCA_947448325.1 Comamonadaceae bacterium
CGCTGAACCGCTTGTTCAAAAGCTTGGCGTGCTTGTCGCAGCAGCATTGCGATTTGGGTTTGATCGTCTCGTCGCGGGTTCACATGCTCAGGCCCTGTGGCTTGCCAGCGTTGGGCCAAATGCGCCGCCGCGCAGGCGGCGTCCCGTGCGAACAAGTCATAGCGGGTGGGTTGGTAGCGTTGAATGCCGCCGATCAAGGGCGGGAGTCGGTCGCCCAAAAGTCCCCGCGCCACCGCCCGCCGCACAGGGGAGTGCGCTACGTAAATCGAACCATCTGGGCCGATGCTGGTGACGGCAATCGATTCTTCACGGCCTGGCGCAAACCAGCGCAATCGACCGGTTTCGCGGTCGAGCAAGCCCATGCCAAACTGCGTGCCGATGTGCGACTTGCCCAGTTGGCGGCCGGCGCCAATGCTGACCACCACCCCATTGGCCACAATCGTGGGTGTGAGTGCATTGAAGTTGCTGAACCCCGGGTAGGCATCGAGGGTGGCGCGCCAGACGATGCGACCAGCGGTGCCAGCGTTGTGCAGTTTGAAAATATCGGACTTGGTGACGGCGTACATTTCTTGGCCGTCGGCGGCCACGGCGACCGATGCAGCCACTTGATCGCCCACGTTCACCCGCCACAGTTCTTTGAAATCGCGACCCAATGTGATCACATTGCCGTTGTCATCGGACACCACCACATAGCGCCCATTGGCCGACAAGGTCGGGGTGGAGCCAGTGCCCCCTGAAAAATAAAACTGATCGCTGATGACCAAGCTCGACCGGCCTTGAGGTGCGGGTTTCAGGCGCAGGCGGTACAGCGCGCCGTTGTCGGAGACGCCGTCGGCTTTGCCATCTTGGGCATCGGGCGCGGTGGCGGCGATCACAATGCTGTCGTCACTTGGATCCACCGCGTAGTAATTGGCCACATTCACGCCATTGCCGTAAATCACATCCAAGATCATGTCAAACAGTCCCAGCCCATCGTCGGTGGGGCCGAATGCGGCGGCGACTTCGCGGTTGGCCAAGCGCGTTAAAAATTGGGGGATGCGCGCCTGCAGACTGGCCGCTGGGGCACCGGGCAAGTGGAATGGGGCAGACAACAAGGGCGCGCCAGTTTGACGGTCGAAGGCGACGACCCATCCGTCCATGCTGACCGCCACCAGCGCGTCTGCGCCGGGCATGTAGTTCATGCCCCACATATGGGTTTGCGAGCGTTGGCCTGGCACGCGCGCGGGCAAGGTCAGGCCGGTGGGCACGCTCCAAACTGTGGAACCATCAGGACGCAGCGCCATGGCCGTGGTGTAGGTGCTGTGGTAAATCAGTTGTTGGCCCGGATGCGCCGGATCGTTGAGCACCAAGGGTGCGCCACTGCCTGCGCCCTTGCCCGGGATCGACCAGCGACGCTTGCCGGTGAGCCGGTCCAGCGCCACCAAAGACACGTCTTCAGAGCTCCAGCTGGGTGAAAAATACAGGTTGCCTGCATTGTCAAAGGTCGGGCCCTCGGCGATGTAAAAACCGGTCTCTGCCACCCAGTCGGCCGCAAAGGTGGGGGCGATGGAGGTCCACAACTCGTCGCTGTTGACGCTGTTCACATGCATGGTGTGAAAGGCATCGGGCGCGGGCAGCACTTTGGATGGCGCGGGGCCGGCTTCGCGCACGCCTTGCGGTATCCACTGCGACAAAGGCGGTACAGGAAAGTCGCGGGGCTGGGGCGTGGCCGTCAGCCACAGCCAGAACCCTGCTGCGACTGCGACCATGGCCAGCAACACAACCAAGCCGATGCGAAGGATGGTTTTCTTCATGCCTGCTCTTTCAATGACTTGCGTTTGGCAATGTGTGGGTCACATCGAACTCGGCTGCGCGAAAGCGCCGCAAGCGCCAGCGCATGTAAAACGTGGTCCACGGCCAATTGGTGCTGTTGCGACCGTTGCGGTCTAAAAAGTAACTGGCACAGCCGCTGTTCCAGACGGTGCGCTGCAAGGCCGTTTGAACCTTTTGGGTGTAATTCGCCAACCGCGTGGGGTTGACTGTGATGGTGGCCAAGCGGTCCTGGCGAGCGGTGATCAACGCCGAGCGTATGAATTGCAGCTGCGCCTCGATCATCACGAAGGCAGAAGAAAACGTGTAGAGATTGGGTCCCAAGGTCAAAAATAAATTGGGGCAGTCAGGCACCATGGTGCCCAGGTAGGCTTGCGGTGAACCTTGCCATCGATCGGCCAAGCGTTGCCCTGACGCGCCAATGATGTGCTGCGCAATCGGTGGGTTGGCCACTTCAAAGCCGGTGGCAAAAATCAGCACATCGACCTCGGCGCTGCGGCCTTGCGTGTCGATGACGTGGCGGCCTGCAATCTCGCGCACGCCTGCGAGCACGGTGGTGTGCGGGTGGGCCAAAGCGCGGTACCAGGTGTTGGATTGCAAGATGCGTTTGCAGCCCAAGGCAAAGTTCGGAGTGAGCTTTTCCCTCAATACCGGGTCTTTGACGCTGCGCGCTATGTTTTTCTGCCCCGCTTTTTGTAAGCGCTGGACAAAGAAAGGGTAACGCAGACCGCTGTTGAGCACTTCAAATTGCATGTACAAGGCCTTGCGCAGCAGCGATAGCAGCCAAGGCCATCGGGCAAAGCGTTGCTGCCAGGCTGCAGAAATGGGTGCGTCCATTTTGGGCAGCACCCAGGGCGCGGTGCGCTGAAACAAAGTCAGATGCGCCACTTTTGGGGCGATCTCAGGCACAAACTGAATCGCCGAGGCACCGCTGCCGATCACCGCCACGCGTTGGCCTTTCAGCTCACAAGTGCTGTCCCACTGGGAGGAATGAAACTGCCGACCGGTGAAGGTCTCCAGCCCTGGGATGGCGGGTTTCGCGGCAATGTGCATCGGCCCGCAGGCCATGATCACAAAACGAGCGCGGTACAGCCCCTGACTGGTCTGCAGTTGCCAGCATTGCATGCTGGCGTCCCAGCGCGCTTCCTGCATGGTTGTGTTCAGCTGCGTGTTCGCCAAAACACCGAACTGGCGTGCTGTCTCCAAGGTGTAGTTTTTGATTTCGGCTTGCTTGGCAAACAAGCGGCTCCAAAGCGGGTTGGGCGCAAAGCTGTAGGAGTACAGCGCGGCAGGCACGTCGCAGCCGCAATCGGGGTAGGTGTTGTCGCGCCAGACGCCGCCGATTTCAGTGGCTTTTTCCAGCACCCGGTAATCTGCGCCCATTTGCTCCAGCGCAATGGCTGCGCCCACACCCGCAAAGCCTGCGCCCACCACCATCACCTCATACACATGACCGTCAGTCGAGTCGGTGGCTTCCGTGTTTAAAGGGGTCGCGGCCATGGACGGACTCAAGAGAATGCGAAGTGGTCTTTGTCCAGCTGCATCACCGAGCGTGTGGACGCCAAAGCCGCTTTGCGGTGGGCCAGGGCGCGTGGCAGCAAGCGGGCAAAGTAGAACTCAGCGGTTTGGATTTTGGCGCGGTAAAAATCATCAGATTCAGCGCCTTGCTGACTGGCCAACAAATCGGTGGCCGTGGCGGCTTGCTGCGCCCAGCTGAAAGCCATCATCACGTAGCCGCTGTACATCATGTAGTCGACACTGGCCGAGCCCACCAACTCTCTGTCTTTGGGCGCGCGCAGCATGATGGCCAAGGTCATCAGATTCCATTCGGCTGCTTTCCAAGCCAGGGTGCGGGCCATGGCCCCTTTGACGCCACCTTGCAGCAAATGGGGACGTGCAAACTGCAGCATCTTGCCGGTGAAGTCGCGCACGCATTGGCCTTTGGAGCCGAGCAAAACTTTGCGACCCAACAAGTCCAGGGCTTGAATGCCGGTGGTGCCTTCGTAGAGCGTAGAAATGCGCGCATCGCGCACGTTTTGCTCCATGCCGTTGGCTTGGATGTAGCCATGACCGCCAAAAATTTGGATACCTAAATTGGCGGCCTCCAAGCCCAATTCGGTCAAGAAGCCTTTGAGAATGGGGGTGAAAAACCCCAATTCGGTATCGTACTTTTGGTAGCTGGCTTCATCGCCCACGGTGCTGGCATGGAACATATGGTCGGCAATTTTGAGCGCGTTATAGACCATGTGGCGACCGCCTTCGGCAATGGCTTTTTGCGTCAAAAGCATGCGACGCACATCGGGGTGCCAGATCAAGGCATCGGCTTTGTGCTCGGGCTCTTTCTTGCCCGACAAAGCGCGCATGGAGCGGCGCTCTAAGGCGTAAGGCAAAGCGCCTTGAAACGCCGCTTCAGCGTGGCAGACCCCTTGCACGGCAGTGCCGATGCGGGCGGTGTTCATGAAGGTGAACATGGCTTCCAGGCCGCGGTTCTTCTCAAAAATCAAATAGGCTTTGGCGGCGTCAAAATGGAGCACGGCGGTGGCCGAGGCGCGAATGCCCATCTTGTGCTCGATCGAGCCGCAGTGAACCGTGTTGCGATCGGCCATGACACCGTCACCGTTGTCGTCTGCTGTGACGTTGAATTTGGGCACGACAAACAGCGAGATGCCGCGCGTGCCTGCGGGTGCATCGGGCAGACGCGCCAAAACGATGTGCACGATGTTGTCGGTCAAGTCATGCTCGCCTGCCGAAATGTAGATTTTGGTCCCTGTGAGGGCGTAGCTGCCATCGGCTTGCGGTACAGCTTGGGTGGTGATTTGCGCCAGGTCGGTGCCGCACTGCGGCTCGGTCAAACACATGGTGCCCGACCACTCGCCCGAAATCAGCTTGGGCAAGTACTGCTGCTTTTGCGCGGCGCTGCCGTAGCGCAGCAGGGTGTTGATGCAGCCCATGCTCAGGCCGGGGTACATTGAAAAAGACCAGTTGGCCGTACCCATCATTTCGGACTTGAACAGATTCAGTGAGGCAGGCAAGCCTTGGCCGCCATATTCAGCAGGGAACGAAATGCTCTGCCAGCCGCCGGCCTGAAACTGTTGATAGGCTTCTTTGAAGCCTTTGGGGGTGGTCACCACGCCTTGGTTGAAGTGGCAGCCTTCCAAGTCGCCCGATTGATTCAGCGGCGCGAGCACGTCTTCGCACAGTTGCGCTGCGCCTTCCAAAATCGCGTTCACGGTCTCGGCATCGGCTTCGCCGCCGTTGGGCAAGGCCGCATAGTGCTTGGAGAAGTCGAGCACTTCGTTCAACAGAAAGCGCATGTCGCGCAGAGGGGCTTTGTAGGGGATCATGAAGGAGACTGAAAAAGAGAAAGTTCAACGTTCGAGGATGGCAACCACGCCTTGGCCACCGGCTGCACAAACCGAGATCAGGCCACGGCCTGCGCCTTTTTGCGCCAGCATTTTGGCCAGCGTGGCGACGATGCGGCCGCCGGTGGCGGCAAAGGGGTGACCGGCAGCCAGTGAGCTGCCGTGGACATTGAGTTTGCTGCGATCGATGCTGCCCAGCGGCTGGTCCAGGCCGAGTCGGGTTTGGCAAAAAATCGGGTCTTCCCAAGCCTTGAGGGTGCACAGCACCTGCGCGGCAAAGGCTTCATGGATTTCGTAAAAATCAAAATCCTGCAAGCGCAGCTGCGCGCGGGCCAGCATGCGCGGGACCGCATAGGCGGGCGCCATGAGCAGACCTTCTTTTTGTTTGAAGAAGTCCACGGCCGCCACTTCGCTGAAGCTCAGGTAAGCCAAGACAGGCAGTTGGTGCGCTGCGGCCCAGTCTTCACTGGCCAGCAAAACGGCGGAGGCACCGTCGGTCAACGGTGTGGAGTTGCCCGGGGTCAGCGTGCCTTGTTCGGGCCGCACTTTTTGATCAAAGCAGGGTTTGAGGCTGCGCAATTTGTCCAGACTCAGGTCAGCGCGCAAGTTGTTGTCTTGGCTCAGACCTTGAAAAGGGGTCATCAAGTCGGTGAAAAAACCGTCCTGATAGGCACGTGCCAGATTTTGGTGGCTGTGCCAAGCCAGCTCGTCTTGCGCCTCTCGCAAAATGCCCCATTCTTCGGCCATCAACTCACAGTGCTCACCCATCGACAAGCCCGTTCGCGGCTCACCATTGCGCGGCAACGCGGGCTGCATCAGCATGCCTGGGCGAATCCGACTGAGCGCTGCCAGGCGTTGAGGGCCGGTTTTGGCGCGGTTGAGTTGCAGCAAAATTTTGCGTAATTTCTCGTTCAGACCCATGGGGGCGTCGGACGTTGTATCGACGCCACCTGCAATGCCGCACTCGATGTGGCCCAAGGCAATTTTGTTGGCCACCAACATGGCCGCTTCCAAGCCGGTACCGCAGGCTTGCTGAATGTCAAAGGCCGGTGTTTCAGGGGCCAGGGAGGTGGACAGCACCGATTCACGCACCAGATTGAAATCGCGCGAATGCTTCATCACCGCGCCGCCCACCACCTCCCCC
>CANFMK010000157.1 GCA_947448325.1 Comamonadaceae bacterium
CAACAAATTGGCCGGCAAATTTCAGCAACACTTCGGTCAACGAGCCACCACTCATCAGCTCGGCCGCCAATATGAAAAACGGCACCGCCATCAGCGGAAAGCTGTCGACACCGGTGAAGGTTTCTTTGAGCAGTACCAACATGGGGAAGCTGCCTGAAACCAAGAGCGCAGTGACCGTCGATAGACCCAGCGCAAAAGCCACCGGCACGCCAATGGCCAAGTAAACGCAGACCGACAGCAGCAAAATGACACTCGGGCTCATAGGGATGCACTCGCTGTGGCGTCAAAGTGGGCGTCGCTGGCAAATTCACGTCGCAGTACATAGCTGCGCACGATCAGCAGCCAATGGATCAGCGTCATGCCCATGCCAATGGGCAGGGCGGCGTAAATCCAGGCCATTGAAATTTGGGTGGACGGTGTGGTTTGGTACTGGGTGCGGTCCATGTACTCGATGCCGGTCCAAATGCAGAAGACACAAAAAGCAGTAATCAAGACGGCAATCAGCACACGCAAAGCCATGGCCAGTTTGGCGGGCAGGGCGTCTTGCAAGTTGTCGATCGCAATGTGGCCACCGTAGCGCAGCACCGGCCCGCAGCCGATGAAGGTCAGCCAGATCATCAAATGGCGCGCCACTTCTTCGGCCCACTCAATGGACTGGCTGGTGGTGTAGCGCAGGGTGACGTTGGCAAAAATGATCACCGACATCACGGCCAGCATGAGGATCAACAACCAGCGGTTGAAGCTCATGAAGTGCTTTTCAAATTGATCTAAAAACATGGAGACAGTCAAATTTCAGGGGCAAGTAAAAAGGCCTGTGCCACCAGGGGAGTGGGCACAGGCCTGTCCAAGGGACAGTGAGATTACTTCACTTCTTGGATTTTGCGGATGTTGTCAGCACCAAACTCTTTGGAGTAAGCCGCATAGGCTGGAATCAAAGCATCACGGAAGGCTTGGCCGTCCACTTTGCGCACCACACTCATGCCGTCTTTTTCGAGTTGTGCAATGCCGTTGTTCTCGTCTTCATTGACTTTCTTGCGTTGCGCTGTACCGGCTTTTTTGGCTGCATCAGCGAACACCTTTTTGTCCGCATCGCTCAGCTTGTTCATCAGGCGTGGCGAGGTGATCAACAAGGCTGGCGAGTAAACGTGGCCTGTCAAAGACAAGTGTTTTTGGACTTGCGAAAACTTGGAGGCCAAGATCACAGGAATGGGGTTTTCCTGGCCGTCCACGGTACCTTGTTGCAGCGCGCCAAACACTTCAGGGAAGGCCATGGGCGTGGGCTGAATGCCAAAGGTGCGGTAGCCATCCATGTGCACCTTGTTTTCCATGGTGCGCATTTTCAAACCGGCAGCGTCAGAGGGTTTGACGATGGGGTGCTTGCTGTTGGTCATGTGACGGAAACCGTTTTCCGTCCAGGCCAAGGCCACCAAGCCTTTGGCCGGAAACTTGGTCAAGATGTCTTGGCCGATGGGGCCGTCCATCACTTTGCGTGCGTGGTCGTAATCACGGAACAGGAAAGGAATGTCCACGATTTTCACTTCTGGCACAAAGTTACCGACCGGGCCGGTGGAGGTGTTGACAAAATCCAGGGTGCCCAGTTGCACCGCTTCGATCATTTCGCGCTCACCGCCCAAGGCGCTGTTGGGGAATTGCTGGCATTTGTAGCGGCCTTGTGTGCCTTTTTCAATGTCATCGCAAAACACGGTCGAGCCCACACCGTAGTGCGAGGCCTGGGTGGTGGCGTAGCCGATCTTCAGCACGGTTTGCGCCGAAGCGCCCGTCACCAGGCCAGCGGCCAAGCCCAAACCGATCAACAAAGGATTCAATTTCATGCGATGTGTCTCCAAGGAAAAGGACATAGATCATGACATCAACCGAAGGTTAATTTGTCATACAACTTTGATTATCAACGAATAGATGCCGGTGCTTGTACGGGTTTTCCAGCATCACAAAGAGCCCGAAGGCTCTTGAGGATCACATGCCCGAGTAGTTCGGACCGCCGCCGCCCTCGGGCGTGACCCAAACGATGTTTTGCGTCGGGTCTTTGATGTCGCAGGTTTTGCAGTGCACGCAGTTTTGCGCATTGATTTGCAAGCGGTCGGAGTTGTCCTCGTTCTTCACGAACTCGTACACGCCGGCTGGGCAGTAGCGCGATTCGGGTCCCGCATATTGGGCCAGGTTGATCTGTACGGGCACCGAGGCGTCTTTGAGCGTCAGGTGCGCAGGTTGGTTTTCTTCGTGGTTGGTGTTGCTGATGAAGACGCTGGACAGGCGATCAAAAGTCAGCTTGCCATCGGGCTTGGGGTACTCGATCTGTGCGCACTCGGCGGCAGGCTTGAGGTAGGCATGGTCGGGTTTGTCGCGGCGCAGCGTCCACGGAATGTGGCCGCGCAGTACGAACTGCTCAAAGCCGTTCATCAAGGTGGCCACCGTCAGGCCTTTTTTGAACCAACTCTTGAAGTTGCGTGATTTGTTGAGCTCGGTGTACAGCCAGCTCTTTTCAAAGGCTTCGGGGTAACTGCTCAACTCGTCGTGTTGACGGCCTGCCACGATGGCGTCGTAAGCGGCTTGTGCCGCCAGCATGCCGGTTTTGATGGCGGCGTGACTGCCTTTGATGCGACTGACGTTGAGGTAACCCGCATCGCAGCCCACCAGCGCGCCGCCAGGGAACACGGTTTTGGGCAAGCTCATCAAGCCGCCTGCGGTGATGGCGCGCGCGCCATAGCCCAGTCGCTTGGCGTTGACTTCGCCATGGTCGTTCTTGAAATACCAGCTGATATTGGGGTGGGTTTTCCAGCGCTGGAATTCTTCAAACGGGCTGAGCCAGGGGTTGCTGTAGTTCAGACCCACGACAAAGCCGATGGCGATTTTGTTGTCTTCCATGTGGTACATGAAAGCACCGCCGTAGGTGTCGTTTTCAAGGGGCCAACCGGCGCTGTGCATGACAAAACCGGGTGTGTGGCGCGAGGGGTCGATCTCCCAGACTTCTTTGATGCCGATGCCGTAGGTTTGTGGATCGCGCCCTTCGTCAAGCTTGTACTTGGCAATCAACTGCTTGCCCAGGTGGCCGCGTGCACCCTCAGCGAACACGGTGTACTTGGCGTGCAACTCCATGCCCAGCTGAAAGTTCTCGGTGGGTTCGCCGTCTTTGCCCACGCCCAGGTTGCCGGTGGCCACGCCTTTGACGGAGCCGTCTTCGTTGTACAGCACCTCGGCGGCGGTGAAACCAGGAAAAATTTCCACGCCCAGGTTTTCAGCCTGCTGCGCCAGCCAGCGGGTGAAGTTGGACAGGCTGATGATGTAGTTGCCGTGGTTCTGCGCGCACTCGGGCAGCAGCATATTGGGGGTGCGCAAGGCCGAGGTTTCGCTCAAAAAGCTCCAGGCATCGTCGGTCACCGGCTGGTTCAGCGGTGCGCCCAGTTCTTTCCAGTTGGGCAGCAATTCAGAGAGCGCTTTGGGGTCCATGATGGCGCCCGACAAAATGTGCGCGCCCGGCTCGCCGCCTTTTTCCAGCACCACCACCGATACGTCTTGGCCTTTTTCGGCGGCCAATTGCTTCAGGCGGATCGCGGTCGACAAGCCGCCGGGGCCGCCGCCAACCACGACCACGTCGTAGTCCATGGATTCGCGCGGGCCGTGTGTGCTCAAAATTTCTGCAGGTGTCATGGGGTTCTCATCGTGCTGAAAGAAGTCGCAGACGCCCCGAGGGCAGGGTGTCTGAAGGGTGACTCATTTTATGCGGTGAAACCGGACAATCGGACACTCACAAGGTCACGGTGCAGACAGCACCCTGCGCCATGACCCTTCCACGCTGAGAAACTTATGAAAATCGAAATACCTGAACGCAAGAAATTGGTCCATGAGATGGTGATTCCGGTGCGCTGGGGCGACATGGACATCATGGGCCATGTGAACAACACGGTGTACTTCCGCTTCATGGAGTCCATCCGCATCGAATGGTTCGTCAAGCTGGGGTATGACCCGACCCCCAAAGGCCAGGGCCCGATCATCGTGAACGCGTTTTGCAACTTCTACAAGCAGATCGAATACCCCTCGGACATACTCGCCAAGTTGTATGTCAGCGACCCGGGGCGAACCACCTTTGAGAGCTGGATCACGCTGGAGCGCACTGACGAGCCCGGCGTGATTTACTCCGCGGGCGGTGCCACTGCAATTTGGGTGGACTTCCCGCTGCAAAAAGCCGTGCCTTTGCCCGACGAAGTCCGCGCCCTGGTCACTGCCCTATAGCGGCGGGCTTGAGCATCCGACGGTTGGCCATCTCGCGGCCAATGGTGAGCGGGTCCCAGTCCTGATCCAACTGTTTGGCTTTGGGAAAGGCGATGGACTCCTCCAGCGTCATGTGCTCAGCGTACAAAGCCTCAAAAACATCAAAAGCGTGCTGCAGCTCGACCGGGTCCACCCAGGCGTTGGCGTGCACCAAGGCTTGCAATTGCGGCGCCAATTCGATCCAGTTTTCTTCCAGCCAGCCGTGGTCTTGGCGCAGCACCTTGGCCAAATGCGTTAAATCGGCCTGTTGGCTGTTCAGCAACGCTGGGAACACGTGTTTTTCTTCGTCCAAATGGTGCTGGTGTGCATCTTCGGCAAAGAAGGTGTAAATGGCTTGCAGCTCGTCTTTTTGTGCTTTGCTCAAATTGGAAACATCGGGTGACAGCAGCAAAATGCGTAAAGCTTGTAACTGCTCCTGGATGGCGCGATGCGTGTCGTCCAGGAACTCGAACATCTCTAACGGTACCAGCGATCCCATAAAGCCCTCCATGAAGTTGAATCGGCTTCAGAATTTTTGATCAACCGTCAAAGCGCAGATTGATGTGCGTCAATCTGCGTGAGAAAAGTCGCTGAAGATACCTGCCACATTGCAATGGTTTCTTTGCGAAGGCCGAAGGCCTGCGGCAATCCCTGCCCCTTGGACGGTCACTTCCCTTCGCGTGTCGCCGTGACGATGGTGATCTTGCTTAAGCGGTTTTGGTTTTCGGCACCCGGCCCATCAGGTAAAACTCGGGGTTGGGCATCATGCCGCTGAAGCTGGCCATGCGATTGGACAGGCCAAAGAAGGCCGTGATCGCTGCAATGTCCCAAGCGTCCTCGTCGCTGAAACCCTGGGCGTGCAGGGCGGCAAAGTCGGCGTCCTCAATTTCGTCGGAGTGCTGGCAGACCTTCATGGCAAAGTCGAGCATGGCGCGCTGGCGCGGCGTGATGTCGGCCTTGCGGTAGTTGATCGCCACCTGATCGGCCACCAGCGGTTTCTTTTCATAAATACGCAAAATGGCACCGTGCGCGACCACGCAATACAGGCAGTTGTTGGCCGCGCTGGTGGTGGTGACGATCATTTCGCGATCACCCTTAGACAGTCCGCTTTCGCGCCCCACCGACTCGGGCACCATCAGTGCGTCGTGGTAGGCAAAAAAGGCGCGCCACTCGGCGGGTCGGCGTGCAAAAGCCAAGAACACATTGGGCACAAAGCCGGCTTTTTCTTGCACCTCCAAAATTTTGGCGCGAATGTCTTCGGGCACATCCTTCAGATCGGGAACGGGGTAACGGGGCGTGGTCATGGGGGGCCTCTTTGTGTTTATGCTGTGGGCATTTTCCACCAAAAGAAAGCTGCCCCATGAAACCCCAAGACTCCGCCTTGTTCAACGACCCTGCGTTTCAAAACGGCCTGGCCACCCGCACGCAGGTCATGGGCGAGCCCTTTGTCGAGCGCGCATTCACCAACGCCACCGACTACACCTTGCCCATGCAAGAGTTCATCACCCGCAACGCTTGGGGCAATGTCTGGCAGCGCCCGGGCTTGGATTTGAAAACCCGCAGCCTGGTCACCGTGGCCATGCTCGCCGCACTGGGCAAGCAAACCGAACTCAAAGGCCATGTGCGCGGCGCCTTGAACAACGGCGTGACCCCCGAAGAACTGCGCGAAGTCATGCTTCATGCCACTGTTTATTGCGGTTTTCCATCGGCCATCGATGCGTTTCGCTCGGTGGTGGAGGTGGTAGAGCCTCAGGCTTGATTCGTTTTCAGTTTGCGGTTGAACCCCATTGAGGTTCACCCCGCCATCAACTTGTGCACCAAGTCCGCCGTGGTTGAGGCTTTGTATTTGCGCATCAATTGGGCCCGGTAAATCTCCACCGTGCGGTGGCTGATGGCCAGGGTCTTGCCGATCTCTTTGCTGGTCAAGCCGCCCATCAGGTGCGCGGCGACCTCGCGTTCGCG
>CANFMK010000158.1 GCA_947448325.1 Comamonadaceae bacterium
AGGCTTCGTTGCGCGATTCGTCGCGCAAATAGAAAGGCACGTTCATGCGCGAGCGGCAGTCTTTGGCGACGCGGTTCTCGTACAACTGAGAGCCGTCTAAAAAGTCGTACAACAACTGCGCTTTGGCCATGTTGCGTGCCTCCATGGCCGCCACACCGCTCAAGCTGCCTTCACGCTGCGCTTTGAGCCATTGGAACACCAAGCCGGCCATATAGATGCCATAGGTGGGCGGGGTGTTGTACATCGAGTCGTTTTGCGCCACCAGCTTGTAGTCAAAGGCGCTGGGACAATGCGGCAGGGCATGGCCGATCAGGTCTTCGCGCACCACCACCACCGTCAAACCAGCTGGGCCGAGATTTTTTTGCGCGCCGCCAAACGCCAAGCCGACACGCGACCAGTCCACACTGCGCGAAGCCACGTGCGAGGAAAAATCGATCACCAAAGGGGCCTCACAGCCCAGGGCCTTGAGGTCGGGCAGGGTGTGCATTTCCACCCCGTGAATGGTCTCGTTGGTGCACACATGCACATAACGGCTGTCACTGCCGATCTGCCAAGAGCTGGGCATGGGCAGTTGCGTGAACTGGCTGCTCTGGCTGGAAGCGGCGACACGCGCGGTGCAAAACTTACCAGCTTCTTTGTAGGATTTTTCGCTCCAACTGCCGCTGAGCACAAAGTCGACCGCACCACCGCGCGACAAGTTGAGCGGCACGATGGCGTTCTCGGCCAAGCCACCGCCTTGCATGAACAAAATCTTGAACTGCGCCGGCACCGCCAGCAGCTCGCGAAAGTCGGCTTCGGCCTGCTCATAAATCGAGATGAACTCTTTGCCCCGGTGGCTCATCTCCATCACGCCCATGCCCGAGCCATGCCAGTCCAGCATTTCGCTGGCCGCTTGCTGCAACACAGCTTCGGGCATGGCGGCCGGGCCGGCCGAAAAGTTGAAGGGGCGGTTCATCGGACTTTATTCGTCGCTGGCGGCTGGGGTGTCGCTGGCGGGCGCATCATCATTGGCAGACTCGTCGCCGAGGGCATCCGCGTTGGCGTCGTTTTCCACAATGCGCTGCAGACCGGACAACTTGGCACCTTCGTCCAAACCAATCAGCGTCACGCCTTGGGTGGCGCGGCCCAGTTCGCGGATCTCGGCGACGCGGGTGCGCACCAAGACGCCCGTGTCGGTGATCAGCATGATTTCGTCATCGGCTTGCACCAGCGTCGCGGCGACCACTTTGCCGTTGCGCTCAGATTGCTGGATGGCGATCATGCCCTTGGTGCCACGGCCATGCCGGGTGTATTCGGTGATGCTGGTGCGTTTGCCATAGCCGTTTTCGGTGGCGGTCAGCACGCTGGCGCGGGGCGCTGCTTCAGCGCCCTCAGCGGTTGGCGCGTCGTCTTGCTCAGACACCAGCATGGCGATCACGCTTTGGTGTTCTTCGATCATCATGCCGCGCACACCGCGGGCGCTGCGGCCTAAGGGGCGCACATCGTTTTCGTCAAAGCGCACGGCTTTGCCGCCGTCGGAAAACAGCATCACATCATGCTGGCCGTCGGTCAGCGCCGCGCCGATCAAGAAGTCGCCTTCGTCCAAGTTCACCGCAATGATGCCGCCCTTGCGCGGGTTGCTGAATTCGTCCAGCGAGGTCTTTTTGACCGTGCCCATTGAGGTGGCCATGAAGACGTAATGGTCCTCAGGGAAGGTGCGCATCTCGCCGGTCAAGGCCAGGATCACATTGATTTTTTCGCCTTCTTGCAGCGGGAACATGTTGACGATGGGGCGGCCGCGAGAGCCGCGCGAACCGGCCGGCACTTCCCAGACCTTGAGCCAGTACAAACGGCCACGGTTGGAGAAGCACAGCAAATAGTCGTGCGTGTTGGCGATGAAAAGTTGGTCGATCCAGTCGTCTTCTTTGGTGGCAGTGGCCTGCTTGCCGCGACCGCCGCGTTTTTGCGCACGGTACTCGCTCAATGGCTGGCTTTTGATGTAGCCGCTGTGCGACAGCGTCACCACCATGTCGGTGGGGGTGATCAGGTCTTCGGTGGCCAGATCTTGGGCGTTGTGCTCGATGAAGCTGCGGCGAGTGCCGATCTTGCTTTGGCCAAATTCTTGGCGCAGGGCGGTGAGTTCGTCGCCAATGATGGCGGAGACGCGTTCGGGCTTGGCCAAGATGTCGAGCAGATCGTCGATCTCGGCCATCACTTCTTTGTACTCGGCGACGATCTTGTCTTGCTCCAGACCGGTCAGGCGCTGCAGACGCATTTGCAAGATTTCTTGCGCCTGCGTGTCGCTCAAGGTGTACAGGCCGTCTTGGGCCATGCCGAACTCTTTTTCCAGCCCATCAGGGCGGTAGTCGTCGGCGTTGATCACGCCACCGTCGGCGCGGGTGCGGGTGAGCATTTCGCGCACCAGCTTGCTGTCCCAGCGGTGGGCCATCAATTCAGATTTGGCCACCGGCGGTGTAGGCGCATTGCGGATGATGGCAATGAATTCGTCGATGTTGGCCAGGGCCACGGCCAGGCCTTCGAGCACATGGCCGCGCTCGCGCGCTTTGCGCAGGGTAAAGACCGTGCGGCGTGTCACCACTTCGCGGCGGTGCTGCAAGAACACCGTGATCAGGTCTTTCAAATTACACAGCTTGGGTTGGCCGTCGATCAGCGCCACCATGTTGATGCCGAAGGTGTCCTGCAACTGGGTCTGCTTGTACAGATTGTTCAGCACCACTTCGGGCACCGCACCGCGCTTGAGCTCGATCACCAGGCGCATGCCTGATTTGTCGGACTCGTCCTGGATGTGGCTGATGTCTTCGATCTTCTTTTCGTGCACCAATTCGGCCATGCGCTCTTGCAAGGTCTTTTTGTTCACCTGGTAGGGCAGCTCGTCGACGATGATGGCTTGGCGCTGACCGCGGTCGATGTCTTCGAAGTGGCACTTGGCGCGCATGACCACACGGCCGCGTCCGGTGCGGTAACCGTCTTTCACGCCGCTGATGCCGTAAATGATGCCGGCGGTTGGGAAGTCGGGCGCAGGAATGATTTCCATCAATTCATCAATGGAGGCTTCGGGCTGGCGCAGCAGGTGCAAGCAGGCGTCCACCACCTCGTTCAGGTTGTGCGGCGGAATGTTGGTGGCCATGCCCACCGCAATACCGCCTGAGCCGTTGACCAGCAGGTTGGGCAGGCGCGAGGGCAAAACCAGCGGCTCTTTTTCGGAGCCGTCGTAGTTGGGCCCGAAGTCGACGGTTTCTTTGTCAATATCGCCCAACATTTCGTGGGCAATCTTGGCCAAGCGGATCTCGGTGTAGCGCATGGCCGCAGCGTTGTCGCCGTCCACCGAGCCGAAGTTGCCCTGGCCGTCGACCAGCATGTGGCGCATGGAAAAATCTTGCGCCATGCGCACGATGGTGTCGTAGACCGACTGGTCACCGTGGGGGTGGTACTTACCAATCACATCACCCACGATACGGGCGGACTTTTTGTAAGGGCGGTTCCAGTCGTTGTTCAGCTCGTGCATGGCGAACAAAACGCGGCGGTGCACCGGCTTCAATCCGTCCCGCGCATCGGGCAGGGCACGACCCACAATCACGCTCATGGCGTAATCGAGGTAGCTGCGCCGCATTTCCTCTTCTAGACTGATGGGCAGGGTTTCTTTGGCAAACTGGGTCATGAGAGGGGTGTATTCAGCGCAAGGTGAAAAGAGTCATTTTAGAGGCATTGGGCTGTTGTGAATATGCAACATATTGACTTGAAACCTGCTGTGCTCTGACTTGGCACAACAGTTCGCCACAGAAGTGGTTCTCAGGCTGTGGCACAATGATTTAGCCGTAACGGGTGATGGTCATTTGTTACGTTCCTTTTCTCGCAGCAAGTCTGCGGCTTAATCCCCCATGAGGAGAACCATGAAGAAACTCAATACATTGGCGATGTTGATTGCATCCGCAGCACTTGCAACCGCAGCCGGCGCTCAAAACGTCGACAACTGGCGCAATGCCTCTGCCGAACCATGGAAGAGTGCCAATGGCTTGTGCTGGCGCGATGCCAGCTGGACACCTGCAACAGCCGCCGCTGGTTGTGACGGCGCCGTTGTCGCTGCTCCTAAGGCCGCTCCAGCACCTGCTCCAGCACCCGCACCTGCTCCAGCCGCTGCTGCACCAGCCCCTAAGGCTGCCCCTGCTCCAGCACCTGCGCCAGCCGCTGCGACCAAAGTGACTTACGCTGCTGACGCCTTCTTTGACTTTGACAAGTCGGTGTTGAAGCCTGAAGGCAAAGCCAAGTTGGACGACCTGTCCGGCAAAGTCAAAGCCATCAACCTGGAAGTCATCATCGCCGTGGGTCACACCGACTCCATGGGTACCGATGCCTACAACCAGAAGTTGTCTGTCAAGCGTGCTGACGCTGTCAAGGCTTACTTGGTGTCCAAAGGCATGGAAAAGAACCGTGTTTACACCGAAGGCAAAGGCGAGAAGCAGCCAGTGGCTGACAACAAGACCGATGCTGGCCGCGCTAAAAACCGCCGCGTTGAGATCGAAGTTGTGGGCACACGCGCCAACTGATCCAACCCTTGGTTGAAAAAACCCCGCTGTGCGGGGTTTTTTTTCGCCTGGCGTTTCAGACCGCGTGATCAGCGAAAATACCAGACTATGAGCACCACTACGAACAACGTCGACCCTGCTGAATTGGCCAAGTTTTCGGACTTGGCCCACCGCTGGTGGGATCCGCAAAGCGAATTTCGCCCTTTGCATCAAATCAATCCCCTGCGCCTGGCCTGGATTGATGGTCTATCCCCTTTGGCGGGTCAAAAAGTGCTGGATGTGGGCTGCGGTGGCGGCATCTTGGCCGACGCCATGGCGCGTAAAGGCGCGCAGGTGCTGGGCATTGATTTGGCCACCAAATCCCTCAAAGTGGCCCAGTTGCATGCCCTGGAGGCTGAGACGCCGGGGGTGCAGTACCGCGAAGTCAGCGCCGAGGCCTTGGCTGCCGAGCAGCCCCAGCAGTTCGATGTGGTCACCTGCATGGAAATGCTGGAGCATGTGCCGGACCCCGCCGCCGTGGTCAAAGCCTGCGCGCAGTTGGTCAAGCCCGGAGGTTGGGTGTTTTTTTCCACCTTGAACCGCAACCCGAAGTCGTTTTTGTTTGCGATTGTGGGCGCAGAGTACGTGCTCAACTTATTGCCAAGGGGCACCCATGAGTACGCCCGCATGCTCAAGCCCAGCGAGTTGGCCTTGTTTGCACGCTCATCCGGTTTGGAGGTGCAAGGCCTGCGCGGCATGGAATACAACCCGTTGACGAAGCGTTATCGGATGAGTGACGACACCAGCGTCAACTATCTTGTGGCCACGCGCAAGGCGGGGGGCTGAGATGTTTGAAGGTATCCAAGCCGTCTTGTTTGACCTGGACGGCACGCTGATCGACAGCGCCCCCGACTTGGGCGCTGCCGCTGACAAAATGCGCACCGACCGGGGCTTGCCCTCCTTACCCCTGTCGCATTACCGGCACATGGCTGGCGCTGGCGCCCGCGGCATGCTGAGTTTGGCTTTTGACATGGCACCGGATCACCCTGAGTACGATGCCTTCAAAGAAGAGTTCTTCGTCAACTACGAAAGCTGCATGACCGAACGCACCCACGCCTTTGACGGTGTGCAAGAGATGATTGACGCTTTGGTGCAGCGCGGCATGCCTTGGGGTGTGGTCACCAACAAGTCCCAACGCTTTACCCACCCCTTGACCCAGGCCATGCCCTTGTTTGCGACTGCCGGCGCGGTGGTCAGCGGTGACACCACACCGCACGCCAAGCCCCACCCTGAGCCTTTGTTCGAAGCGGCGCGGCGCATGAACGTAGACCCAGCCCGTTGCGTGTACGTCGGCGACGATGAACGCGACATCGTCGCTGGGCACGCGGCCGGTATGCGCACTGTAGCGGCGACCTATGGCTACCTGGGCAGCCAAGGCGACGTCAAGGGCTGGAATGCCCATGTGGACATTGAATTTCCGACGCAGCTCTTGAAATGCCTGGTCTAGGCCTAAAATAGAAACCTTGGGGCTGCATTGGTTTCGACGTAGATTGGAATCGTGGCGGTGCATGTCGAGGTTCAGTCACCTCGTTAATCAGCTGAAAAAAAACTAACTGCAAACGACGAACGTTTCGCACTCGCCGCTTAATTGCCGGTGAGCCTCACAACAGCAG
>CANFMK010000159.1 GCA_947448325.1 Comamonadaceae bacterium
TCATAACTTTCATATCGCACGTTGAAAACCATGTTGCCAATTTCACCGGTGGAAACTGCCCAAACAGAGACTTCGGCACCGTGCTTGCGAAAAATGGCAGCACTTTCAGCAACCAGCGCCATGAGCTTTGTCATGTCAGCTCCGGGGTTAGGACGGAATACATTTTGAGAAACAACTGCTTGCGACATGGATTTCCTTTCGATGGGGTGAGTGAGCACAACATTGAGCTCTGATTACCTTATAGCAACAATCAATCAATTGTTTGTGGCAATTTGCCACCCCCGAGGGTAAACACCGTGGAACACCGTGATTGCGCTCTCGAAAACAATGGCTGACTGGGCTTGCAGGCTTGGGAAAAATGACAAGCTACGCTGGCGAAGCTGGGACAATTTTGAAACGCCAACCAAAACAGCGTCAAAAATATGCCATAATCACGGTCTTCACAAGTTACCCGCCCGGGTGGTGAAATTGGTAGACTCAGGGGACTCAAAATCCCCCGCCGCAAGGCGTGCCGGTTCGAGTCCGGCCCCGGGCACCAGCTACGAGAACCCAGCATCCATGCGGGCTCCAAGCGAATCAAGGCCAACCCTCACCGGTTGGCCTTTTTCTTTGTCGGGTTGCCGCAGAGCTACTTACACCGCCACCGTGACCGGGTCGTAGTCCATCAGGCCCCGATCTTGCGCGGTGCGCCTCTTTCTACTGGGGTCTTGCAGGGTCTGCCCCTCCTCGCGGGAGGCCAGTTGGACCATGGTGCCGCGCGGTTTGCGCGCCACTTCGTAGCGTTGCAAGGCCTCGCTGATCGTTGATGAAGCAGCGAATGCACGCCCCAAAATCAGACCATCCTCGATCGCCATGCAAGCCCCCTGCCCCAAAAATGGCGTCATCGGATGGGCGGCATCGCCCAGCATGGTCACGCGGCCCACTGTCCACTGCTGCAGGGGCTCACGATCGCGCAAGCCCCATTTGAAGACTTCGCCTTCGGGTATGCGGTGAATCAATTCAATGAGGTCCGGCTCAAAACCCCCAAAGGCCTGCGCAAACTCTTCTTTGGTGGCGGGTGTGGTCCAGCCTTCTTCCTCCCAGGTGCCCGATTGCACCAGGCCAATCAAATTCATGAGTCGCCCACCGCGCAGTGGATAGCTCAGCAAATAGCGACCGGGGCCGGCACTCATGATCGAGCCGCGCGCACGCACACTGTCGGGCACCAAGTCCATCGGGATCAGCGAACGAAAAGCGATCTGTCCCGCAAACTTAGGCGCCTCTTGCGGGAACAAAAATGAACGCACCGCCGACGCATTGCCATCAGCCCCCACCACCACATCGGCGCGCGCTGAGGCGCCATCGGTAAATTGCACCGTCACCCCGGTCGCGTCCTGCGTCAGACTGGCAAATTCACTTTGGGCATGTAAACAATCAGGATCGTTGGCCAGCACCGCCTCCATCAACACACTGTGCAGGTCGGCGCGGTAAACGCCCAATGAAGCGATGCCGACTTTGCGGCTGATATCTTCCTTGGACACGGCACGCAAAACTTCGCCAGTGGCGTAGTGGCAGGTGTGAAAAATGTCGATGGTGCTGGACAGCGCCTCTAATTTTTCATCCACACCCAAGTCGCGCAAAGCACGGCGCGCATTGGCGGTGATGACGACACCCGCCCCCACCTCGCGGATTTCTTTTGCCCGTTCATAGACGTGCACACGAAATCCTCGGCGTTGCAGTGACAACGCGGTGGCCATGCCACCGATGCCGCCGCCAATGACGATCACCTTCGCATTTACTTGTTCAGTCATTCTCAGTCCTCATTCGGTGTTCATCAGGCCTTCGTCACATCACAAAGGCACTGTCCAGGCGTCGTATTCAAACAACCAGTCGTAGCGACGACGCACTTTTTCGGGGTCCCATTCGCTGCTGACGTAGTCCACCGCCAGCGTCGGGTCGGACAGTTGGGGGTTGTGGAAACGCTGCGCATTGTCACGCGAACGGTTCACGATATCGGCAGTGCGCTGCCAGCGCAACGCTTCGAATCGGGCGAAGGCTTGGGCAGGCGAGGCATACGCGGCCAAGCAACGCGCCATGACAGCCGCATCTTCCAAGGCCATGTTCGCGCCTTGCGCCAAAAAGGGCAGGGTCGGGTGCGCCGCGTCCCCCATCAAACACACATGACCCTGGGCCCAACCGGTTTGCGGTGCGCGGCCGAGCAAAGCCCATTTAAAAGGCTGCTCAATCTGCCGCATCAATTCGCAGACATCGGCATGCCAATGTCCAAAGTCGGCCAACAATTCGGCATGGGTACCAGGTTCGGTCCAAGACTCGCTGCGCCAGCCCTCGCGCTCAATGATGCCCACCACATTCATCAAGGCCCCAGCGCGCACCGGGTAGGTGATCACGTGCGCGCCTGGCCCCACCCAGTTGGTGCCTACGGGTTTTTGCAAATGCGCCGCAATACGGTCCATGGGCACCAAACCGCGCCAGGCCAGCAAACCGGTGAACTGGGCTTTGTCTTCGCCCAGCAACTGCTCACGCAACACCGAGTGCACGCCGTCGGCGGCGATCAAGGCCTCAGCATGATGGACCGTGCCATCGTGCAATTCAAAAGTCACGCCCTTGTCGTGACTGTGCGCCGATGTGACGCGTGCATTCAAGCGCACAGGACGGCGCGATCTTTGCGTGAAGGCCGACAGCAAGACCTGGTGCAAATCGCCTCGGTGCACCATCCAATACGGCGCGCCAAAACGCGCCAGGCAATCGTCCCCAAGGTCGAACAAATTCCAGCGCTGACCGGTATTCCACATGCGGATTTCTTTGCCGCGCGCGGGACTGACGCAGGCTTGCAAAGCCGCGTCCAAGCCTAAGGCCTGGAGCACGCGTGTGCCGTTGGGTGCGATTTGCAAGCCCGCGCCCACCTCGCCCAACTGCGCTGCCTGCTCATACACCTCCACCTCAAAGCCTTGCTGCAGCAAAGCCAGCGCCGTGGTCAAGCCACCAATGCCGGCGCCGGCAATGGCGATGCGCCTTTGGGGGCCTGGAATCTGGCTCATTCGGGTTTGATGTTGTTGTCTTTGGCCACTTGCTTCCACAGCGGAATTTCAGCGGCAATGGTCTTGGCGAAGTCGGTAGAGGTGCCACCCACCGGGCGGATGTCCAGCTTGGCCATGCGCTCGGCCACATCGGGCAGGGCCATGATGCGCGCCACCTCTTCTTGCAGGCGTTTGATGATGGGCGCAGGCGTGCCCGCCGGTGCCAACAAACCGCTCCAGAAATTGACCGCCAAATCAATCCCCTGCTCTTTGAGGGTTGGCACTTGCGGGTAACTGGCCAAGCGCTGCTCAGACGTGACGGCCAGCGCGCGCAACTTGCCCGACTTGACCAGCGCCGCAATCGGGCCTGAATCGATCAAGGTCATTTGCACCTCTTGCGTCAGCACCGCATTGATGGATGGCGCACTGCCTTGGTAGGGCACGTTCAGCGCTTTGAGGCCCGACTTGGTTTTGACCAACTCCATCACCAACTGAAACGAGGCCGATGGATAGGAGTAATTGGTTTTATCGGCATTGGCTTTGGACCAGGCCACCAAGTCGTTGAAGTTCTTGGCCGGTGAAGCGTCATGCACCGCCAAAATCATGGGGAATGACCCCGCTAAAGAAATGGGCGCCAAGTCCGTGATCGGGTTGTAGGCCAGCTTAGAAACCAAGGCCGGGTTGAACACGATGGGGCCGCTGGCCGCCATCAGCAAGGTGTAGCCGTCGGGGGCGGACTTGACCACATACTCGGTACCCACGGCCGCGCCGGCGCCTGGCTTGTTCTCCACCATCACCGGTTGCCCCAGGGCGGGCGCCAGTTTTTCAGCGACCACCCGGGCCAAAATGTCGTTGGCGCCACCCGGTGCATAAGGCACCACAATGCGCACCGCTTTGGCAGGCCAAGGGGCTTGCGCAAAGGACGCAGCAGGTGACAGTGCGGCCACAGCCAGAACTGCGCCAATCAGCGCCTGACGGCGTGTGAGAGAAATGAAAGAAGGTTTCATGAAACGTCTCTAGAGATGGTGAATATTAAATTTTGGCCACGCAGGCCACCAACAAGGCCGCACGTCCCTCGTCCAGGGCTTGCAGGCAACGGGCGATGGCCCCAGGCAGATCCTCAGGGCGGCTGACCCGCTCGCCATGCGCACCAAAGGCTTGCGCCACTTGTTCAAAGTGTCTTTTCTCACCTTGAAGTCGGGCTTGGAATTCACCGGCTTGCGCGGCCGGGCCATCCGGGTGCACCCGCAACACCGCCTCTTTGACCGCCTGCCAGCCGCCGTTGTCCAGCACCACGGTGAAGATGGGCAAACCCTGGGCTTGCGCAACGGCATACACCGAGCTGGGGGTTGAGAAATGAAAGCCGCCGTCGCCTTCAATGTGCACCACCCGGTCGTGGGGGCGCGCCAATTTGACGCCCAAGGCCATGCCGCCGCTGTACCCCAGACCACCGCCAGCGCCGCCCAAAAAGCTCATGGGCTGGGTGCGCGGTATTTGTTGCAGCACAGCGGGTGAATTGCGAATGGCTTCGTTGATCACCACATCATCGGGCCTGAGCTGCAAACCGATTTGCGCGCAGACCCAAGCTGGATTGAGCGCGTCTTCTCGGCCTGGATCTTGGGCGGCAGCGGCCACACGGTCCAGGCGCTGCTGGCGCAGTGGCGCCCAACTGGCCATGCGCCGAGCCACGCGCGCATGAAAGGCCTCATCAGCCAGTGCCATGACCGCCTGGTGCAGATCGCGCAATGCCAGCGCACCATCGGCCGGCCAGCGCACATCGGTGGCAAAGCCCCAAGAAGGAAAGTCCTTCTTGATCGGGTCCACATCAATGTGCACCCAACGGGTGTCCTCACGCGGGCGGGTTTGGTGCGGCAGCCAAGGCACATCGATGTCCAGCAGCAAACCCCAGTCGGTGTCGGGCAACACAGGCGTCGGATCAAAACCAAAGAAGCAAGGTGACTCTCGCGAGATGCACAGCCAGCTCGGGCTGAACTCCACCACCCGGATGCCACACAACTCGGCCAAAGCCTGCAAAGCGACCACCGCCTCGGGCTTGCGACCCAGGTAGGACGTGATGATCAGTGGATTTTCTGCCGCCATCAATTCTTGGGCAATTTGCAGCGTGGCCTTTGCGGGCAACGCCCCCATCCCCACGGCGCCATAGCGCGCGGCGGGGTAAGACTGGACTTGTTCAGGCGCCCAATCCTCGATCAAGGTTTCGCGCGGCAGCGTCATGTACACCGGACCGGCTGGCTCGGTGTGCATCACACTGTGGGCGCGGCGCAGCACTTCTTTGGCCACCACGCCCGAGGGCAAGTTGTATTCCCACTTCACATACGGGCGCACCAAGGAGGCGATGTCAAACGGGTCTTGCACGTAATGCACATAGTTGTCGCGCGCGCCGGGCACTTCGCCATGCAAGGCGTAAGGCGCTTTGCCCGCCATCAACAGCACAGGGATGCGCGCACGCATCAGGTTGTGCATGCCCATGGCAGCGTTGGCGGTGCCAGCATCCACATGCACCATCACGCCCTGCCCTTGGCCTGTGACCGCCGCATAGCCGCCGGCCATATGAATAGCCACGTTTTCATGGGGACACAGCACCACCTGCGGTAGTGGATGACCCTCGGCTTGCAAACGGGCCATCTCATCGATCAAGGTCACATGGTCGGTGCCGAAATTAGCGAACAGGTAACGAATACCTGACTCTTGAAGGCCTTCTAAAAAGTAACGGGCTGTGGTGTGGCGAACAGAGGTGGTTTTCGGCAAAGTCATCAAATCGGTCAGTCTACGAGGGACGCATTCACACGGGAATGTCGTACAGATGCGGTTAGTTGCCTGAATGCTACGCGTACATACTTTATTGCCAAGTGGGTCAAACCCTGAAGCGGCAAGCCTTGGCGTTCAACCAGAAGACGGGTTCGGGTTAGGCTCAGACGACCTAGCGCACTTTCATGAACTTTTGTGCGCGTTTGCCAGTGTCCACTTCGGCCGTATAAAGGTTGCCTTGCGCATCGATCGCAATGTTGTGCACCCAATGGAAGTCGCCCGCCTGGCGGCCTGAGCGCCCGAAAGTGCCCAGGATTTCACCGGTCTCACGACGCACAATGCGCACCTCGTTGTTGGTGCCATCGGCAATCATCAAAAA
>CANFMK010000160.1 GCA_947448325.1 Comamonadaceae bacterium
GCCCGCAGGCAAGGCCACAGCGTGCCACGATAAAGCACCAGGCGGCACCACGACCACCCCATCGGCGTGACGGCTGGTGCGCGGTATCAAACTGGCAACTGCCTCGCGCACGGCGCCCCCAGCCTGTCCTTCGGTGAAAGCGTACAGGCTCTTGGGTGAGGCCGCCGTCAGGGGCAGCGAAATGATCAATGAACTCATGGCAGTGCAGATTGTAGGAGGCTGGCGCCGACTGTCGTGGCGGGCCGGTTCTGGACCGCCCGGTAACGCCACACAATGCGCACTTTGCTGCCATTGCGCTCGACCAGCAAATCGTCTTCTTGCACCGTGTCCTCTAAGCGGATGCGGCCGCGAATGAAAAAGTACTTGGTGTTGATGCTGAACTGTTTGCTGTCTAAGCTGTTGTCTGTGCGAAGTCTCAGGGCCTTGCTGGCCGCCTCCAAAGTCTCCAAGGGCGCCTGATTGGCCCTTTGCCGCACCAACTGCTGGGCTGCGGCCATGTCCATGCTGGGCAGGCTGGCGTAAATGACTTCAGGCCCGGCGGTGTTCAAGTTCAGCGGCGTGGCCTCGGGCAAGACCACCACATAGGGAGCCAGTTGCGCCACGGTGCGCGGGCTCAGGCCGAGCCAGACCAGTTGCGCGGTGTGTTGCGGCATCAAAGGCGCGTTGACTGCCGTTTCAGCGGTTGACGAAGTGGGCGGGTTGGTGGGTTGGGCGCGCAACAGTTGCTGCTGCAGCGTGTTGAGTTCGCTCAGCGGCAAGCCCAGCAAGGTGAACAGTTTGGCAAAAGGCGCACGCCCGTTGAGGGAGATTTGACCGTTGTCGATCAGGTTGCGCACATTCAGGCGCGACTGCGCGTCGGTCATGCCGCCGGACAAATAGACCTCCGGGTCGCCCTCGCGCACTTGTTTGTCCTGCGCCAAAAACGACGACAACTTGGATTCTTGCAGGCCCAGTGCCCAGGGCTCGGCCAAATGGTCTGTCTCGCGCTTGTCTTCGCGCAACACCAATCTGGAGAAATCCAGCGCCCCCGTCAACAACCAAGCGGTTTGGGCGCGCGACCTTTCGGCGCTTTCAATTTCCACATGGCGCCATTGTTGCCACAGCGCCGCGCTGGCCAAGCTGGCGACCAAGGTCACGGTGATCATGGCGCTGATCAACGCTGCTCCCCGTTGCCCTGAGCGCGGCGTCATGGTGCCTCCCCCGTCAAAACCGGGTTGACCCAGTCGAGCGTGAGCTTGCCGCTCAGGCCGGGCCCAGCGGGCAGGTCGAGCACCAGCCGAATGCCATCGGGTGCGCTGCCGGAGGGGGTGTTGCCGGCGCCGCCCTCGGTGGCCGGCTTCGCACCCTCGCTGGACAATGGGTTGCTCCAAGCGCCACCGCGGTGGAAAAAGATTTGCCATTGCGACAGTTCTCGCACAGCGACTTCAAGGCCCCGGTCTTCGGCGCTCGGTGTTTGGCCCCAGGTTTGCGCACGCCGCCAAGCGCTCGTCCATTCCCCGCGCTGGCTGATGGGGTTGGATTGCCAGCGTAGCCACTGGCCCGCGCGCAGTGTCCAGGCCACCACCTGGATGCTGGCCGACTCGGTCAAAGGGTGACGGCGCGTGAGCCGCAGCACCCGGCCGTCCCAGTCCAGCGCCGGCGTGCCAGCCAGACTGACCAGGGCATCCAGGTCGGTGCGCCATTGCGCCAGGCCCACTTGCAGGCTCAAGTTATCGTCGGCACGGGTTTGCAATTGGTTTTGGGCGCGGCTCATGCCTTCAATGCCACGCCAGCTCAGCAGCGCCATCAAGGCCATCACGGCAATGGCCACCAGCAACTCCACCAGCGTGAAACCCCGTGTGCTGCGGCGCATCAGTTGCGCCCCATCACAGTGGAGAGGGTGAACACCGGGTTGGCCCCTTCGCTGACCTGGGCGTCGACACGGCGAAAGTTGGGGTTGGGCGTGGCCTGCACAGCCATCCTCACCTGCAGCACTCGGCCGGCCTGTTCGCAGGGCTGCACGGTCTCGCCGGTGTCGGGCAATTGGCGCAGCAGTTTCAGGCGTCCCAGTTCGTTTTCTGCGCACACTTGCGCCAGCATGGCCAGGGTTTGCCGGTCGGCGTTGCGCGATAAAGAGGCCGTGGCCTTCAAGCCCGCCATCAGCGCAACCGCCACAATGCCCAGCGCCACCAGCACCTCGATCAGCGTGAAGCCCTTGGCGTTTGGGGAGTTCATGGTGGACTGAATTGGACGACAAAGGGTCGCAGCCCGTCGGTGCTGACCCACACACGCCGTGCGCTGGGTGCCGTGGTGGTCGCGGCAGACGTCAAGGTCACAGACTGCGCGCCAATCAGGGGTTCGGGGCCCAGCAGCAAGGGACTGGTGTTCAGGCTGCGTGTTTGCGCATCCAGCCAGTGCTGCGGCAAGGGCGTGCCGGGCAATCCGTCAAACACAAAACTTTGCGTTTCGCCCTGCAGTTGTGTGCGCCACAGCACCGGTACGCCGCTGGCGCGTGAGCGCGAACGAGCGGAGTCGAGCAGGGCGGCCAGGCGCTGCGCATCGCGCTCTAAGGCGCTTTGCGCCGAGTCGCGCATGGACAGGCTGACCCCCGCCGTACCGATGGCGATGATGGCCAGTACCACCAGCAATTCAATCAAGGTGAAGCCGAACTGCGCAAGACCCCGCCTGCCGTGAGAAGAGTCACGCACTGGCAATACTCGCCTGGCCCCGGGCGGTTTACTGCCAGCTGCCAATGTCGGCATTGTTGCCTTCGCCGCCCGATTGGCCGTCGGCACCGAAAGACAGCACATCCACCTCAGACTTGAGGCCCGGATTCATGTACATATAGGGCCGCCCCCAGGGGTCGGCGGGCAGTTTGTCTAAATAGGGTTTCCAGTTCATGGGCAAGGGTTCGGTGGTGGGTCTGACCACCAAGGCCTGCAAACCTTGAGCGCTGGAGGGGTAGCGTTGGTTGTCCAGTTTGTAGAGCTTGAGCGCTTGCATCAAATTGCCCACATCGGTGCGGGCAGCCGTCACGCGGGCATCGTCGGCGCGGCCGAGCACATTGGGCACGATCAAAGCGGCCAAGACGCCAATGATGGCCAACACCACCATCAGTTCAATCAAAGTAAAGCCGCGTTGTCTGACGGCGTGGCGGCGCGCCGTGGTCGGCGTTGTGGTGTTTGTCGGTGTCAATTCATGTCCCTCTAGCAGCACTTTCGCTGCAGCGCACAGGCCAGGCACTGTGCCCAGCCCTTTCCATCATAATCTTTGTATGTTGCAAACTTTTTCAACTCCCTCTTCAGCGCGTTGGTCCGTCCGCCTTTCGACCTTGGTCCTGTGGACGGCCGCCGCCGCCGTGGTGGCCTTTTGGGTGCTGAAATTTGCCGGACTGAGCGGCCAGGCCCCTCAGGCACCTACCGTCGCGCGTTCAACGCCTGCAGAGCCGAGCGCCTCGGATGTGCAAAAAGCCTTGGGCGCGGTGTCAAATGCTGCGGTGGTGGCGACGCCGGACGCCGGTTCACGCTTTGCCCTGTCGGGGGTGGTGGCTTTGCATTCCGGTCAAGGCGCGGCTTTGATCGCGGTGGATGGGCAAGCGCCCAAGGCTTTCAAAGTCGGTCAGGTGGTGGCGGATGGTTGGGTGTTGCAGTCTTTGGAGCCACGGCAAGCGCGTTTGGGGGCTGCGCGCGACAGCCATGCACGCATCACCTTGGACATGCCCGCAATCGCCAAGCCCTGATACAGGTGCAACAGGGCAGGGCTGCGGCCCCCTTATTTCTGCAGAAACAAGCGGTACACCGGATTGTGGGTTTCTTCTACGTACGGAAAACCCAAGGTGTCTAAAAACTTGGCAAACGCCTTGTCGTCTTTGGCGGGCACTTGCAAACCCACCAAAATGCGGCCGTAGTCGGCGCCTTGGTTGCGGTAGTGGAACAGGCTGATGTTCCAGCCTGGGCGCATCAGGCTCAAGAATTTCAACAAGGCGCCGGGGCGCTCCGGGAATTCAAAGCGCATCAGGCGTTCGTCTTGCGACAGGCTTGAGTGCCCGCCCACCATGTGGCGAATATGCTCTTTGGCCAATTCGTCATGCGTCAGGTCCAGGGCTTCAAAACCGTGTCGGTTGAACTGCTGGGTGATTTGCGCGCTCTCGCCTTTGCCTTGGGTGGTCAAACCCACAAACACATGCGCTTGGGCCGAATCGTTCATGCGGTAGTTGAATTCGGTCACATTGCGTGGGCCGCCGGGCAGGTTGCCAATCAATTCACAAAAACGCTTGAAGCTGCCGCGCTCCTCGGGAATGGTGACCGCAAACAAAGCCTCGCGCTCTTCACCGACTTCGGCGCGCTCGGCGACAAAGCGCAGGCGGTCAAAGTTCATGTTCGCGCCGCACAAAATGGCGGCGTAGGTTTGGCCCTTTGTCTTGTGCGTGGCGACATATTGTTTGATGGCCGCCACCGCCAAAGCGCCCGCAGGCTCCACGATGGAGCGGGTGTCGACAAACACGTCCTTGATGGCCGCACACACCGCGTCGGTGTCAACCGTCATGAACTCGTCCACCAAGCCGCGGGTGATGCGGAAGGTTTCTTCGCCCACCAACTTGACGGCCGTGCCGTCGGAGAACAAACCCACATCGTTCAAAGTCACGCGCTTTTTGGCGTTGACCGAGGTGATCATCGCTTGTGAATCGTTCATTTGCACGCCAATGACCTTGATCTCAGGGCGCACCGCCTTGATGTAGTTGGCCACGCCGCTGATCAGGCCGCCACCGCCAATCGCCACAAACACCGCGTCCAGCGGGCCGGTGTGCTGTCGCAGCATTTCCATGGCGATCGTGCCCTGACCGGCGATCACGTCCGGGTCGTCGTAGGGGTGCACAAAGGTCAGTTTCTTTTTCTTTTCCAGCATGGCCGCGTGCTGGTAGGCGTCTGAATAGCTCTCGCCAAACAGCACCACCTCGCCGCCCAGGGCTTTGACGGCGTCGATCTTCACCTGCGGCGTGGTGGTGGGCATCACAATCACAGCGGTGCAGCCCAGCGTCTTGGCCCCCAAAGCCACGCCTTGGGCGTGGTTGCCGGCGGAGGCGCATATCACGCCTTGTTTAAGTTGCGCGGGCGTCAGGTGCGCCATTTTGTTGTAAGCCCCGCGCAGCTTGAAGCTGAACACCGGCTGCTGGTCTTCGCGCTTGAGCAGCACCGTGTTGTGCAGGCGCGCCGACAGGTTGGGGGCTTTGTCGAGTGCCGATTCGCGGGCCACGTCGTAGACGCGGGCATTCAAGATGCGCTTGAGGTAATCGGAAGGAGAAAGGTGTTTGCTGGCCATACCGAATGATAACGGGCCAAAAAAATGCCCCTCGCCTTGCGGCGGGGGGCAAATCCACCTTTTCAGAGGGTGGAGGAGACAAACGGTGCGTACAAAAAAGCACGCCTGTTCGAAAGTGTACCGATTTTTTGTTGCAGTGCAACACACAAAACGCAACAAAGTGCAATTTATTGTCAAGTTGGCAACAGCGCAGCTGGCCGGTCAAAGGCTTTACGATGGCGCCTTTAAGCAGCGAAAGAAGCAAGATGGAATGCACAGTGAGTTGGACCGGCGCCGCAGGCACCCGTTCGGGCATGGGTTTTGTGGCCGAAACCGGCAGTGGCCACGTGTTGACGATGGACGGCGCCCCGGATGCCGCCAAGCCCGAAAACGGCGGCCAAAACCTGGCGCCGCGCCCGATGGAGACGGTTTTGGCCGGCACGGGCGGTTGCACCGCCTATGACGTGGTGCTGATTTTGAAACGCGGCCGCCACGATGTGCGGGGCTGCAGCGTCAAGCTCACCTCCGAGCGCGCCGAGGTCGACCCCAAGGTGTTCACCAAAATCCACATGCAGTTCACCGTGACCGGCAAAGGCATCCCTCCTAGCGCCGTGGAGCGCGCCATTGCCATGAGCCACGACAAATACTGCTCGGCCAGCATCATGCTGGCCCAAACAGCCGAAATCACCACCGGATTCGATTTGATTGAGGCTTAAACCCGGTGCGCCACGGTGGTCATCACCTTGGCGGCCAGCTTCATCAGGCCTCTGACCGGCAGGGGCAAATCCACCGCCCCGGCGCGTTCGGCCATGCGGGCGTGGGCTACTTCATCGGTTTTCATTTGCTGCACGATGGCGCGTGAGGC
>CANFMK010000161.1 GCA_947448325.1 Comamonadaceae bacterium
CCGCTGGCCATGGCTTTGTCGCAAAAGAAACGCTTTCCCGGCCTGCTGCCCATGTTTGCCCGCTTGGGTGAGCAAACCGGCCAGTTGCCTGTGATGCTACAACGTGCGGGCAAGCAACTGTCCAGCGAAGTGCAACGCCGGGCTTTGGCGCTGGCCACCATTTTGGAGCCGCTCTTGATAGTGGCCATGGGCGGTGTGGTGATGGTGATGGTGTTGGCTGTTTTGATGCCCATCATCGAGCTCAATCAATGGGTCAAATAATGCGAGGCGATCGATGAGCGCAACACTCGAAGGTCAGTTGGTGGTGGCGATTTCGTCACGCGCCTTGTTCGATTTTGAAGAAGAAAACCAAATTTTTGAACAAGGCGATGACCGCGCCTACATGAAGCTGCAACTGGCGCGCTTGGAAGAACCGGCCAAGCCAGGCGTGGCGTTTTCGCTGGTGCGCAAGCTGCTGGCATTCAACGATGCGCACTCGCAGCGGGTCGAGGTGGTGATCTTGTCGCGCAACGACCCGGTCTCGGGCATGCGGGTGTTTCGCTCGGCGCAGCACTATGGTCTGTCCATTCAGCGCGGCAGTTTCACGCGGGGGCAGTCACCTTGGCGGTATTTGAAACCGCTGAACGCCAACTTGTTTTTATCCACCCATTTGTCAGATGTGCGCGCCGCCCTGGCGGCAGGCGTGCCGGCCGCGCAGGTGTACCCGCACTCCGCCCATGCCTCTGAAGCCCATCCGCACGAAGTGCGCATTGCGTTTGATGGCGATGCCGTGCTGTTTTCCGACGAGGCCGAGCGCGTCTTTCAGTCCGAAGGCTTGTCGGCCTTTCAGGCGCATGAGAAGGACAAAGCGGCGCAGCCCTTGTCGGCTGGCCCATTCAAGCCGCTGCTGGCTGCGCTGCACCGGCTGCAGCAAGAAGGCACACCGGCCATGCGCATCCGTACCGCCCTGGTCACCGCGCGCAGCGCGCCGGCCCATGAACGCGCCATTCGCACGCTGATGGACTGGCACATTGAAGTGGACGAAGCCATGTTTTTGGGCGGTCTGCCCAAGGGTGAGTTTTTGAAAGAGTTTGAGCCCGACTTTTTCTTTGACGACCAAACCGGCCACATCGAATCGGCCGCTTTGCATGTGCCCTCAGGCCATGTGGCGAGCGGGATTCGCAACGACTGAGCCGACTCAGTCGGAGATCACTGGCCGGCGCCCTTCGCGCCGGGCGATCCAGACGGTGGAGAGCAAAATCACCAAAGCCCCCAACCAGGTGGAGTGACTGGGCACATCGCTGAAGACCCACCAGCCCAAAAGTGAAGCCCAGACCAGATCCAAAAAGCGCAGCGACTGGGTGGCCGAAATATCGGCCGTGCGGAAGGCCCGCGTCAGGCTGTAATGCCCGGCTGTGCCCAAAATGCCCGCCACAAAGAACCCGACCCATTGCCACAGCGTGGGGTTTTGCCAATGCATCATGGCCATGGGAATGCTGAACACCGAGACGGTGAGCGATTGCCACATCACAATCACACCCGGTTTTTCATAACGTGTCAGCGCCTTGGTGATCAAAAACGAGGCGGCAAAAACGGGGGACGCGGCCAACATGACCAGGTTGTACCAACCGCCCTCACCTGTCATTTTGGGCAGCACCACCACCATGACGCCAGCAAAACCGATCAAGGCGGCAATCCAGCGGTCCCGGTGCATGGGTTCGCCTAAAAACCAGGCGGCGCCCAGCATGATGAAGATGGGGCCGGTAAAGCCAATGGCCGTCATGTCGGCCAGCGGAATCTGAGGCAATGCGGTGAACCACAAGATCAAACCTACGGTGTGCACGCCGCCGCGCCAGAACTGGCCCTTGATGTCCACCGGCTTGTAAGCGGCCCAACCATCGCGCCACAACAAGGGCAGCATGATGATCAAACCACAGAGATAGCGCAAAAATTGCGCTTCATAAGGGTCCATCTGCATGGAGATCATGCGCGCGATGGTGTTGAGCATCGAGAACAAAATCCCACCCAGCGCCATCCACAGCATGCCGCGCACAGCGGCAGGCCAGCTCATCATGCGGCGGTGGGTGCGCAAATGGAGCAGCGTCCACAGACGCTGCAAAGAGAGGGGGGTGGGGTTGCGGGGAGTCATCCGCGCAGCTCGAAGAGGTCACAATTCACCCACCCACTGTACCCATGCGCCGCCCTGAGGGCAGTCGCTTGGGTTACCCCCTCCCGCAGGGGCGAGGCTCAGGGATCAGTTGTTTTGCAGCGCCGCGATCCGCTCTTCAATGGGCGGATGGGTGGAAAACAACTGGCCAATGCCGCCGGCGATGCCAAAAGCGGCTACACCCTTGGGCAGTTCAGCCGTGTGCAAACCGCCCAAACGCGCCAAGGCATTGATCATGGGTTGCTTGCGCCCCATCAGGCTGGCGGCGCCCGCATCAGCCCGAAACTCCCGGTGACGGCTGAACCAAGCCACCACGATGGCGGCGGCAAAACCCAGCACGATGTCGAGCACAAAGGAAGTGATGTAATAACCAATGCCCGGACCGCTGTTTTGCTCGTCGTTTTTGCGCAAGAAGCTGTCGACCGCGTAGCCAATGACACGCGAGAGGAACACCACAAAGGTGTTCATCACGCCTTGGATCAGCGTCATGGTCACCATATCGCCATTGGCAATGTGGGCCACCTCGTGCGCCAGCACAGCTTCAATTTCTTCATGCGTCATGTTTTGCAACAAGCCGGTGGACACCGCCACCAGCGCCGAGTTTTTGAAAGCACCGGTGGCAAAGGCGTTCGGATCGCCCTCAAAAATACCGACTTCAGGCATGCCGATCTGCGCGGCATCGGCCAGTTTTTTCACCGTGTTGACGAGCCAGGCTTCATCGGTGTTTTGGGGCTGTTCAATCACCTGCACGCCTGAGCTCCACTTGGCCACAGGCTTGCTGATCAACAAAGAAATGATCGCACCACCAAAACCCATCACCAAGGCGTAGCCCAACAAAGCCCCCAAGTTCAGGCCGTTGGCTGTCAAGAATCGGTTCACGCCCAACAAACTGGCCACCAGGCCCAGCACCAGCACGACGGCCAAGTTGGTCAAGACAAACAGAACAATGCGTTTCATGGAGTTTCATCAACCGCCCAGCGAAGGCCAGGCGCATGACGAGAATATGCGGTGAGCGACGCGCAAAATCAAGTTGCCTCGATTTATGCCCCTGAAAAATCACGGATTTACAGCGCGGTCATAGGCGGATGACGCAGTGGGCGAAAGACACCGGCGTCGGTATAAAAAGAAGGCTCTTCATTGGCAGGCCACCAGCCAGGCACCCCCAAGACGGGCATCGGACAAAAGGGTTTGGCGGCCAACTTGTCGGCCTGCAGGTCCTGCGCCAACCAAGCATCCATGCTTGACACATCCGCCAATTCTTGTGGCGCGCGCCAGACGTGCACCGTGATCGATTTGTAGGGCTGCACCAGTTTCTCCAACGCGGCATGGCCAAAGATCCACCAGCGCGCTTCTTTCCAGGCTGGCCGCAGGTTCACAAACGCATCCATCCAACGCCGTTCAGACAGGGCCTGCCACAACACATCGGGCGCTTGCAGCAGGGCAGCGTTTTCATCGAACACAGTGGCCGCATCGCGCAGCGGGCCGCGCACTGCGCCCACACCGGCCTGCGCAATCGCTTGGCCTTGCAGCCCATTCAAGCGCTGCTTGGCCAGCGGAAAGTGCATCCAGCACAAGGCGTTGAAAAAGTCATGCAAACCCTCGCGCGTGGGCACGCAGCGGGTGCTGAAAATGAATTCTTCATAGGCCTGATCGGATGGCAAATCGGCTTGCGGCACAAAGCGCACCGGTGTACCGGCTTGCAAGTTGAGCGCGTCGGGTTGTGCCATGCCACCGACAATGCGCCGCGCCAAGGGTTCACCGACCGTGCGCCAGTCAGCCAACCAAGGCGCCGACCAATCGATGTCGGCCACCCCCGACTTGAGCTCTGGCGTCAGACCAGACGCCACGGCAAGGCTTCGCCCGAACGCAAGGGTTTGAGTTCGGTTTGGCCAAAGACAAACGACTCAGGCGGCGTCCAACTTTCGCGGTGCAAAGTGATGGTGCCGCTGTTGCGCGGCAGGCCGTAAAAATCAGCGCCATTGAAGCTGGCAAATGCTTCGAGCTGGTCTAAGGCACCTGCGGCATCAAAAGCTTCGGCATACATCTCGATCGCCGCGTGCGCGGTGTAACAGCCGGCGCAGCCGCTGGCGTGCTCTTTCAAATGCGCCGGGTGCGGCGCACTGTCGGTGCCCAAAAAGAAACGTGGGTTGCCGCTGATGGCTGCCGCCACCAAGGCCTGGCGATGGGTCTCGCGCTTGAGCACGGGCAAACAGTAGTAATGCGGGCGAATGCCGCCAATGAAGATCGCATTGCGGTTGTACAGCAAGTGATGGGCCGTGAGCGTGGCCCCGATGAAGCGGTCGCCACCGGCCACATACTGCGCCGCCTCTTTCGTGGTGATGTGCTCAAAAACAATTTTGAGTTCCGGGAAATCGCGGCGCAAAGGCATCAACTGCGTGTCAATGAATACCGCTTCACGGTCGAATAAATCAATGTCGGGCGAGGTCACTTCACCGTGCACCAAGAGCAACAGGCCTTCGCGCTGCATGGCTTCCAGCACCGGGTAGATCTTGCGCAAATCGGTCACGCCCGCATCGCTGTTGGTGGTGGCGCCGGCCGGGTACAACTTGCAGGCCACCACACCGGCGGCTTTGGCGCGCTGGATTTCTGACGGCGCCAAATTGTCGGTCAGGTACAGGGTCATCAAGGGCTCAAAGGCCACACCGGCTGGCACGGCAGCGGCTATGCGCGCTTTGTAGGCCAAAGCCTGCTCGGCCGTGGTGACGGGCGGCTTGAGGTTGGGCATGATGACCGCACGGCCAAATTGCGCGGCGGTGTGCGGCACCACGGTGCTCAGCGCCTCACCATCGCGCACATGCAAGTGCCAATCGTCAGGGCGGGTGAGGGTCAGGGTTTGGGGCTGGGAATGGGAGGCGGTCATGCCCCTATTCTCCCAAATAATGTGCCCACATCAGTGGCTGAGAATTTTGGAGAGGAAATCGCGCGCCCGATCAGTTTGCGGCTGCTCAAAAAATTGGTGCGGCGGGGCCTGCTCGACGATTTGCCCTTCGTCCATGAAGATCACCCGGTCGGCCGCCGCTTTGGCAAAGCCCATTTCATGCGTCACGCACAGCATGGTGATGCCTTGCTGCGCCAATTCCACCATCACGTCCAACACCTCTTTGATCATTTCTGGATCCAACGCGGAGGTGGGTTCGTCAAACAGCATGATCTTGGGTTTGAGGCACAGCGCCCGGGCAATCGCCACCCGCTGCTGCTGGCCACCAGACAATTGCAGCGGGTATTTGTGCGCTTGCTCGGCAATTTTGACGCGCTCCAATTGCACCATGGCCTGCGCCTGAGCGTCCTTTGGCGGCATGCCGCCGACCCAGATGGGTGACAGGGTGAGGTTCTCGAGCACAGTCAAATGCGGAAACAGGTTGAACTGTTGAAACACCATGCCGACATTTTTGCGCACGGTGTCGATCGCTTTCACATCATCGGCCAGTTCGAGTCCATCGACCATCAAACGACCTTGCTGATGTGCTTCTAAGCGATTGATGCAGCGAATCAAGGTGGACTTGCCGGACCCGGAAGGTCCGCAAATGACGATGCGCTCACCGGGTACGACTTGCAAGTCAATGTCGCGCAGCACATGGAACTGGCCAAACCATTTATTGACTTTTTCAAAGGAAATGAGGGGTTCGGTCATGCAGGCTTTCAACGTTGACGGCTGCGGTTCACCTGCTGCTCGACCCATTGGCTGTATCGCGACATGGCGCCGCAAAAGCCAAAATAAATCAAGGCAATGAACAGATAGGCTTCGATTTTGTAAGGTCGCCAATCGGCATCGGAGTTCAGCGCCAAACCCATGGCGCCGGTCAACTCATACAGGCTCACAATCGTCACCAAGGAGGTGTCTTTGAAGATGGCGATGAAGTTGTTCATCAGCCCGGGCACCACCAAGGCCAAGGCTTGCGGCAAGACGATCAAACGCTGGGTTTGCCA
>CANFMK010000162.1 GCA_947448325.1 Comamonadaceae bacterium
AGGCCCATTCTTTGGCCGTCTTCAGGGCTGAAAATGCGCACGCCTTTGTCGGCCAGCGCGCGAATTTCAGAGGGCACGATCACACCGCCGCCGCCGCCAAACACCTGGATGTGCTCGCCGCCACGCGCTTTGAGCAGATCGACCATGTAGCTGAAATATTCGTTGTGCCCGCCTTGGTAGGAGCTGATGGCGATGCCTTGGGCATCTTCTTGCAAGGCGGCGGTCACCACCTCGTCCACCGAGCGGTTGTGCCCCAGGTGAATCACTTCGGCGCCCATGCTTTGCAAAATGCGGCGCATGATGTTGATGGCGGCATCGTGCCCGTCAAACAGGCTGGCCGCAGTGACAAAGCGCACTTTGTTCGTGGGGCGGTATTCGGCCAGGGCTTTGAATTCGGCAGACAGATCGGTCATGGCGTGTCTCTTGTTAAACAGAAAGAACGAGAAGGTTTAATTGACGTTAACGTAAACGTCAATCATAGCGAGACCGTGAGATTTGTCGAGTCCAAGGGCCGAAAAAAAACCGTGAAGTGGGTACTTCACGGTTTGGGGCTGAACGCCAACTGACAAAAAGTCACTCTGAAAGAAGACTCAGTGGCCGCCGCCCAGGTAAGCGGCTTTCACAGCCGGATCGGTTTTCAGCCGCTCGGCATCACCGTGCACCGATATGCGGCCGTTTTCCAACACATAGCCGTAGTCGGCCACATTCAGCGCAGCGGCGGCAAATTGCTCCACCAACAGCATGGTCACGCCTTGCTCCTTCAGTCGGCTGATGATCTTGAAGACCTCTTCGACCAAGATCGGGGCCAAGCCCATGGAGGGTTCGTCCAGCAACACCACCTCGGGATTGAGCATGACAGCGCGGGCCATGGCCAGCATTTGCTGCTCACCGCCGGACAAGGTGCCCGCCAGTTGATTGCGACGCTCTTTCAAGCGAGGAAACAGATCCATCGCGCGGTCCAGGTCACCCGCCACATCGCCTTTGGGGCGGCTGCCGGTCAGGCGGGGAAAGGCGCCCAGGGTCAGGTTGTCGGTCACCGTCATGGTGGCAAACACGCGGCGGCCTTCGGGCGAATGGGCCAGTCCCAGTTTGGCAATGTGGTAAGACTCCATGCCATCAATGCGCTTACCGTTCAGACTGATCTCGCCCGAGGTGGGTCGGATCATGCCAGAGATGGCGCGCATGGTGGTGGTTTTGCCGGCACCGTTGGAGCCAATCAGGGTCACGACTTTGCCTTTAGGCACCTCGATCGTGATGCCATGCAGGACGTGCACTTTGCCGTAACCTGCTTCTAGATTTTGGATACTCAACATCTCAATACTCCATTCGGCCGTCAGGCGGCGGTTCCGCCGAGGTAGGCTTCAATCACCTTCTCGTCGGCTTGCACTTGGGCGGGCTGACCTTCGGCAATCTTTTGCCCAAAGTCGAGCACCGAGACGGTGTCGCAAATGCTCATCACCACGTCCATGTGGTGCTCGATCAGGATCACGGTGATGCCATGGTCTCGGATCTTACGGATGATCTGCACCAGCTCTTTGATGTCGGGCGCGGTCAGACCGGCTGCAGGCTCGTCCAGCAACAAGAGCTGCGGGTCGAGCGCCAGGGCGCGGGCGATTTCGAGCAGCCGTTGTTTGCCGTAAGGCAGGTTGCGGGCTTCCTCGTTGGCCAGTTCCGCCAAACCGACGAAGCGCAGCAAGCCCAAAGCGCGCTCGGTGGCAGCGTGGGCTTCGCGGTTGTAACGCGCAGTGTGCAGCGCCACATCGACAAAATTGCTTTTGAAGGTGTGGTGCAAACCAACTTGGACGTTTTGCAAGGCGGTCATCTCGCCAAACAACTGCACGTTTTGGAAGGTGCGGGCAATGCCTGACAGCGCGATGTCTGACGAGGTGCGGCCCACCACCGAGCGGCCGTCGAATTCGATGGCGCCTGCGGTCGGCACGTAAATGCCGGTCAAAACGTTCATCATCGTGCTCTTGCCCGAACCGTTGGGCCCGATCAAACCGTGGATGGTGCCGCGCTGGATTTTCAGATCCACCATGTTGATGGCTTTCAGACCACCAAACTGCATCAGCACTTGCTTGGCCACCAAGATGTCGGAGCGATCGCTCTTGGCGCTGTGCATCAGGGCGTCTTGCGCAGGATTTTCTTCTTGCAAAGACACGTCGGTATCGGCGTTGTGACCGCGGCCCAACAACATGCGGGCAAAGCCCACAATGCCGTCTTGCAGGTAGTACACGACAAACAAAATCATCAAGCCGAAGATGGACAAACGCCAGTCGGTGATGTTGTCCAACCAGAACGAGAACGCTGCCAAGGCGGCGGTGCCGACCACAGGCACGAACATGGTGTTCAGTGTCGTGCGGCGGGCGGCAACGCCCAGCGCCGCACCCACAAAAATCAACGCCGCCAAACCACTGGCCACCATGCGAAAGGCGTCCAGGTCATCGAGCAACTTGGGCAAGAGCACGATGATGGTGGCACCCAACATGGCGCCCAAGCGGGTTTTGCGTCCGCCCATGATGATCGCCAGCAAGAACATCACGGTCAGTTCGTTGTTGTAAGTGTTGGGCGAAATGTACTGCTCTGAATAAGCGTACAAGCAACCGGCCAGTCCGGCAAAACCGGCACTGATCACAAACGCGTAAACCTTGTAGCGGTACACCGACACGCCCATACAGTCAGATGCCACAGGACTGCCGCGCAAAGCTTCAAAGGCGCGGCCCAGTTGTGAGCGCAGCACGCGGTGCACCACCAACAGCGACAGCGCCAGCATCACGCACACCACCCAGTAGAACGACTCTTCGTTGAACTTGTAGCCCGCGACGGTGGGCTTGGGGATTTTCAAACCCATGGGCCCTTCGGTCAGGAAGGTCATTTCGTTGATCAAAATCTGGATGATCGTGCCGAAAGCGAGCGTCACCATGGCCAGGTACGGGCCAGAAACGCGCAGCGCGGGCAGCGCCAAAATGGCACCGAACAATGCGGTCACCACAATGCTGGCGGGCAAAATGACCCAGAACGGCGCGCCAACCTTCAGAAACAAAACGCCGGCGGTGTAGGCGCCAATGCCAAACAGGCCGGCATGGCCTAAAGACACTTGGCCGGTGTAGCCCACCACGATGTCCAGGCCGAACAACAAGATCGCGTAGATCATGATGGTTTCGACCAGGTGGATGTAGTAGGGGTTGTGCGTGAAGACAGGCACCAAGCACAGGGCGATGAAGCCCAGCACAGAAGCGAGGAAGTATTTGCGATTCATGTTCAAACTTTCTTGATCGCAGATTTGCCAAACAGGCCCGCAGGCTTCACAGCCAAGACGAGCAGCAACAGGACCAAACCGGGCACATCTTTGTAGCCGGTGGAAATATAGAAACCGGTGGTGGTCTCGGCAATGCCCAAAATGATGCCGCCCACAATGATGCCCATGCCACTGGTCAGGCCACCAATGATGGCGACCGCGAAGGCCTTCAGGCCCAGGACCGAGCCCATGGTCGCACCCGTCAGCGTCAAAGGCGCGATCAACACGCCGGCAAAGGCCGCCGACATCGAGGACAAGGCATACGAAAACGTGATCACCAGACCGGTGTTGATGCCCATCAGTTTGGCGGCATCGCGGTCATTGAAGGTGGCCACCACGGCCTTACCGTAAATGGTTTTACGGTTAAAAAACTCCACCGCGAGCATCATCACCAAGGCGCCGGCGATCACCAGCAACTCCATGGGCAGCACGTTGGCGCCCAAGACTTTCAAAGGCGACTCGGGTAAGGGGGAGGGGAATTTCAAGTCATCGCGGCCCCAGATGTTTTCGGCCACGTTTTTGAAGATGATACCCAGCGCAATGGTGGACATGATCCATCCAAACTCGCTTTTGATTTTGATGGCCGGGCGCACACCAATGCGCTCCACAAAGGCGCCTTGCACCATGCCAAATAAGCCCACGACAGGCAGTGCCAGCCAATAGTTCAGACCCATGGTGTCGACCAAGGTCAAGCCGACCAAGGCGCCCAACATCAAAGCATCGCCTTGACCGAAGTTCAAAGTGTCCGAGGTGGCAAAGGTCAGTTGGTAGCCAAAAGCAATGACCGCGTAGATCATGCCCAGCGCGATACCGCTGTAGACAAGTTGTAGCAAAATTTCCATAAGGGGCTCTACAAGGTAATGAACGAAAACTCAACAAAGCAAAGAAAAAGTGCACCGTATCCGCTCAGGCAGATACGGCGCACTTGAGGTGCCCCGGATTACTTCTTGGCAGGCTGCTTTTCGGCTGCCGCGGCTTTCTTCACTTTGGTACGAATGTCTGCACCTTTGGCGCGGTCTTCTTCGTAAGCGTAAACCACTTTGCTGCCTTTGACTTCACCGAAGATCGGGATGTTGGCGGTGATGGCTTCGTGGTCGTCATGGGTGAACGGCTTGTCATAGGTGGTGACAACGCCTTCGACCTTGGTCTGCAGGTTTTCCAGGGCTTCGCGCACTTTAGGACCTTCGGTCGAACCGGCTTGCTTGATGGCGGCGGCCAGCAAATACACCGAGTCGTAGCCTTGGGCTGCTGACACAGGGGAGTCAATGCGGTTGTTCTTTGGCTTGAAGGTCTTCAGGTAGGCCTCGATGAAGGCTTTGCGCTTGACGGTGTTGGGTTCCTGAATGAAGGTTTGGGGCATGCGAGCACCCTCGCCGCCAGGGCCTGCGTTGTCAATAAAGTTGGCCATGGACAGGGTCCAGCTGCCGATCATCGGGACTTTCCAGCCCAGTTTGGTCATGCCGTTGGCAATCTGTGCCAGCTCAGGTCCGATCGCGTAAGTCAGAATCACTTCAGCGCCAGCTTCTTTGGCCTTGAGCAACTGGGCGGTCATGTCCACATCCTTGATGTTGAACTTTTCAACCGCCACGGCCTTGACGTTTTTGGTGGCCAAGGCTTTTTCCAAGTCCTCACGGCCCAATTGGCCGTAGTTGGTGGAGTCGGCCAAGATGGCGACCTTCTTGAAGCCACGGCGCACGATGGCTTCTTCCACAATCATGGGCGCTTGGATGCTGTCGTGAGCGGCGTTACGGAAAATGTAGTTGTCTGGGAATTCAGGGGCCTTGAACTGCTGGGTCACGATGGAGCCGGTGGCCACGTTGTTGAAGACCGGGATCTTGGCTTCTTGGTAAAAGCGCTGGGAGGCCAAAGCCACACCGGTGTTGATGAAGCCCAAAGTGGCAACGACTTGTTCTTTGTTGATCAGTTCTTGCGCGATTTGCACGCCGCGCTCGTTTTTGGCTTCGTCATCGCGCTCAACAGCCAAGAGTTGACGGCCCAGCACGCCACCGGCCTTGTTGATTTCGTTGATGGCCAATTTGACGCCATCACGCATGCTCACACCCATGGAAGACGAGCCACCGGTGTAGGGACCTGTCACACCGACTTTGATCGGATCGGCAGCAAATGTAAAACCAGTCGCCAGCATCAATGATGCAAGGACGGTCAAATGGACACGACGTTTCATGAGGTTATCTCCTAGAGTATTGACGAAAATGCCAAGAATGCACGACCCACGCACACAGTTTACCGAGCCGCCTGCCGGGGTGCTCGATATTATGTTGCAGGACAGGGCGGGCAAGTGTAGCGCTAACCCTTGTTTTTCATCTGAAGTGTCAAAACAGGATGAATTAATTTGCATGCGTTGACCAAAATAATTCAATTTCTCCTGGCGCCAGGGTCATCATTGTCAAAAATACAGCCATGGATAAACCCTGCGAAGGGGCCGTCTATTGGGCATCGCTGTAAGGGCCTCGCTATCATGGTCTCCCATCACTGTCAGGAGTAGATTTTTATGAACGCCGCCCCACCCACTGCCACTGAAGCCAGCCAAGCCGCCAACGGCTACGCCGGCGACATTTCGCCCGCCCAGGCTTGGGCCTGGGTCCAGTCGGGAGAAGCTGTGTTGGTGGATGTGCGTACCGACGCCGAACGTGAATGGGTGGGCTTTGTGCCGGGCGCGCAGCCCTTGGCCTGGAAACAGTGGCCCGGCATGGCCATGAACCGGGAATTTGACGCCGGGATTCAAGCCCTGGGCGCGGGTGGCCACAAACTGGTCTTG
>CANFMK010000163.1 GCA_947448325.1 Comamonadaceae bacterium
ATTGAGTGAGGCCGCCTCGCAGGCCGATCCGCTCGCCCAATTTGAGCGTTGGCTGAAAGAGGCCATCGCCTCCGAAGTGCCCGAACCCAACGCCATGACGCTGGCCACGGTCGCCAGCAATCTGCGCCCCAGCACCCGGGTGGTATTGATCAAAGCTTACGACGCGCGCGGTATTGTTTGGTACACCAATTACGACAGTCAAAAAGGCCAGGAGCTGGCAGGCAACCCGTTTGCCGCGCTTCAATTTCACTGGGTGGAGCTGGAACGTGTCGTGCGAATCGAAGGTCGGGTCGAAAAAGTCAGCGAAGCCGAAAGTGACACGTATTTCCACAGCCGGCCCCTGGATTCACGCATTGGCGCTTGGGCTTCGCCGCAAAGTCAGGTGATTGAAGGCCGCAGTGTCTTGGTGACCAACGCGGCCAAATACGCCGCCCAATTCATGCTGCAGCCCCCGCGCCCGCCGCATTGGGGTGGCTACCGTTTGGTGCCGGACGAATGGCAATTTTGGCAAGGGCGCAAAAGCCGCTTGCATGACCGATTGCGTTACCGCCTGGATGCGGGCGAGTGGCTGCGAGAGCGACTGGCACCTTAACCAGAGACTCAGGCGGGCAGCATGGGCAACAAAGCCATGACCAGGGTGACGCTGACCAAGGCCATGACGGCCGACAGCGCCACCGAGGCGGTGACCACGTCCTCTTCTTTTTCGTAGCGCTGCGAGAACAAAAACACGTTCGCACCCACTGGCAGGGCAGCCGCCACCACCATCACCGACAAAGGCAGGCCACGCATGCCCAGCAGCCAACCGGCGCCAAGCATCAGGGCCGGGTGGACCACCGTTTTGACGAGCGAGATTTTCAATGCGCTGACAAACTGGTGGCCAATGCGGGCATACGACAAGGTGATGCCCACCAACACCAGCGCCACCGGGCCAAAGGCGTTGCCCATCAGCATGAGCGGTTTGTCAATCACCGCAGGCAAACCCCAGCCGGTTTGCGCATACAGCAAGCCCGCCACAATCGGCAAAGGCACCGGATGCAAAACCGCGTTGCGCATGGCCAAGCCGACGGTGCGCAGGAGGTGACGCGGCGCACCGCCCTCCTGCGCTTGTTCGTGGGCCATCTGCAACTCCAACACCACGGTGGCAAAAGTGAGCACGATCAAGGCGTGCAAAGAGATCAAGGTGAACAGCAGCACCTGCCCTTCGGGGCCATAGGCCAAGCCCACCAGGGGCACGCCGATCATCAAGGTGTTGCTGAAAATGCTGGCCAACGCCAACACCGATGCACGTGAATCGCGGCCATACAACACCAGCATGACCAAGAACAAAGCCACCGCCAGCGCGAAATATTCAAACACCGGTTGCAGCGAGAGTCGCTCCAAATGCACGCTGCTCATGGTGCGAAACAGCAGCGCTTGAGACAGCACCAGAAACACCAAGTTGGTCAGGTCTTTGACGGATTCGCGCCGCACCAGCCCGCCCTTGCCTGCCGCGAAGCCCGTGACAATCAACAAAATCACGGGCAGCATGGCGGAAACAACAGGGTGGTCAAGGTTCATACCCTGATTATCCCGTGGCGCCAGCGCTCTTTGGCGCTGACAACTCCGCAGCGCAGTCGCCTGCGGCGCACCTTGCTGGCTTTAAAAGCTGGCTTGCACGCCCAGCTTGAAACTGCGCCCCGGCAGTGGCGATTTGCCAAAAGCGGTGCTCGTCAAAATCGATGTCGCGCTGTAGGCCAATTGGTCGGTCAGATTGTCGATCCGGGCAAACCAAGTCAGTGAAGTCGCGTCCCATCTTTGCCGGTACGCCACACTCGCACTCACCAAAGTGTAGGCCGGTGTGTTCACACTGCCCACGGGCACCCGGGTTTGCGCGGCATGCCAGTCGGCACCCCACTTCGCACTCCAGGCGCCTTGCCCATAAACCAAGGTCGAGCCCAAGCGCAGGGGCGCAATGCGCGGCAAGGGCTCGCCCGTGGTCTCGTTGGTAGCGCGCACGGTGTCGGCACGCCAGTCCAGATCGAGCGTCGAGGTGTTGTGCCACAAGCGCTGGCGACCGCTGGCTTCCAGCCCCTGGAAGTGCGCCTTCACACCTTGGTAGCGCTGAACGGGCAAGTCTTCCTCTGTGTCCGCGCTGTTCATCAAGCCGATGTAATTGGCAAACTGACTGGCAAAAGCAGTGACATTCAGGCGATTCGGGCCCGATTTCCACTCCACTCCGGCGTCCAGGCTGTTGGACTTTTCCAAGCCCAGGCCCTGATTGCCAATCTCCCAAGCGTGGGTGGCCAAGTGCGGGCCGTTGGCAAACAACTCATAGTCTTTGGGTGCGCGCTGCGTCATGGCGGCGTTGCCCGTCAAACGCCATTCGGGCGAGAGTTTGAAAACGGCGCCTGTTGCCACACTGAAAGGGGTGAATTTTTTCGTCCCCACACCCTCGTCAAAGCGATCCAATGCAGGGTTACCCAAGGACTCCACCCGCACCGACTCCCAGCGCGCACCGGCAGTGACCTGCCCCCAGGCTGCGGTCAACTCCTCGTGCACAAACAGCGCTTGGCTCCGTGTGTTGCTGAAGGGCGCAAAGGCTTCATCGCCAACGGCAGAAAAGCGGCTGGCCTCCCATTGCGCGCCCATCACGCCTTGCCATCCCGCCAGCGGGCGATGCCGCGCTTCCACGTGCAGGTCTTGGCCTTTGTTGGCAAACACGGTGCCTGAGATGCCGCCGTCAAATTCGGTGTGCCGGTAATCGGTGTGGCTCAAGCGGGCTTTGACGCTGTCCATCCAGCCGGGTAATTGGCGCACCTGGCCTTCCAGCGCATAGCGGGTGGTCTTCATGCCAATCGTCACCCGGTCTTCGGCCACGGTGCCGTAGTCACTTTGATAGGTATTGACCGAAGCCCCCAGATAGCCATGGTCCCAGAAGGTGCTGGCCCCGAAAGCGCCGCCGCGCGACTGACTGGCCGAATTGCAGATGCTGCGGGCATAGCGGGTTTCGCCCGTTTTGTCGCACGCCAGTGACGCTGGCACGCGCACATCGCCCGTGCGGCGGTCAAAACCATCCACATGCAAGCCCCAGCGTTCGTTACCGGACTCGACCAAACCGGCCACGCTGCGCTCGCCATTGCCCGTACCGCCTTGCACCTGGGTTTTGCCCAGCACGCCGCTCATGGGTTCGCGGGGAATGCGGTTGTCGATCACATTCACCACGCCGCCCACCGCGCTGCCGCCGAACTGTAAAGCGGCGGGACCGCGCAGCACCTCAATGCGCTCGGTCGACAACACATCCAGCGGCACCGCATGGTCGTAACTGAGCGCCGAGGCATCCAGGCTGGAGGCGCTGTTGTTGAGCACGCGAATCCGGTCCCCGTCCAGTCCGCGAATGATGGGACGACTGGCGTTGGGGCCGAAGTAGGTGCTGGAGACACCGGGTAAACCATTCAAGGTTTCGCCCAAAGTGCTTTGCCCACGTTCGAGCAAGTCGGCGCGCCCCAGAGCGCTGACGGGCAGCGCGGTTTGATCGCGGCCCAAGGGATTGCCGGTGATGACAACTTCTGAAACAGGAGCGTTTTGCGCACTGGCGCCTGCAGTCCAAAGTAAAAGGCCCACAGCCACGGCGATGGGCGTGGGCTTCAACCACGCTTTGAAAAAGAGTTGCATTGAAAATCCTTTGAAATGAATGAGGTGCGCCACCGTGAAGCAGATTCAACGGTTGCGCCAACTGAATTCAAAGGAATGCGGGCGGGCCTCGGGCTTGAAAAAAGGCGACCGGACCGGTCGCACAGGAAGGCTTTAACTGGCCGAGCCCCAAAATCATGGGCAAGACCAACAGCGCCACTTGCACCTGTGGCAGGGGGCCATCCGCGGTGCCGCTGTGGTCCAGCAGTTGGCAAGAGGGTGAGCCCTCCGTGTGCGAGCCAAACAAGCGCTCCAAGGGGGAACGCTCTGCAGGCGCCTGCGTCGCGGAGGACACAGGCGAAAGCGTTTCTTTGACGCTGGCGGTCTGCGCCGCCAAGGCCCCTGCGCCGTGCCCGGAGTGCACCACATGGTGAATGCGCGACAGCAAGGGCGACAAGGCCACCGAGATCAGCAGCGTAAAAACCAAAGCCCGCATGACCCCAACGGCATGCCCTCGCCCAGCCAGCCGCGCAAGCACAACCCGCTCCATCAGGTGCAAACCAGATAACCATGGGTTCTTGGACTGCATCAGTCTTTCACCAACCGTGCAAAGGTTTTGCGGAACTTAGCCACCTTGGGCGCGGCCACGGCCAGGCAATAGCCCTGGCCCGGGTTGCGTTCAAAGAAGTCCTGGTGGTAGTCCTCGGCGGCGCTGTAATTGTCCAAGGACAACACCTCGGTCACTATGGCATCGCCGTCAAATGCATCCGTTTGGGTCAATTCGCCGACCAGCGCCCGGGCCACTTCAGCCTGAGCGGTGGTGGTGAAGTAAATACCGCTGCGGTACTGCGTACCCCGGTCGTTGCCCTGGCGGTTCAACGTGGTGGGGTCGTGAATCACGAAAAAGATTTCAAGCAACTCACGGGTGCTGATCTGGCTGGGGTCGTATTCCAACTTGACCACTTCGTTGTGCCCGGTGCGCCCAGAGCAGACCTGCTCGTAAGTCGGTTGCACGGTTTGACCATTGCAGTAGCCGGACTCGACATCCAGCACGCCTTTGACGCGCACATACACCGCTTCGGTGCACCAAAAGCAACCGCCGCCCAACACCAATGTTTCTGTCATTGCCAGATCCTCCCATGGCTCATCAGCCCCCATTATCAGGGGCATGCGTGCCCAGTAACCCAAGTGACCGTAGGTTGAACCCTGGAATCATCAAGGCCGCATAATTCCCCCTGCGCCGAGCGCTTGTATGCACTGTGGCCGCCGACTCCCTAATTTCTTGTCTCAGGATTCCCATGAAACCGACCTTCCAATGGAATGATGCCTTTTTGTTGAACGAGCAACTCAATGACGACGAGCGTGCCATCGTCGAAGCGGCTCACACTTTTTGCCAGGAACGCCTGCAAACCCGCGTGCTGATGGCGGCTCGCCACGAAAAGTTTGACCGCGAAATCATGAACGAAGCCGGTGCCATGGGCTTTTTGGGCTCCACCATCGAGGGCTACGGCTGCGCCGGCCTGAGCTACGTGGCCTACGGTTTGATTGCCCGCGAAGTCGAACGCGTGGACAGCGGCTACCGCAGCGCCATCAGCGTGCAAAGTTCGCTGGTGATGCACCCGATCAACGAGTACGGCTCCGAAGCCCAGCGCCAAAAGTACCTGCCCAAGTTGGCTACCGGCGAGTGGGTGGGCTGCTTTGGCTTGACCGAACCCAACCACGGCTCAGACCCGGCCAGCATGCTGACCCGCGCCAAGCCGGTGGACGGCGGCTACATCTTGAACGGCGCCAAAATGTGGATCACCAACGCACCGATTGCCGATGTGTTTGTGGTCTGGGCCAAGCTGGAAAATGCCGATGGCTCGGTGGGCGGCCAAGAAGCCATCCACGGCTTTATTCTGGAAAAAGGCATGAAGGGCCTGACCGCCCCAAAAATCGAAGGCAAAATGAGCCTGCGCGCCAGTATCACCGGCGAGATTGTGATGGACGGGGTGTTTGTTCCTGCTGAGAACCTGATGCCCAACGTCAGCGGCCTCAAAGGCCCGTTCGGCTGCCTGAACAAAGCGCGCTACGGCATCGCCTGGGGCGCGCTGGGCGCCGCCGAAGACTGCTGGCACCGCGCCCGCCAGTACACCCTGGACCGGGTGCAGTTTGGCCGTCCGTTGGCGCAAAACCAGTTGATCCAAAAGAAACTGGCCGATATGCAAACCGAAATCACCCTGGGCCTGCAAGGCTGCTTGCGCGTGGGCCGCTTGATGGACGAGGGGAAAGCGGTGCCCGAAATGATCAGCATGATCAAGCGCAACAGCTGCGGCAAGGCGCTGGACGTGGCGCGCATGGCGCGCGACATGCATGGTGGCAACGGCATCCACGACGAATACCATGTGATTCGCCACATGATCAACCTGGAAACCGTGAACACCTATGAAGGCACGCACGATGTGCACGCCCTGATTTTGGGCCGCGC
>CANFMK010000164.1 GCA_947448325.1 Comamonadaceae bacterium
ACTGCAGCGTGTTGACCACATTGTTGGCGTAGTACTTGGCGGGCTCCTGCACCGACTCGCCCACCTGAATGAACGAGGCGAAGTGCATCACCGCGTCAAACTGGCCTTGCGCAAACACCTGGTTCAGCAAAGCCACGTCCGCCATGTCACCTTGCACAAACTCGCCGCACAAGACCGCATCGCGGTGCCCTGCGGACAAGTTGTCCAGCGTGGTGACTTGGCAGCCCAACTGCCCTAAGCGCTTGACCATGTGCGAGCCAATGTAGCCCGCGCCGCCGACGACCAAAATATTCATGAAAACTCCCTGCGTGTTGACATTTTAGACGGTACTCGGCATGGGATCACCTGATCCTATTTCAATCAAAACAAACATATATTTTTGTAAAAATAAATTATGATAATATTTAAGTTATGTCAAAACAATCTGGCGCCATTCAAACCATGCCTTTGCCGGTGCTGATGCACTTGCAAGAGTTGGGTGCGAACCTGTCGATTGCCCGCAAGCGGCGCCGCGAACCCCTCAAAGCCTGGGCGCAGCGCATCGGTGTGTCAGAGCCCACCCTGATGCGCATGGAAAAAGGCGACCCCAGTGTGTCGATGGCTGTCTACGCGACAGCCCTGTGGCTGGTGGGCCGCAGCCAGGTCCTGCCCCAACTGGCCGCCCCTGAGCATGACCTGGGCGCCTTGGAGGACGCTGTTCGCGCGGCCAAGGCACGCTCAGTGCGCAAACGGGCCTCCTTGTACAACGCCAGCCCGGCACCGGCAAGCACGCCATGAGCGCATCAAACCCCCTGCCCTACATACCCGCCGATGTCTTGCACCTGTGGTGGCTGGGACGACCCCTCAGCCCGGTGTATGTGGGTGAACTGCGGATGGCGCGCCAAACCAAGGGCGTTTCATTGGTGTATGACCCATCCTGGCTGGCATCGGGTTTTGCCCTGAGTGAAGACTTGCCGCTGGTGCAAAGAGAGTTTTTCCCAACTGAAAAAGAAACCGCTGTGGGCGCGATCGATGACGCACGACCTGACCGCTGGGGCGAGCGCGTGATTCGCTGGCTGGACCAACCCGCTCGGTTGGCGGTTTTGGATTTTTTGTACTGCGCGGGCGATGAACGTTTCGGCGCGCTGGGTGTTTCTTTGTCGGCTGAAGCCTACCGCCCACGCCCCATCGGGCCCATGCCGGTGCTGGCAGACGTGCCTCAGCTGTACAGCCTGGTCCAGCAGATCCTGGCGGGCGAGCCCGTGAAGGAACACGAGCGTCAACTGATTTTGCCAGGCGCCTCCATGGGAGGCGCCTGCCCCAAAGCGGTGATCCACATCCAAGGCCACCCCTGGGTGCTGAAATTCAAAGAGCCCGGTGCGCTCATCGACAGCCCTTTGGTCGAGCACGCCACCATGACCCTGGCCGCTCAAGCAGGCATACGGGTCGCGCGCACACAGGCCCTGCCACTCCCACAAGGACACGCCGTGGCGGTCCAACGCTTTGACCGGGAGTTTGACGGCGGCACCGCGCTGCGGCGACACGCCATCTCGGCCCATGTGGCCCTGCGCGCGGCGAACGAAGACATGGGTTACCCTGAACTGGCGCAGTGGCTGAGGCGCTATGGCGTCACCGCGGGCAGCCTGCACCGCGAGCAGATGCAAGAATTGTTTCGCCGGATGGTCTTCAACATCTTGATGGACAACACCGACGACCACGAAAAAAACCACGCCCTGCTCATGATGGACAGCGGTGAATACGCCTTGTCTCCAGCGTTTGACGTGCTGCCCTCGGGCCAGGCACTGGGTTATCAACAAATGCGTGTGGGCGCCCAGGCCGCCGACGCGACACTGGCCAACGCCCTGAGCGAGTGCAGCCAATTCGGCCTCAAAGCCGCCCAAGCCCAGGCGCAAATCAAAAGAGTGTGCGACGTTGTTACAGGCTGGAAAACCCACTTTGCCCAAACCGGCGTCACGACCCGCGACATCGATTCACTGGCCGCACAAATCGACCGGCCATTTTTGCGTGAGCAACGCCTTTGACGATGGCCATGTCAAGCGCCTGATGACGACCATGCAACCCCCACCCCCGTCCACAGTCGCCGTCGCGTCCTTGGTTTGCCGAGATTGAACGGCGGCTGTCACAGCCGCATGGAGCTGCGATCCTCCACTGCCAGCGGCCATGGCCGCCACAAAAGCCAAAGGCGGCGCAACAGCCACACCAGGGCCAAACCAGCCGTGTCAGCCACCACGTCTTCCCACTCGCCAAAGCGCCAACCCACAGCCAGTTGAGCGAGTTCGATCGCTATGCCGTACAGCACCAGCCCCAAGGCCACCCGCCCTGGCCTTGAAGGAAAAGCGGCAAACCCCAGCGCCCCCAAAACGGCAAAGGCCAAAGCGTGCTGAGCCTTGTCCCACCAATTGAAGACCGGCGCAGTCAGCATCTCGATGGGCAACAACGCCAAAACCGTGATCGCCGCCAGCGCTACTGAGAAAAGTGTTTTTAAAATTATTTTCATCAAATAAATAACAATATTGAATATAATTTCAATCACCATGAAAATTATGTTCGTTGCCGCACTGATCGCACTGCAAGGTTGTGCTGTCAACTCCACCTCGTCACAAGTGCCTGGGTACAACCCCGTGACCGAGCCTGCCAACGATACCCCACAATTTCGCATGGACCAGCAAGCCTGCTGGCACGAAGTCGAAAAAGCCTGGCCCCAGGCACAGCAAAACAATGCGGCGGTGATTCAGTTCAGGCAATGTTTGCTGAACAAAGGCTACCGCTTACTCAGCTGAAGTTACCAAGCTGAAATTTGGCAGCTGAGATTCCTGATCTGAACTTCGGCAACAATAGAACCCTTTTGTTTTGGGGCGTGCTGAAGTCATGAAAAAAATCCTCCTCCTGGGCTCCGGAGAACTCGGCAAAGAATTCGTCATCAGCGCCAAGCGCTTGGGCTGCCATGTGATCGCCTGCGACAGCTACGCGGGCGCACCGGCCATGCAAGTGGCCGATGAGTTTTGCGTTTTCAGCATGCTAGACGAAGCGCCTTTGCGCGCTGCCATCGCCAAATACCAACCCGATTTGATCGTCCCCGAGATCGAAGCCATCCGCACCGAAGTGCTGCTGGACGTGGAGCAGCAAGGCTCTGAAGTGATCCCCAGCGCGCGCGCCGCCAACCTGACCATGAACCGCGACCGCATCCGCGATGTGGCCGTGGGTCTGGGGGTGCGCACGGCCAAATTCAACTACGCCGAATCGGCTGCTGAGTTGTTGGCGCAGGCAGAAAAGATAGGCTTTCCGGTGGTCATCAAACCGGTCATGAGTTCGTCCGGCAAAGGCCAAAGCGTGGCCAAGTCGGCTGCAGACATTCAAGACTGCTGGGACTATGCTTGCGCCGGCATGCGCGGCGACCGGCAAAAGGTGATTGTGGAAGAGTTCATCCACTTTGAATTTGAAATCACTCTGCTCACCATCCGTCAGCGTTCAGGCCCGACGCTGTTTTGCCCGCCGATCGGCCACGTGCAAGAGCGCGGCGACTACCAGTACAGCTGGCAGCCCCAGGGTATGAAGCCCGAGTTTTTGAAAGCTGCACAAGACATGGCCGACAAAGTCACGACCGACCTGGGCGGTGCGGGCCTGTTTGGGGTGGAATTTTTTGTCACCGCCACCGAGGTGATCTTCAGCGAACTGAGCCCACGGCCGCACGACACCGGCATGGTCACGCTGATCAGCCAAAACCTGAGCGAGTTCGATTTGCACGCTCGCGCCATTTTGGGACTGCCCATACCCAACATCGACTGCGTAGAAGGCGCCAGCGCCGTGGTGTTGGCGACCCAAGAGGGCAAAGACCCCCAGTTCACTGGCGTGGAAGCCGCTTTGAGCGAGCCCAATGTGGACGTGCGCATTTTCGGCAAACCGACCACACGCCCCTACCGCCGAATGGCTGTGGCTCTGGCCAAAGGGCCAAATGCCCTGCAAAGGGCGCGAGATGCGGCGGGCAAAATCACCGTGGTGTCTTGATGACGCCAGACAGCCAAAAAGCCTGGGTGACCAGGCTTTTCAAATTAATTGGGGTCAGACCCCGATAATAATTGGGGTCAGACCCCGATTGCTAAGACCCCGATTGCTAGTCCCCGCTTGCTGAGTAATTGGGGTCAGACCCCCATAGATTGGGGCCCAAGAAATGGATTGGCCATGGTCATGCCGTTGATGACCTCACCCGTGTTCATATCCTCGGACCAAATGACATTGCACCCTGCCGCATGTGCACTGGCCAGCACCATGGCATCAAAAAAAGACACGTTTCGAATTTGCTGCAAATCCAGCCCGCCACGGATGATGGCGGGGGTGACTTGAACCACCTCAAACTGCTCAAACAGATCCAATTGAGCGCGAATATAGACAGGGTCCAATCTGAGCTTTTTCAGGGCTACATTGCAGTATTCCTGCAACACCTGGGTCGAAATCACGCCTTCTTTGTCGTCATAAAGACGCTTTAACAAAGTCAGTGCAGCGCGCTGTTTGACGGGCTCGTCGCTGGCCTCGGCATATACCAAAACGTTTGTATCAATGAAGCTGCGGCCTGCCATGGCTCAGCGCTCGTTCGCCTTATCACGGTTAAAACGCCAACCCTCCAGCTTGGCCTGTGAAGTCATGCAGCGCGCTTCAAACTGATCCCAGTGCTGCTCTCGACGCGAACCACCTGCCAATTGTTCCAGGTAATCACGCACCACCTGATTCAAGCTTTTACCCATCTTTTGCGCCGCATCCCGAGCCCGCTGTGCCACTTGTTCGTCTACTGACAGTGTGATGTTCATGTTCAAGCCCTTCGATTCACACATATTATGTGCACACGAAATGTTATGGTCAACAAAAAAGCCTGGTCACCCAGGCTTTTGAATTTAATTGGGATCTGACCCCAATTAAAGATTCAGTTCCATCTTGCAGGGGTTGTGCAGGCGGTGGTGTTTTTGCAGGCTCAGGGGAGCCGCCTAAGACTTCGAATTTTTTCCCAGAGCACGGCTTTGGGCATGTCTATGGCCATGGCCTGCATGCACCGATCAAGCCATCCCAGTCTGTCTTGCAGTCGGTCAATGGCTTTGGCCAGGTCTCTGGAAATGGCAGCACCATAGGCTTCAGTGGCTTTTTCAAGCGCTGCGCGCAATTGCGGGAGGGTCAAGTCCATCATGGCCAGATCAATCACATCCCGACTGAAAACGCCCTCGTCAGCCTGACGGTCTGAATTGGCCAGCAATTTGCTCGCCGCCAAGTCCAACAGCGTCAGTGTGCCTACCCCACACAGTTGATCTTGTGGCTGTGGCGCTTGCAGTGCAATGCGCGCTTCACGCACGATCTCCAATTTAATAGCGTGTCCATCCATGCGCACTTGGGTGCGTATGCCGTACTGATCAGCTCGCACTTCGCGCACCAGCTCCAGCGGCATGGCCCCTTGGCGCGTGATGGGTGCCAGGCCGTCAAGGCCCGTCAACAACTGGCGCAACTCACGGTAGCCGACAGCATCAGACACCAGAAAATCGATGTCCACCGACTCGCGGTATTCGCCAAACTTCAATGCAATACAAGTGCCCCCACCAAACCAGCAAGCGTGTTGCGCAAGTACAGCGCCATCCAGCGCCTGCAAGACGTGTGCTATCCGTTGGTGGTGTGGACGCTCAAACATGCGCGGCTCGCTTGCCAAAGGCTTGTTGCAGAGCGTGCCAAAGTGCTTGCTCCTGCTGCGTCAGACTTGACGGATCCAAGTGCCGGGCATTGCGTTCGTAAATGTCAAAGGCTTCCACCGGTGTCAGGTGGTCTGTTCCCTGCACTTGCCAGGCCAGCGCCTTGAGCTGCGGGTAGTCCGACAGCGCGATACGCACAGGCCACCAGCCAGAGCGGTCGGCTTGTGATTGCCCGGCAGTTTTTTCTTGAAACTGCAAATGCATGCCCAATGCGCTAATCACGTTGCTCCAGGCCCCCATGGTGACTGAGGGTTCCCCTTTTTCGATACGGTGCAAGGTGACCCTGGACAAGCCGGCGGCCTCTGCAGCCACGGTGGCACTGAGACG
>CANFMK010000165.1 GCA_947448325.1 Comamonadaceae bacterium
CTGGACGGCTCAGGCCGCACGGTCTACTCCAAAGGCATGCGCAATCCCGCCGGTATCTCTATTGGGCCTAAAGGTGATATCTGGGCGACCGATAACCAAGTCGATGGTTTGGGCGACGACATTCCTCCGGGCGAGTTGAACAAGCTCACCAAAGCGGGCGAGCACTTTGGCTTCCCTTACTACAACGGTCGTTTCAAAGTGGCCGGCTCTGCTGCAGCACCTGACCTCAAAGACATGAAAGAGCCCGCAGGTGCGATTTATCCGCAAGTCGAGTTCCCAGCGCACCAAGCGCAACTGGGCTTGACCCACTACACCGGTAAATCTTTCCCTGCCAAATACCAAGGCGGATTGTTTGTGGCTTCGCACGGTTCTTGGAACCGCACCGTACCCAGCGGTTACCTGATCAATTACGTGCCGATCAAGGCCGATGGAACAGCCGGTCCTTCCGAAGTCTTTGCCGATGGTTTCTTGGACAAAGCCACCAACCGTGCCTTGGCGCGTCCGGTGGATGTGGCCAATTTGCCAGATGGCTCCATCCTGGTGTCTGACGATTACGCTGGCGCCATTTACCGCATCAGCTACGTCGGTAACTGAGCCCAATGCACACAGGCTTCGTGCCTGTGTGATGGGTGTTTCGGGGCCTCCCTGTGAGGCCCCGTTCATGAAAGAAGTTGACATGAAAAATTTTTGGGCATGGGGTTTGGTTCTGGCCATGAGCAGCACCCTGGCGGACGAAGTGACCGCAGGGCGCGCCAAAGCCGATGTGGCGTGCGCTTTGTGTCACGGACTCCTGGGGGTTGCGTCACTGCCTAGCGCACCCAACTTGGCGGGACAACCCGCCATTTACGTCAGTGAACAGCTTAAAAACTACCGCAGCGGAAAACGAGCCAATGAAGTCATGAGCGTGATTGCCAAGCCTTTGACAGACACCGAAATCATGCAATTGGCGGCTTGGTACAGCGCTATCAAAGTGACTGTGGAAATGCCTTGAACACCTCAAACTGTGAACAAAGTTAAACACACAACAAACCAAGGGCTGAAAAAATGAAAGCGCGACTGTATGGGGGCGGATTGTGGGCGCTGCTGAGCATCGCAACGCAAGCCCAAACCACCGACGAAGTCACGGTGCAAAGCGGCCGGTTAGGGCAAAAGCAGTTTGACGCGCCGGCTTCTCTCAAAGTGATTGACGGCGAGGCCATTCGCAACGCGGGCGCGCAGGTGAACCTGTCTGAAGCCCTGGCCCAAGCGCCCGGCGTGGTCGCGCTCAACCGCAACAACTACGCGCAAGATGTGCAAATCTCCATCCGCGGGTTTGGCGCACGTTCTGCTTTTGGCTTGCGCGGTATCCGCCTGATCACCGATGGCATCCCGGCCACCACGCCAGACGGTCAAGGCCAAGCCTCCACGGTGAGTTTGACTTCGGCAGACCGAATTGAAGTGCTGACCGGCCCCTTGGCGCAGCTGTACGGCAACGCCGCCGGTGGGGTGATCCAAACCTTCACCCGTGAAGCGGGTGTGCAGCCCGAAGCCCAAGTCTCCAGCACGGTGGGCAGTTACGGCTTACGGCGCAACGATGTGCAACTCAGCGGACGCAGCGGCAACGTGGGCATCGTCGCCGACTACAGCACCTTTGACATTGCCGGTTACCGAAACAACAGCGCGGCGCAGCGCAATCAATTCAACGCGGTGGTCACCACGCAGTTGCAAGAAGCCACCCGGCTCAAGCTGATCGCCAATGTGTTTGACATGCCCGAGGCCAAGGACCCGCTGGGCTTGACGGCGGCACAACTCAAAGCCGATCCCAGACAGGCTGGCACCAATGCCTTGCTGGACCGGACTCGCAAAAGTGTTCAGCAAAATCAAGTGGGCGCTGTGTTGGAACATCGGTTCCACAGTGACTTGGACATGCAGTGGCGCGCTTACACCGGTACGCGCACGAATTTGCAGTACCAAGCGCGTACAACAGTGGCAGCATCGGGCTGGGTCGGATTGCATCGCGACTTTGAAGGCTTGGGTTTGCAATTCAAAGGTAAAGTGCGCGACGCGGCCAATGGGCCACTCGATTGGGTGATGGGCGTGGACATGGACCGCACGTCAGAGCGCCGCCAAGGTGGAGCTACAACCGGGGGAGAGAAGTCGGGCGACCTCACCCGCAATGAGCTCAATCAAGCGCGTAACACCGATGGCTTTGCGCAAGTCAACTGGCATTGGACCGATGCCCAAGGCCATAACCCCTACACCTTCACGGCGGGCCTGCGGCGCAGCCAGGTGCAGCTGAAAAATACCGATGACCTCCCCTTGGTCGAAGGCAACGGCACGGGTCAGGTGAATTACGCAGCAACCACGCCGGTGCTGGGGGCCACCTGGCATGCTTTGAATACGCTCAATGTGTATGCCAACTGGGGGCAGGGCTTTGAAACGCCAACCCTGTCCGAAGCTGCCTATACCTTGCAAGGCACATCACTGGTGGGCCTCTTCAATGCCGGTTTGCAGGCCTCTCGCAGCCAGCACACGGAAGTGGGTTTGAAATGGACGCCGACAACGGTCACACGCATCGATGCGGCCTTGTTTCACATTGGAACCGACCATGAAATTGTCACGCTGCAAAGCACAGGCGGAAAGACCGCCTACAAAAACGCGGGCAAAACCCAGCGTGATGGCGCTGAATTAGCCCTGAAAAACGACTGGACACCACAGTGGCGCAGCCAGTTCTCCATGGCCTGGTTACGGGCCGTGTATGCAGCTGATTTCACCTCGGGCACGAGCGCCATTACTTCGGGCAAGCGCCTGCCTGGCATTCCAGATCAGCAACTCTTTGCCTCATTGCATTGGGCAGACCAAGGCTTTGCATCTGGGGCACAACCGCGCCCGCTGGGCTGGTCTGCATCTGTCGACTGGATCGCCCGCTCGCAGATGTGGGCCAACGATTTGAATACCGCAGACAGCAGCAACTATGCGCGCGTGGCCGGTTTCGGACAAGTCAATCTGCGCGTGCGCCACCGTCAACTGTTAGGCCCTGTACGGGCTGAGTTATGGGCCGGTGTAGACAACCTGCTGGACAAGCAAACCGTGGGTTCAGTCATCGTCAATCAAGCGGCCAAGCAATATTTCGAGCCGGGTTTGCCGCGCAATAGCATGGTCGGCGCTGTGCTGACCTTGCCTTTGTAGTTCTTAGAACTGGGCGGCGTTACGCCGTCACACCATACCGCTTTCGATACGCCTGCGTGCGTGCCAAATGCTCGCCCATGGCGTTGCCCTCTTGCGCGCCCAAGAAGGTCAGCAAGTCTGACAACTCCGCAATTGCACAGACCTGCATGCCCAGCGTGTTGCGCACATACTGTACGGCGCTGTAAGGCACGTCTTGGGTGCTGCCGTCGGCTTGTTTTTCGGTGGCCATTTCTTGGCGGTCCAGTGCAATCGCCACCGCATGGGGCGTCGCGCCTGCAGCTTGGATCAAGGCGATAGACTCGCGCGCAGCGGTGCCGGCGCTCATCACATCGTCCACGATCAGCACACGGCCTTGCAGCGGTGCGCCCACCAGGCTGCCACCTTCGCCGTGGTCTTTGGCTTCTTTGCGGTTGTAGGCAAACGGCACGTTGCGCCCTAGGCGTGCCAGCTCAATGGAGACAGCCGCCCCCAGTGGAATGCCTTTGTAGGCTGGGCCAAAAATCATGTCGAACTCGATGCCGCTGGCGATCAAGGCTTTTGCATAGAATTGCGCGAGTCGGCCGAGTTTGGCGCCATCGTCAAACAAACCGGCGTTGAAAAAGTAAGGGCTCATGCGGCCCGCTTTGGTTTTGAATTCACCAAAGCGCAGCACGCCTGAGGCCACTGCAAATTGCACAAATTCTTGCGCCAGCGCGCTGTGATCCGCTGGCGTGTTGCCTGTCACCATGGGGAGCTTCCTTGTTTAAATTGACCAGCCTGAATCTGAATGGCATCCGTTCGGCCGCCACCAAGGGGGTGGAGGCGTGGATCGAACAGCTGCACCCCGATTGTATTTGTGTGCAAGAAGTCAAAGCCCAGGCCCCTGATGTGGCGGGCAAGTTCGAGTCATTGGCCGGCATGAGCGGCTACTTTCACTTTGCCGAGAAAAAAGGCTACTCCGGAGTCGGTGTCTACTCGCGTCACGAGCCCTCTGAGGTGGTGGTGGGCTTTGACGGCGGCGAGTTTGACGCCGAAGGCCGCTATGTGGAACTGCGTTTTGACACGCTGCAGCACAAGCGCTCCATCATCAGCTGCTATTTCCCCAGTGGCTCGTCGGGGCCGGAGCGGCAAGACGCCAAATACCGTTTCTTGGCGGCGATGGCGCCGCATTTGGCGGGGCTCAAGGCCGAGCGCGATTTTGTCTTGTGTGGCGATGTGAACATCGCACACCAGCAAGCCGACTTGAAAAACTGGCGCGGCAACCAAAAAAACAGCGGCTTCTTGCCCGAAGAGCGCGCCTGGATGACCGCGCTGACCACCCAAGGCGGCTTGGTCGATGTGTACCGCCGTCTGCAGCCGGACACCACCGACGCTTGCTACACCTGGTGGAGCAACCGCGGCCAAGCCTACGCCAACAACGTGGGTTGGCGCTTGGACTACCACTTGGCCACCCCTGCTTTTGCGGAAAAAGCCCGCACAGAGTCGATCTACAAAGACCAGAAATTCTCTGACCACGCCCCCATCACCATCACGTATGAGGGTTTGCTGTAAGCCGCTTCAGTGGCGGGTGTAGGTCAGCATCCGGCCCTTGTAGGCCGCTTGCCCCAAATGATCCGCGTCCGCCTGGATGGCCGGGCGGTCGAGCAATACCTCGTGCAAGGCAAAGCCCAAAGCGGCCATGTGGCGATTGAAGTGCGAGCGGTTGCCGCGATTCGGGTCCACCACCCAGACCTCGGCCTCAGGGGTCGCATGGTGGTCAATAAAGTGGGCCAGCGTGCCTTGTTCATCGCGCTCGTACAAAATATCGCTGCCCACAATCAGGTTGAACTGGCCGGTCAAAGCGATGTCGCTGTTTTGAATCACCGGTTGCGATCCCCATTGCCCGTGGCGGTAGTCCATTGGATTCAAACCATTCAAGCGCAGGTTTTCCAATAAAAATCCGGCGGTCTCCGGGTGGCAGTCGCTGGCTGTCATGCGGGCGCCGCGCCGATGCCCCACCAAGCTGGACAACGCCAGGCCGCAACCGATCTCCAAAATGCGTTCTTGCGGGTTGACGGGCCGCAGCGCCATGCGCTCGGCCAAGCGCGAGCCCGACGGCCACAGCAATCCGAACAGCGGCCAGGTGGCCGACGAAATGCCCAGGTGCAAGGCCAGACCCAAAGGATCGTGAAACTGTTGCTTGTCCAGCAGCGAGCGAATCACCAAGTCATCGACGCCGTCGACATGGAAATGCTCTTGTTTGGTTTGGTAGCCGAGGTCGTCGCTTGGCGCAGAGGGAGAGCTGGGAGTGAGCAAAAAAACAGTCGTGTCAGGGCGAGTGCGCTGGAGTTTCTACAATGTACGCTCAAACGCTGGCGACCTGCTGCGTTGGCGCAAACAAAAGTGAATCCCATGCTGCAGTACCAAACCATCCCTGTGACCCCGTTCCAACAGAATTCATCCTTGGTGTGGGACGACGTGACCCATCAAGCCGCGGTGATCGACCCGGGGGGTGATCTCGATCTGTTGTTGGGTGCAGTGGACGAGTTGGGTCTGAAACTGGAGCAAATTTGGATCACCCATGCGCATGTGGACCACGCGGCCGCGACGGCCGAATTGGCTGAGCGGCTGCAGCTGCCCATCGTCGGCCCACATCCCGGCGATCAGTTCTGGATCGATGGTTTGGCCCAAGCCGCAGCCCAATACGGATTCCCGCCCGCCAAAGCCTTCAAGCCGACCCGTTGGCTGCAGGACGGCGATACGGTGACCTTGGGCGCGCACACCTTGCAGGTGCGGCATTGCCCGGGCCATACGCCGGGGCATGTGGTGTTTTATTCGCCGGAGATCCAGCGCGCGTTCGTGGGCGATGTGCTGTTTGCCGGCAGCATTGGTC
>CANFMK010000166.1 GCA_947448325.1 Comamonadaceae bacterium
AAGCGGTTTGGTCATCGTCAACGAAGAGGACAGCAAACGCTACGACCGTTTCCGTGACCGGGTGATGTTCCCCATCCGCAACATCAAAGGCGAATGCATTGGTTTTGGCGGTCGCGTCATGGGCGATGGCACGCCCAAATACCTCAACTCCCCTGAAACCCCGGTGTTTCACAAGGGGCGCGAGCTCTATGGTCTGTTTGAGGCGCGCGAAGCCTTGCATTCAGCGGGGTTTGTGCTGGTCACCGAAGGTTATATGGACGTGGTGGCTTTGGCGCAAATGGGTTTTCCCAACGCGGTGGCCACCCTGGGCACGGCCTGCACACCGGACCATGTGCAAAAACTGTTTCGCTTTACCGACGCCGTGGTCTTCGGTTTCGACGGCGACGCCGCAGGTCGCCGCGCCGCGCGCAAAGCCCTGGACGGCGCCTTGCCCTACGCCACCGATGTGCGCAGCATCAAATTTTTGTTTTTACCGTCTGAACACGACCCCGACAGCTACATCCGTGAATTCGGCCGTGACGGCTTTGCACAGTGTGTGGCCCAAGCGACCCCCTTGTCGCGCTTTTTGATCGAGGTCGCCAAAGAAGGTTGCGACCTGGACACAGCCGAAGGCCGCGCCCACCTGTCCAGCAATGCTGCGCCCCTGTGGCGCCTGCTGCCCGATGGCGCCTTGAAGCGTCAATTGCTCAGCGAACTGGCCAGTTTGATCCAACTGAGCAGCGCCGAGCTGGGCGGCTTGTGGCAAGTCCAAGCCGATAAAACCCTCTCGCGCAGCGCGCCCCGTTTGGCCACTGGCAACCCCAGTCGTGTCGCCGAGCATGAACTGACCGACGCCGATCTGACTGCCCCGCCTGTGGACTTTTACGCCAGCAGCGCCGAAACAGTCCGCTTCCAACCCGCTCAACGCAGCCCCTCGCCTTGGAAAAAAGACGCCAACGGCAAATGGCGCAAAGTGGATGTGCCTCCACCCTCTATGGGGCCGCGAAGCCTGCCAGCCAGCCGCGCCGACCACGCCAGCCGACTGGTGCTGGGCAATATGGCCTTATGGGACTCGTTGACCGGCGAAGACCACGCCATGTTGTGCGCCCTGCCCGCGCCCCATGGCGCTTTGTTTGCCTGGTTGGAGAGTCAGTACCATGACCATGGGCCTTTGGCCTGGAGCGCGCTGGACGGCGAATTGTCCTCGCAAGCCTTTGCCAATTTGGCGCGCAAACTGATGGCCACGCACCAGCCGGTAGATCCGAACACCGACAACACCAGCACCCCCGAAGAGGCGCAACAAGAACTGCGGCAATTGCTCAATTTGATGCTGATCGACCGGCTCAATGTGTTGCAAACCCAAGCGCTGGCCGAAGCCGAATCGCAAAAAGACCCGCAAGCCCTGGCGCGTTGGCGCAGCCTGGACAAGCGCCGCAAAGAGCTCTTATCGGCAGGGGTTTCGGCAGGCGATTAAACCCGCTTCGGGTATAATCCATTTTTTCGGCAAGAGCGACAGCAATACCTCCGGTTCGACCCCAGCCATCAGCGCACCCTTTACAGGGCGGTCACCTCACCGCAAGGACTGCATTCCAAATGTTCGCCCATCCATCTTGCCTCTTGCAAAATTAATCGGGTCGCCCTAAGCCGCCCCAAACCCTTTGTAACCGTTACCCGCGCCAGTTGTTGTGTGGCGCAGTCCGTGTTTTTCCTTGTCCGTTTTGATGTCCTGAGGTTGTCCCCATGCCTGCTCAAAAGTCGAAGAAGCCCGTACCAGCCACCACCAAAGCCAAGGCTCCTGCAGCCAAGCCCAAGCCGGCCGCCAAAGCAACCCCCGCTAAAAAGGGGGTGGCCAAGGTCAGCAAAGCGCCGGCCAAGCCCGTCGCAAAAGCCAAACCTGCACCTGTGGTGAAAACCACAGCCAAGGCCAAGCCCAAGGCTGCCCCTGCTGTCGCGAAAAAGGTTGCACCTGCTGCCTCAAAAACAGCTTCTCCCGCCAAGAAAGCCTCCTCAGTGCCTGCATCCAAAACTGCTGCCAAGACTCCTACAAAAACTGCTACCAAAACCGTGACCAAGGCCGCCGCGCCGAGTGCCAAAAAAGCAGCGCCGACGACCAAAAAAGCAGCGCCCGTGGTTGCTGAAGTTGAAGTCAAAAAACCAAGTAAAACCGCGGTCAAAACCGTGACCAAGGCTGCCCCAGCAGCGCCTGCGAAAGCCCCGGCCAAAGTGGCCGCCAAAACCGCAAGCGCCAAGCGTGGCCCCAAGCCGAAAAAAGGTGCTGCACCCTCTGACATGGACGACGCCGACCTGAGCGATTTGGAAGAGGACTTGGTTGGCGAAGAGCCTGTGGCGAGCGCCGAGCCGACCGAAAAAGTCAAACCTCTGCGCATGAAAATCAGCAAGGCCAAAGAGCGCGCCTTGATGAAAGAATTTGGCTTGGACGAGACCGTCTTGTCTGAAGAAGACATGGCCAAGCGCCGCCAACGTCTCAAAACCCTGATCAAGCTGGGTAAAACCCGTGGCTACCTGACGCACGGCGAAATCTCTGACCACTTGCCCGACAAACTGATCGACGCCGAAACGCTCGAAGTGGTGATTGCCACTTTGAACGACTTGGGCGTGGCGGTGTACGAGCAAACGCCGGACGCCGAGAGCCTGATCATCACCGACAACGCGCCGACCGGTTCCACCGAGGAAGAGGCTGAAGAAGCCGCCGAAGCGGCGCTGTCCACCGTGGACAGCGAATTTGGTCGCACCACCGACCCCGTGCGCATGTACATGCGCGAAATGGGAACAGTGGAACTGCTGACCCGCGAAGGCGAGATCGAAATCGCCAAGCGCATCGAAGGTGGCTTGATGGCCATGATGCTGGCCATCAGCGCCTCGCCGGCCACGATTGCCGAAATCTTGCGCATGGCCGCTGAGATTCGCGAAGGCAAAGTCGTCATCTCCACTGTGGTGGATGGCTTCTCCAACCTGAACGAGGCTGACGACTATGTGGCCGAAGAAGATTTCGACGAGTTCGACGAAGCCGACGATGACGACGGCAAAGGTGGCTCCAAAGCACTGACCAAGAAACTGGAAGAGCTGAAGAACCAAGCCTTGGAACGCTTTGACCGCATCACCGAGATGTTTGAGAAGGTCCACAAGATCTACAACAAAGAAGGCTGGGGCACGCCAGCTTATGTGAAAGCCCAAAGCGCGCTGTCCGAAGAGCTGATGACCATCCGCTTCACCGCCAAGACCATTGAAAAGTTGTGTGACATGGTGCGCGGCCAGGTCAACGATGTGCGCATGAAAGAGCGCGAACTGCGCCGCATCATTGTGGACAAATGCGGTTACCCGCAAGAAAATTTCATTGCCGACTTCAGCGGTCGCGACAAAAACAACCAGCGCGTGGCTTCGCAACTGCTCAATTTGAAATGGATTGAAAAGCAAGCCGCCTCGGACAAAAAATGGGCCGCTGTGATGGGCCGCAACATTCCCCCGGTGCAGGACTTGCAGCAAAAGCTGATGGACTTGCAAGCCAAGGTGGTGGTGCCTTTGGACGAGCTCAAAGACATCAACAAGCGCATGAACGATGGCGAGCGCAACTCGCGCAGCGCCAAACGCGAAATGATCGAAGCCAACTTGCGCTTGGTGATCTCGATTGCCAAGAAGTACACCAACCGGGGCCTGCAGTTCCTGGACTTGATCCAAGAAGGCAACATCGGTTTGATGAAAGCAGTCGACAAGTTCGAATACCGCCGCGGCTACAAGTTCTCGACCTATGCCACTTGGTGGATTCGCCAGGCCATCACCCGCTCCATCGCGGACCAGGCCCGCACCATCCGCATCCCGGTGCACATGATCGAGACCATCAACAAGATGAACCGCATCTCGCGCCAACACTTGCAAGAGTTTGGTTTCGAGCCCGATGCCAGCGTCTTGGCCGAGAAGATGGAGATCCCCGAAGACAAGATCCGCAAGATCATGAAGATCGCCAAAGAGCCGATCTCCATGGAAACGCCGATCGGTGACGATGACGACAGCCACTTGGGTGACTTCATCGAAGACGGTGCCAATACTGCGCCGATCGAAGCGGCCATGCAAGCCGGCCTGCGCGATGTGGTCAAAGACATCTTGGACAGCCTGACGCCGCGCGAAGCCAAAGTGCTGCGCATGCGTTTCGGCATCGAAATGTCGACCGACCACACCCTGGAAGAAGTGGGCAAGCAGTTCGACGTGACGCGCGAGCGCATTCGCCAGATCGAAGCCAAAGCGTTGCGCAAGCTCAAGCACCCCAGCCGCAGCGACAAACTGCGCAGCTTCATCGATTCGATGTAAAGCGGCGCCCGCTCCGTTGCCCAAGCCCTCACTGCACAGTGAGGGCTTTTTTCATGCGTCAGCGGCTTTGCGCCTTGGCGCCGTAGGGGCAGTGATTGGGGCGGGGTCCCACTTGCGGGTGCAAACGGCAGGTATCAGGACGCTGCACATACACCGTGCAGCGACGGGTTTTGGCGTCCAGCAAATGGCAATCGCCACTGGCGCGTCGGGCCAAACTGAAGATGCTGTTTTTGAAGTTGAAATGGTCGATCACACCCGCTTTGCTCAAGCGCTTGGCGATGTGTTTGGGGTCTTCGTGTTCGGCCTCAAAAACGTCAACCATGCCCAGCCGCACCAAGTCGGCCATCTTGACCTCCACCGGCATGGTGCAGCAATTGGCCGCGCAACTGTCACACATCCCGTTTTTGTAACGGGTCCAGGTTTCGGAGCGGTCAACGTCGACAACAGCAATGGGGGATCTCATGAGGGGATTATCCCTTCACGGCTGCGCACCGCATCAGGCGGCTTGGGCTGAGCCCCAGTAATGAAACGTCATGGGACGAGGCCCTGCCAAATAGGCCATTTGGGTGGTGGCCGCAAATCCGGCTGCATGGAGCAATTCGGGGATGTCCCGCCCCAACTGGCAGCCGCCAGCCAGCGGCCCCCACAGCGGTTGCAAGCGCGCTTGCCAGCGGCGCACACCTTCGTCGGGCGCACGGCCATGCTCGCAAAACAGCAATTGACCGCCTGGCACCAACACGCGCCGCATCTCGCGCAGCGCCTGCTGGGCATCGGGAATGCTACACAAGGTATAGGTGCAGACCACGGTATCGAAACTGGCATCAGGAGTAGGCAACTGCTCGGCTGACAGCCCCATCAACTCCACCGCGATGCCCGCCGCGCGACTGCGCTTGTGAGCCAAGCGGTGCATCTGCAGCGCCGGGTCTACGCCCACCAGCGCAGTAATGCGTGATCGATCGTAAAACGGCAGATTGCGGCCCGTGCCCATGCCCACTTCGAGCACGCGACCTCGCGCTTTGGGGATCAGCTTTTGGCGCTGGGCTTGCACCATGGGCAAGCCGCAGGCGACATCCAGCAGGTAAGGCAAGACGAAGCGGTCATACAGTCCCATGTCGCGCCTTGGTGCTGCGTCGTCTTACGCCTGAAGAAGGTGTCAAGCCTTCTTGGACACCAAGGTCAAGATGTCATAGCTGGCCACCATCTCGCCGTCTTGATTGGTGACTTCCACGTCCCACGCCACCACGCCCTGGCCTTGGCCGTTGGCGTCTTTTTTGTTGCGGTCGATTTTGCGTTTGCAGGTCAGGCGCACCTGGATGCTGTCGCCAATGCCCACAGGTTTGACAAAGCGCAGCGTGTCCAGTCCGTAGTTGGCCAGCACCGGGCCGGGTTCGGCCACCACAAACAAACCAGCGGCATCTGATAGCACCAAGTAGCCGTGCGCAATGCGCTTGCCAAACGGCGAGGCTTTGGCAGCGGCGTCGTCAAAGTGCATGTAGAACATATCGCCCGTCAGGTTGCCAAAGGCGTGCACATCGGCGTCCGTGATTTGGCGGGTCGGCGTGAGCAGCGACTCGCCAATTTGCAACTCTTCAAAGTAACGACGGAAGGGGTGGGTGCCCGTCTCGATCAACTGCGCTCCACGCACATGCTCGCGCGTGATGGCCGCGAGCATGGTGGGCGAGCCCTGCAC
>CANFMK010000167.1 GCA_947448325.1 Comamonadaceae bacterium
GCCAGAGGCGTGTTTGAACACCGAGTCACGGTAGCTGAAGCCGCATTGCGCCGCGTTCAAGCTGAACACCTCGCCGGTGAACAGGTCCATGGCGTCCAGCGAATCAAAGCGGTCTTGCAGCTCCACGCCATAAGCGCCGATGTTTTGCACCGGCGAGGCACCCACGGTGCCCGGGATCAGCGCCATATTTTCCAGGCCCGGGTAACCGTTGTCCAAGGTCCAGGCCACCAGATCGTGCCAGCCCACACCGGAGCCCGCCTCGATGACCCAGTGCTTTTCGGTTTCACTGGCCAAACGCAAACCAGGAACCTCGATTTTCAGCACCAGCGCCTTGACGTCGCCCGTCAGCACGATGTTGCTGCCGCCGCCCAGCACCTGCCTTGGCAGGGTGCTCAAATGGGGGTCGGCCAGCACCGCGCGCAAATCGCTTTCGTCCCGCACCCGCACCAAAGCCAGCGCCTTGGCGGCAATGCCAAAGGTGTTGTAAGGCTGTAGGGGGACGTTTTTCTCCAGGTTCATGGGAGAATTGTCGCATTGACAACCTCTGGATTTCACCACCATGCCTACTTTTGACACCGTTTGCGAACCGAATCTGGTCGAAGTGAAAAACGCTGTGGACACCACCGCCAAAGAAATCGCCACCCGCTTTGATTTCAAAGGCACTTCTGCCGCCATCGAACTCAAAGACAAAGAGATCACCTTGTTTGGCGATGCCGACTTTCAATTGACGCAAGTGGAAGACGTACTGCACAACAAAATGGCCAAGCGCGGCGTGGACATTCGCTTTTTGGACAAAGGCGATGTCCAAAAAATGGGCGGCGACAAAGTCAAGCAGGTGATCAAGGTGCGCAACGGCATCAGCACCGAAGACGCCAAGAAGATTCAGCGCATCATCAAAGACAGCAAAATCAAAGTGCAAGCGTCCATCCAAGGCGACGCGGTGCGCGTGACCGGCGCCAAGCGCGACGACCTACAAGCCGTGATGGCTTTGCTGCGCAAAGACATCACCGATTTGCCGATCAGCTTCGACAACTTCCGCGACTGATCAAGCTTGCAGGCTTATTTGGCAGCGTTCGGAAAGAACAACTGTTCGCCGCCAATTTTGTAGTCCGCGATGTTCGCCTGACCCGCAGCCGAGGTCACCCAGTCGACAAACCTCTGTGCATCCGCTTGTTTGACGTGCGGGTGTTTGGCCGGGTTCACCACCATCACGCCGTATTGATTGAACAAGCGTTGGTCACCTTCGACCAAGACAGCCAAGTCCGCGCGGTTTTTGAAGTTCAACCACGTACCGCGATCGGCCAGCACGTAGGCGCCGGTGGATGCCGCGATGTTCAGCGCCGGCCCCATGCCGCAGCCGCACTCTTTGTAGCCACTGCCTTTTTGCGCGTCCAAGTTGGCCATTTTCCAAAAACGCAATTCAGCGGCGTGCGTGCCGCTTTTGTCGCCGCGCGACACAAATGTCCCACTGGCTTTAGACACCTTGCTCAGGGCCGCAACGATGTCCTTGCCCTTCACGCCCACAGGGTCGGCCTTGGGGCCGATCAAAACAAAGTCGTTGTACATGACAGGCAACCGTTTGAGGCCAAAGCCTTCGGCGACAAACTTGTCTTCGGCCTCTTGGTCATGCACAAACACCACATCGGCGTCACCGCGCCGCGCCATGTCCAGCGCTTGGCCGGTGCCCAGGGCCACCACTTTCACATCCAAGCCGCTGGTTTTTTTAAAGGCGGGCAGCAAGTGCGCGAACAAGCCCGATTGCTCGGTCGATGTCGTGGACGACATGACAATGGCTTGCGCGTAGGCACTCGCCACAGCAGCAAGCCCCAGGACGCACAGGAAGGTGCGCAAGGCACGAAAACCCAGAAAAGTCATGACAGTTCTCCCTGAACAAAAGCATGTGCCGCAGGACTGGTGGTTTCCAACAGCTGGGCATTGAAAAAATCGGCCACCGGCAAATCGGCCAGTATATGCCCTGCCTCCAAATAAATCACCCGACTGGCCAAGCGCTTGACTTGACCCAAATTGTGACTGGCCCACAACAAGGTGGCCGTGGTCTCGGCTTGATCGGCGAAAGCGGCCATCAGCGCTTCCACCTCACGCTTGGCGTAGGGGTCCAAACTGGCCGTGGGTTCATCCAACAGCAACACATCGGGCTGACGGCCCCAGGCACGCGCCAAGGCCAAGCGTTGCTGCTGACCACTGGAGAGTTGACGCCCGCTTTGCTGCGCCACGGCACTCAATCCCACACGCTGCAAAGCAGTCACTGCACGCGCACGAGACTGCGCCCAGCTGTGACCTTGCGCACGGTCCAGCCAAATACCCAGCGCCACGTTGTGCAGTGCCGACAAGCGCAACACATGGGACCGCTGAAACAACATGGCCTGACGACACGTCGGATGCAGTTGCACCTGCCCCTGTGTGGGTCGCAGCAGGCCATGCAAGGTACGCAGCAAAGTGCTTTTGCCCGAACCGTTGGCGCCCACAAAGGCCACGCGCTCACCCGGGTTAATGGTCAAGTGAACGTCTGATAAAGCCAACACCGGACCCAATTGGACGGACACGTTGTGCAACTGAACCACTGCGGGCTGCATCACACCACCCAGCCTTTGGGAGCGGTCAAGACCATACCCTGGCGCTTTTCGCCCCATCGGCGCAAAGCCGCGACCGCCAAATTGAGCAGGCCCACCACTGCTAAAAGCATCAGCCCTAAAGCCAAGGCCAGGGGCAAATCGCCTTTGCTGGTTTCCAGGGCAATGGCCGTGGTCATGACGCGGGTGAATCCGTCAATATTGCCGCCCACGATCATCACCGCCCCCACCTCGGAGATCGCCCGCCCGAAAGCGGCCACCGCAATCGTCAGCAAGGCCAGCCGCTCGTCCCAGGCCAAGAGCAGACCGCGCACCCATGGGCCTGCACCCAGCGAAGCCCATTGCTCTCCGTGTTGCAGCTCCACGTCCTCCACCACCTGGCGCGTCAACGCAGTCACCACGGGCAGCACCAACACACACTGCGCCACCACCATCGCCTTGAAACTGAACAACCAACCCAAAAAACCCAAAGGACCGGTTCTGGACAACAGCAAATACACCACCAGCCCCACCACCACAGAAGGCAAGGCCAGCAAGGTGTTGAGCATCCACAACACAGCCCCCCGGCCCGTAAACCGCGCGACCGCCAACCATGCCCCCAACACCACGCCCAGTCCATAGGCCATGGCGCAGGCTGTGGCGCTGACGGCCAGCGAGCGTGCAACCACCGACCACAGCAAGGGATCTAAGGAAGTAATCAGCTGAAAAGCTGTGGCAACGCTGTCTGCAAAGGTGTTCATAGGTGAGCGTCTGATCCTAACGGATAGTGATCCTCGCCAGAGTTGGCGATGGCCGTTGTGCCCTTCCACACCCATCCACCAGGGCAGGTGGGTGAATCCTTGACGGCGCATCCAAAAGGGTAAACCCGAACGCCATACCTATTTTTATCGTTGAATACCATGGAATTCATGCGCAAAGTCCTGCACTCGACTCGCAAGCGCACTTTGGACACTTAAAATTCGGCCACCTTGTTTGGACATTCTTCTTGGAGGCACGACATGCCTAAGTTACTTCAGTTGGCCTTTGGCATCGACAAAATCAGTGAGCAATTCGGTCGTTTGGCGGCGGTGGCCGTCATGGCCGCAGCCATGATTTCGGCTGGCAATGCCTTTATCCGCTATGGCTTGGATCTGAGCTCCAACGGTTGGTTGGAAATTCAATGGTACTTGTTTGCCGCCACCGTCATGCTCGGGGCGCCCTTGGTACTCAAACTCAATGAGCATGTGCGTGTCGACATCATCTACGGCAAATTGAATGGCAAATGGCCGGTTTATGTGGACCTGTTGGGCTTGGTGCTTTTTCTGATGCCCGTCATGCTGCTGATGACTTGGCTGAGTTTTCCGCTGTTTCTCAAGATGTACCAAAGCGGTGAAATGTCCAACAATGCCGGCGGCCTGATTCGCTGGCCTGCCATGATGCTGTTGCCCGTGGGCTTTTTCTGGATCTGCATCCAAGGCGTGAGCGAAATCATCAAGCGGGTGGCTTACTTGCAAGGCCACTACGAGATGGACACCCACTACGAAAAACCCGTGCAATAAAAAGAAAGACAACTCACCATGATCATGGAAAATTTTGCACCCATCATGTTCGGGGGCCTGGTGCTCACGATGCTGATTGGTTTTCCCGTTGCCTTCTCACTGGCGTTTTTGGGTCTGCTGTGTGGGTTCTTTGCCATCAGCATGGACTGGTTCCCGGCCAGCTTCATGTCCAATTTGCCACTGAACGTGTTTGGCATTTTGAGCAACGACTTGCTGTTGGCCATCCCGTTTTTCACCTTCATGGGGGCGATTCTTGAAAAATGCGGTCTGGCCGAAGACATGCTCGACTCCATGGGTCAGCTGTTTGGGCCGGTCAAGGGTGGCCTGGGCTACTCGGTCATCATCGTCGGCTTCATTCTGGGTGCGATCACCGGCACCGTGGCCGGTCAAGTCATTGCCATGGCGCTGATCTCCTTGCCGGTGATGATCCGCTACGGCTACAACATGCGCTACGCCACCGGCGTGCTGGCGGCCTCGGGCACCATCACGCAACTGGTTCCGCCTTCACTGGTGCTGGTGGTGATGGCCGATCAGCTGGGCCGCTCCGTGGGCGATATGTACAAGGGCGCTTGGGGGCCTTCACTGTTGCAAGTGGGTATTTTTGCGCTGTACACCTTTGCCTTGAGCATCGTCAAGCCGGCGTATGTACCCGGCGTGCCCAAAGAAGCCCGCACCCTCAACGGTTGGGCGCTGTGGGCCAAGTGCTTGCGCGGCATCATTCCTTCGGCCTTCTTGATTTTTGCCGTGCTGGGTTCTATGGGCGGTTTGCCCGGCATCAACACCGCCATTGCCACACCCACCGAAGCGGGTGCCATGGGCTGTGTCGGTGCCTTGTTCTTGGCCGCCTTGCACAAGCGCTTGGACAAAGATTTGATCTGGGAAGCCATGCACAGCACCATGCGCCTGACGGCCATGGTGGTGTTCATCTTGATCGGCTCCCGCGTTTTCTCCATGGTTTTCCAGGGCGTGGACGGCGCCAAATGGGTGGAGCATTTGCTGTCGGGCTTGCCTGGCGGGCAAGTGGGCTTTTTGATTGTGGTGAATATCTTCATCTTCTTTCTGGCCTTCTTCCTCGACTTCTTTGAAATCGCCTTCATCATCTTGCCCATGCTCGGCCCAGTGGCGGACAAAATGGGCATCGACATGGTGTGGTTTGGTGTGCTGCTGTGTGTGAACATGCAAACCAGCTTCATGCACCCGCCTTTTGGCTTTGCGCTGTTTTATTTGCGCGGCATTGCAGACACTTTGTTCAAGGAAGGCCGGATCGAAAAACCGGTCAAGTCCAACGACATTTACATGGGCGCCATTCCGTGGGTCATCATGCAGTTGATCTTGGTCGTGATCGTGATTTTTGTGCCCGAGACAGTGACCATGTTCTTGGACAAGGAAGAAAAGATCGACCTGGACAAGGTGGTGATTGAAATGCCAAGTGAGCAAGAAGTGCCCGCCGCAGAGCTCAAAACAGAGGGTGCCAAGCCTACTGAGGCAGAAAGTGCCGCCGAAGAACAAAAGAAGATCGACGAGCTGTTCAAGAAGTAATGACGCAGCCCTCACCCCAGGCGCCCGCGCTCAGCATTGCCCCTTTCGTCTTCGAACCAGCCTCCTCCCCTGTGGAAGGGGCCGCTTTTTCCCACACCTTCCAAGCGCTGGTGGGCATCATGGTCTTGGGACTGGGGGCGTGGTTGGTCGTGTTGTGGCAACAAGGCAAGTTCGGCGATCCGGCGCAGCTTGAAAGCGCTCGCATGGCGGGCTGGTTCATTTTGGGCTGGGGCTTGCTGGTGTGGACTGCTTGGCAGGTACGCCTGAGCCGAACCC
>CANFMK010000168.1 GCA_947448325.1 Comamonadaceae bacterium
CATTGCCGGCGCCGATGTGTTCTTGGGCCTGTCGGCCGGCGGCGTGCTCAAGCCGGACATGGTCAAAAGCATGGCGGCCAAGCCCTTGATTTTTGCGTTGGCCAACCCGAATCCTGAAATCGACCCGGCCGATGTCAAAGCGGTGCGCGACGACGCCATCATGGCCACCGGCCGCACCGATTACCCCAATCAGGTCAACAACGTGCTGTGCTTTCCGTACATCTTTCGGGGTGCTTTGGATTGCGGTGCGACCACCATCACCCAAGAAATGGAAATCGCTTCGGTGTACGCCATCGCCGAGTTGGCGCAGGCCGAACAAAGCGAGGTCGTGGCGGCCGCTTATGCGGGCGAGCCCTTGGTGTTTGGCCCGGAGTATTTGATCCCTAAGCCCTTTGATCCGCGCTTGATGATGAAGATCGCCCCGGCTGTGGCCCAAGCCGCTGCAGAAAGCGGCGTGGCTTCACGCCCGATCACCGACATGAATGCGTACCGCGAACGCTTGCAAAGCTTTGTCTACGCATCGGGCACCACCATGAAGCCCATCTTCACGGCAGCCAAGCGGGCCAGCAAAAAACGCGTGGCTTTTTGCGAGGGCGAAGAAGAGCGCATCTTGCGCGCCGCTCAAATTGTGGTGGACGAGGACCTGTCTCGCCCCACTTTGATCGGTCGCCCTGCGGTGATTGCCGAGCGCATTGAGAAATTCGGGTTGCGTTTGAAGGAAGAGCTGGATTACGACGTGGTCAACGTGGAACTGGACCACCGTTACCGTGATTTTTGGCAAACCTACCACCGCCTGACCGAGCGCAAAGGCGTGACCATGCAAATCGCCAAAATCGAAATGCGCCGCCGTTTGTCGCTGATTGGCGCCATGTTGCTGCACAAAGGCGATGTGGACGGCATGATTTGCGGCACCTGGGGCACCAACCCCATGCATCTGAGTTATGTGGACCAGGTGATTGGCAAACGCCCCGGCGTGCATACCTACGCCTGTATGAACGGTCTGATGTTGCCAGGGCGCCAAATTTTCATTGTCGACACCCACGTCAACTACGACCCGAGCGCCGAGCAGCTGGCGGAGATCACCGTGATGGCGGCTGAAGAAATTCGCCGCTTTGGTTTGCGCCCCAAGGCGGCCTTGTTGTCGCACTCCAATTACGGCTCTTCGAACGAACCCAGCGCCGTCAAAATGCGCCAAGTTTTGACACTGCTGCAACAGCGCGCGCCTTGGCTCGAAGTCGATGGCGAAATGCATGGCGACGTGGCCTTGGACGGCGCGGCCCGTTTGGCGGCCATGCCCAACAGCACCTTGTTTGGCGACGCCAACTTGCTGGTGATGCCCAATATCGATGCCGCCAATATTGCTTACAACCTGCTCAAAACAGCCGCAGGCGGCAATATCGCCATTGGCCCGGTGCTTTTGGGGGCGGCCAAGCCGGTGCATATTCTCACGCCGAGCGCCACCGTGCGCCGGATTGTGAACATGACGGCGCTGACTGTGGCCGACGCCAATGTGTCTCGGTAAGGCTTAAATCGATAGCCAGTACTAACTTTACCGAGCCTTTACCCTTCAGGGGCTGCCTATTTATTGGGCAGCCCCTTGCTTTTTTCGCTGCATTGCGGCAAACTCACGCCTTCGGATTTTCGGGTTTACCCGATGATCCCTGAAAGGTCGATTTTGATGTTGTTCTACAGCGCATTGCAGATATGTCGGTTTTGGGGCACTTCTGCAATTTTGTGGATTTTCTTGGCGAGTCCTTTGGGGCTGCAGGCCAAGACCATTCCCGAGGCGCTGAACGGTGTTGTTGCACTGCAGCAACTGCCTCCTGAAGGCCAAGAAACTTACCAACGCATCCTGAGGGGTGGTCCTTTTCCTTATGAAAAAGACGGTGTTGTTTTTGGCAATCGCGAGCGTATCTTGCCTCAGCAAGCCCGTGGGTATTACCACGAGTACACCGTGAAAACGCCTGGAGAGAGAACACGTGGCGCCCGTCGCATCGTCTGTGGCGGTTTGGAGGTCCGAAAACCTGCGAACTGTTACTACAGCGACGATCACTACACGACCTTTCGCGAGATTGCAGATCCAAAATGAGTGCCTTTGCGCCGCACACCAGCGAAGCAAAGGCAAATTAAGAAAGAGTCGCCAGGCTTGTACAGCTGGTGACGAAATGAATAACAGCCCCAAGCTGGAGTTTTTTTGACTATAGAAAGAGCCGCGGAGATGGATACGCCACTTCGTCAAGACCAAGAAACACCTCTCAAAGGTGTACGGACGAACATCGTCCAGTCGATTCGCGCATTCCGCGTGAACGACTTACAAGAAGCAGCCCAAGGTCTGGGGCATCACTTCTTGTACGCTAATTTGTCCAGCGCACAAAGCAAACAAGACGTGCTCGATCTGATCGCGGGACAGTTCACACTGCCATCGCATTTCGGCAAGAACTTCGACGCTTTGTACGACTGCATGACCGATCCACTGCACAAGTCGGGCCCACAGCCGGGCTTTATCGTGGTGCTTGAGCAGATTCCGGCCCACGCCAAATTTGACAAAGAAGCCCGCGAACAGTTGCTCGACATCTTCCGCGACACGGCCGATTACTGGGGAGACCGGAAGATACCCTTCCGATGCTTCTATTCTTTTCTGTAGCCCGTTCTGCACAAGCTAGCCAAGCAGAACGGGCGAATGAGGCTCTCAGCGAAGAGACCCTCACGGCAGAAGAGTTGGAACCGGGCGAAAAAATGCCGACCGATAAATTGGTCGACGTCTCGCCTTTGGCGCTGCGCATGAGCAGCCCATTCAACGCAGGTTATTGGTTGGCCGCGGCCTGATTCAGCACCTCACTTCAAAAAAACCCGCTCTTGAGCGGGTTTTTTCTTGGGCGCGCTTTCAATGACCGCGCATCGGTCAGCGGTCAGCGGCCAGCGTTCAAGCCACTTGGGCCAAGGCCACAAATTCTTGCACCGGCACCTCTTCGGCGCGGCGCTGCACATTGAACTGGCCGGCAAAATTGCGCTGCGTCAGCCAAGCGCCCAAGGTGTGACGCAACAGCTTGCGGCGTTGGCTGAAGGCCACTTGTACCAATTCTTCGAGTAACTTGGGGTTGATCGGTGTCGGGTCGGCGCGCGGCACCATGCGCACCACCGCACTGTCCACGCGAGGGGGGGGATCAAAACTCTCAGGCGGCACAAACAGCACGTTGTGCATGGCGTAACGCCACTGCAGCATGACCGACAAACGCCCGTAGGCGGCGGTAGAGGGTTGGGCCACCATCCGGTCGATGACCTCTTTTTGCAGCATGAAGTGCTGGTCTTCGATCACATCCACATGTGCCAGCAAGTGAAACAAGATCGGTGTGGAGATGTTGTAAGGCAAGTTGCCCACCACCCGCAGTTTGTGCGGGCCTGCAAAGCCCGGTCGGGTGGAAGGCAAGCCGTTGACGCGCGTCGCCAAATCGGTGAAGTCCACCCGCAGCACATCGGATTCGACCACCGTCAGTTGCGTGTGGGCGCGCAAACGAGCGGCCAAATCACGGTCCAACTCGACCACCGTCAAATGGCCCAGTCGCTCGACCAGGGGTTGCGTCAAGGCCGCCAAGCCGGGGCCAATTTCCACCATGGGGTCCCCCGGTTGGGGGTTGATCTCGTCGACGATGGCATCAATGATGCCGTGGTCCGATAAAAAATGCTGTCCGAAACGCTTGCGCGGAATGTGCTTCATTGGGGAGGGTCACGCATTTCGACGAAGGCCCGGCCACGCAGATCTTCTTGCCAGGTGGTGAAGGCCTCCTCGAGTTTTTTCTCGCGCAATGCATTGCGCGCCATCTCGCGTTCCTCACGGGCACTGAGCGGCACATCGCGCCGGTCGGTGACTTCGATCAGGTGCACGCCAAAGCGGGAGACCAGCGGCTCAGACAGTTGTCCTGGGCGCAGCTGGTTCATCACCTGTTCAAATTCAGGCACAAACTGGCCCGGGCCCGTCCAGCCTAAATCGCCACCACCTGCAGCGCTACCGTCTTGCGAGAACTCACGCGCCAGAGCTGCAAAAGTCGCCTGCCCCGAGGTGATGCGTTGTTTGAACTGGGCCAGCTGGTTCTGTGCGGCGGCCTCCGTTAACTGCGGGCTGGTGCGCAGCAAAATATGGCGCGCCCGGGTTTGGGTGACCATCACAGGCGGGGCCTCGCCTTGGCGTTTTTCCAGCACTTTCAAAACGTGAAAACCGGCGCCAGAGCGCAAGGGGCCGGCAATGTCGCCGACGTTCAGTTGCAGGGTGTTGTCGACAAACAGGCTGGGGTAGCGCTCTGAAGAGCGCAGGCCCATGGCGCCGCCGTTGGGCACTTTGTCACTCACAAACTCTTTCACCAATGCGGCAAAGTCTTCACCGGCGCGGGCGCGGCGTGCGGCCGTTTCAGCACGTGCCTGCAGCACGGCCACTTGCGCGTCGCTGCTGTCTTCAGGCACCGGCACCACGATCATGGCCAGGTTCAGGTCGATGCCCATGGCCGTGGGCGCACCGCGCTGGTCGCGCAAAAATTGGTCGATATCGGCTTCTTTGACACGTATACGTCCTTCTACTTCGCGCTCGCGCAGCCGCGTCAACGTGATTTGTTTGCGCAATTGTTCGCGAAAAGCGCTCACCGTCAAACCGTCTTTGGCCAGCTTGGCCTGCAACTGGGCTTTATTCAGTTGGTTTTGTCGGGCGACATTCGCTTCGGCCAAATCCACCGCCTCTTCTTCCACCCGAACCCCCGATTCACGCGCAGATTGCAGTTGTACTTTTTCGTTGATCAGTATCTCCAGCGCTTGGTTTGCCAAATCGGAGGGAGCCGGTTGGGCGGTCCCAGTCGGCCATTGGGCTTGCATGCGTGCGCGTTGTTGTTGCACCTCGTGATTGGTGATCGGTTCTGAATTGACCACCGCCACAATGAAGTCGGCCGTACGCAAGACGCCCGATGTGGGCGAAGCCGAGCTTTGCGCTTGGGCCTGACCCAGTCCCAGCCCGCCCAACAGTCCAACGGTCAAAACTGACACAGCCAGTACAGCCCTTGCAGGGGCCAGTGTCGAATGCGGACCATCAGTGAAAGATAAAAATTTAATCATAGTGAAGGAACCGGCTGGGTGGCGCCACATCTTCGCGCAAATATTGGTAACGAGGGATATTGTCGCGCAGTGTTTTGAGGGGGCTGGATCCGACCCCGCCAAAACCGACAAATTCCAATTGGAAATAGATGCGGCTGGTGGCGGTGGACACCGTGCTTTGCAGCCGCTCCAGCACCACACGGCCGAGCCAGCAGCCGGCATCGTACTCAAAACCGAAAATCGAATCGACCATCTTGTGGTCCTTTAAGCTGAAGTTCATGCGCCCTACGCTGTACCAACGGCCAGGCCCCAGGCCTTGACCTGCAGTTGAAGTGCCCGCTGGTTCATCGGCATCGCCCCAAGTGAAATCACGCAAGGGCCATTGCCAGCCCATGTCCACTTGTTCACTTTGATTGCGCGTCATGCGGTAGGCGGTGTTCAACACACGGTAGGGCGTGGGGCTGTAGCGAGCACCCACGGTGGTGCGCGTGGTTTGATGCGTTTGGGCATCGAGTTGCACCAGGGAGTCGGCTGACCAACGGTCGTCCCAGCGCACGCCCGCGCCGACCAAAAAGTCGCTGAAGCCTTTCAAGACAGTGGATTCGGTGGGCAAAGTGACCCGCTGATCGGCAAAGCGAAAGCGCTGTGCAAAACCGAATTTGGCCAATTCGGCGCCGGTGTTGGCGTCTAAATACCGACTGGTCACCCCCAATGTCAGCATATTGCTGTCGGCGATTCGGTCTTGACCCACATAGGGGTTGGGGCTGTAGATGGTGGACAGGTTGAAATCGGTCAAGCCGGTGTCATACAGCGGCAACAACGACTGATCGGCGTAGGGCGTGCGCACATAAAAAGCCCG
>CANFMK010000169.1 GCA_947448325.1 Comamonadaceae bacterium
GCTGTATCTGATCGGCGAAGCCAACGACTACACCGGCAAGGGTTTGTCGGGCGGTCGCGTGGTGGTGCGTCCGAGTTTGGACTTCCGCGGCGTGCCAGCGCAAAACATCATCGTGGGCAACACCGTCATGTACGGTGCGACCAGTGGTGAAGCCTTCTTTGCAGGCGTGGCTGGCGAGCGTTTTGCGGTGCGTTTGTCCGGGGCCACAGCGGTGGTCGAGGGCACGGGGGATCACGGTTGTGAGTACATGACCGGCGGCACTGTGGCCGTATTGGGCAAAACAGGCCGTAACTTTGGCGCCGGCATGAGCGGCGGCGTAGCCTATGTGTATGACGAAGACGGTCAGTTCGCTTCGCGCTGCAACACCGCCATGGTCAGCATGGACAAGGTGCTGACGGCGGCCGAGCAAGAGGCGCAGATCGACCGCAAAGTGTGGCACCGCGACTTGGCCGATGAAGTTCAGCTGAAAAAACTGCTCGAAGAGCACCACAAGTGGACGGGCAGCCAGCGTGCCCGCGAGTTGCTCGACAACTGGGCCACGGCCCGTGCCAAGTTCGTGAAGGTGTTCCCGAACGAATACAAGCGAGCGCTGGGTGAAATCAATGCCAAGAAAGCGGCCCAAGCCGCCAAGCCGGTCGTGGCCTGAGCCGAACGTCAAGCATCGAAGGAAACATCATGGGAAAAATCACAGGTTTCATGGAATTTGAGCGCATCGAAGAAGGCTACAAGCCGGTCACCGAGCGTCTGAAAAACTACGGCGAATTCGTCATCGGCTTGACCGAAGAGCAGTCCAAAACCCAAGCCGCGCGCTGCATGGATTGCGGCACACCGTTTTGCAACAGCGGCTGCCCGGTCAACAACATCATTCCGGATTTCAACAATCTGGTGTTTGAGGGCGATTGGAAGAACGCGATCGAGGTGCTGCACAGCACCAACAACTTTCCTGAGTTCACCGGCCGCATCTGCCCCGCGCCTTGCGAAGCCGCTTGTGTGGTTAACTTCAACGGCGACGCCGTGGGCATCAAGTCGATCGAGCATGCCATCATCGACCGCGCTTGGTCTGAAGGCTGGGTCACGCCGCGTCCAGCCAAAGTCAAAACCGGCAAGAAGGTCGCTGTGATCGGTGCCGGCCCTGCGGGTTTGGCTGCGGCGCAGCAACTGGCGCGTGTGGGCCACGATGTGACCTTGTTCGAAAAGAACGACCGTGTCGGCGGCTTGCTGCGTTATGGCATCCCCGACTTCAAGATGGAAAAGTCGCACATCGACCGCCGCGTCCAGCAGCTCGAGGCCGAAGGCGTGACGATTCGCACCAGCGTGCTGGTCGGCAGCTGGCCCAAAGACTCCAAAGTCACCAACTGGGCCAAAGAAACCATCAGCGCTGAGCAGTTGCAAAAAGACTTTGACGCGGTGCTGTTGACCGGTGGCTCTGAGCAGTCGCGTGATTTGCCAGTGCCCGGCCGTGATTTGCAAGGCATCCATTTCGCCATGGAATTCTTGCCCCAGCAAAACAAGGTCAATGCGGGTGACAAGGTCAAAGACCAGTTGCGTGCCGATGGCAAAAACGTCATTGTGATCGGTGGCGGCGACACCGGCAGCGACTGCGTGGGCACCAGCACACGCCACGGCGCAGTCAGCGTGACCCAGTTCGAGGTGATGCCCGAGCCACCTGAAAAAGAAAACAAGCTGATGGTTTGGCCTTACTGGCCGATGAAGCTGCGCACCAGTTCCAGCCATGATGAGAGCGCCGAAAAAGGCCTGCTGCAGCGCGAATTTGCCATCTCCACCAAAGAGTTCATCGGTGAAAAAGGCAAAGTCACGGGTTTGAAGACTGTGCACGTCGAGTTCAAGGACGGCAAGATGGTCGAGGTGCCCGGCACAGAGAAGGAATACAAGGCCGATCTGGTGTTGCTGGCCATGGGTTTCACCAACCCAGTCTCCACCGTGCTCGACGCTTTTGGCATCGAGAAAGATGCCCGAGGCAACGCCAAAGCCAGCACCGAATTCACCGGGGGCTACGCCACCAATGTGAACAAGGTGTTTGCTGCAGGCGATATGCGCCGGGGCCAGTCCTTGGTGGTCTGGGCCATTCGTGAAGGTCGCCAGGCGGCCCGATCGGTGGACGAGTTCCTGATGGGAACCAGTGATTTGCCGCGTTGAACCGTCCGTGCAAGGCAGGGGCTTTACGGTCCACTGTAAAATAAACGGTGTCGATGCGCGTTGACCTGAACCCTTTATCATCACAAAAGCCGGCTTGCGCTGGCTTTTGTTTTTCCCAGACTATGCCCACCTCTGAAACCCTCGTTGAATTGCAAGACCTGACCTTCGGGTACGGTGAGCGCGTCATCTTGGACGGTTTGTCGATGCGCGTGCCCAGGGGCAAGGTGACGGCTTTGATGGGGGTTTCCGGTGGCGGCAAGACCACGGTACTGCGCTTGATCGGCGGCCAATACCGGGCGCAACAAGGCGCGGTGCTGTTTGACGGTCACGATGTCACGCACATGAGCCAAGGCGAACTCTATGCTGCGCGGCGACGCATGGGCATGCTGTTCCAATTTGGCGCCTTGTTCACCGACATGTCGGTGTTCGACAACGTGGCCTTTCCTTTGCGCGAGCACACCACCCTGTCTGAGGTGCTGATCCGTGACATCGTCTTGATGAAGCTGGACGCCGTGGGTTTGCGCGGCGCACGCGATTTGATGCCTTCTGAAATCTCTGGGGGCATGAGCCGGCGCGTGGCTTTGGCGCGGGCCATCGCGCTAGACCCTGAATTGATCATGTACGACGAGCCCTTTGCGGGCTTGGATCCGATTTCCTTGGGTACGGCGGCGCGCTTGATTCGCCGCTTGAATGACAGCCTGGGCGTGACCAGTGTGGTCGTGTCGCACGACGTGGATGAGACGTTCGCCATTGCCGACCATGTGATCATGTTGGCCAATGGCAAGGTGGCGGCGCAGGGCACACCGGCCGAGTTGCGAGCGTGTACCGACCCCTTGATTCACCAGTTTGTGAATGCTTTAAGTGAAGGGCCTGTGCCTTTTCACTACCCCAGCGTGGGCACGGAACTCGATTTTGGGGTGCAACCATGAAGTGGAATCTGGCTGCAGAGTTGGGATTCCGAATTCGCCAAGTTTTGGCGGGCTGGGGCTACGGCGCACGTTTGCTGTGGCGTCTGCTGACCCTGTCTGGACGCTGCTTGAAGCGCTTTGATTTGGTGCGCGATCAGGTGCATTTTTTGGGCAATTATTCGCTGGCCATCATCACCGTGTCGGGTTTGTTTGTCGGTTTTGTGTTGGGACTGCAGGGCTACTACACCTTGCAGCGCTATGGCTCAGCCGAAGCTTTGGGTTTGTTGGTGGCCCTCAGCCTGGTGCGTGAGTTGGGACCGGTGGTGGCGGCTTTGCTTTACGCGGGCAGGGCGGGTGCCTCGATCACAGCAGAAATTGGTTTGATGCGCGCTGGCGAACAGTTGACCGCGCTGGAGATGATGGCGGTTGATCCCGAGCTGCGCATCTTGGCGCCGCGTTTGTGGGGTGGTATTTTGGCTTTGCCTGTTTTGACGGCGGTGTTCAGTGCGGTCGGTATTTTGGGTGGCTACGTGGTGGGCGTGTTGCTCATCGGTGTGGACTCGGGTGCCTTCTGGAGCCAGATGCAAGGCGGGGTGGATGTCTTCAAAGACGTTGGCAACGGTCTGATTAAAAGCCTGGTCTTTGGGGTGGCGGTGACTTTTGTCGCATTGCTGCAAGGTTATATCGCGCAGCCCACACCCGACGGTGTGGCCAGTGCCACCACGCGCAGCGTGGTGATCTCTTCGTTATCGGTTTTGGGTTTGGATTTCATCCTCACGGTGATGATGTTCAGCATTTAAGGAATACACCATGCAACGCTCCAAAAATGATGTCTGGGTGGGTTTGTTTGCCATGCTCGGTTTGGTCGCGGTCTTGTTTTTGGCCTTGAAGTCGGCCAATTTGCTGCAAATGAATTGGAATGCCGATTACAAGGTCAGCGCCAAGTTTGACAACATTGGCGGCCTCAAATCGGGTGCGGCCGTGAAAAGCTCAGGCGTGGTGGTTGGCCGCGTTGAATCGATCGTTTTTGACGATGCCGCATTTCAAGCTCGCGTTATCTTGGCGCTCGACAAACGCTATGCCTTTCCCAAAGACAGTTCTTTGAAAATCTTGACCAGCGGTTTGCTGGGCGAGCAATACATTGGCATCGAAGCCGGTGCTGAAGAGAAAAATCTGGCCGCTGGCGACAAGATCGGCAGCACGCAGTCTGCCGTGGTGTTGGAAAACCTGATCAGCCAGTTCTTGTACAACAAGGCTGCTGACCCCGCACCCGCTGCGGCGTCGGGTAAATGATGATGCGGGGATTGTCTTTGTCATCCGATTTTTACTGCCGCACCCTGCGTGCATTGCGAGCGCTCGGTCTGGGTTTTTTGCTGGTGCTGCTGCAGGCCTGCGCAACGAACGCGCCGATGAGCTCGGCTGATCCTCGCGATCCTTGGGAGAACATGAACCGGCAGGTCACCGGCTTCAATGATGCCGTGGATGCCATGGCGCTCAAACCCTTGGCGCAAACGTATGCGCAAGTGGTGCCCGGCTTGGTGCGCACCGGTGTGCGGAATTTCTTCGGCAATCTGGGCGATGTGTGGTCGCTGGTCAACAATGCCGCGCAGTTCAAACTCAGGGCCACAGGGGACAGTGCTGTGCGCGTGGGCATGAATACGTTTCTCGGTTTGGGCGGTTTATTTGACGTGGCCACCGACTTTGGCATTGACAAGCACAAAGCAGATTTTGGCCTGACTTTGGGGCACTGGGGCGTGCCGCAAGGACCTTATTTGGTTTTGCCTTTGTTGGGGCCATCGACGGTTCGCGATGCTGTGGCTTTGCCGGTGGACATGCAGGGGGATCTCTCACGGCAATCAGCCTCATCCAAGAAGCGAGATGCGACGCTGGCGCTGAAGCTGACAGACACGCGCGAGAATTTGCTGAAAATTGTGGACGCCGTGAAAGAGGCTTCTCTGGATCCTTACACTTTCACCCGCGATGCCTATTTGCAAAAGCGACGCAACGATTTGTACGATGGCAATCCCCCCCTGGAGCGCAATTTAGACGATCCCGAGGATGATTTGGGCCGTTGAGTCTGCCAATGCCCATACCTTTCGAAGTGCCTTTGGCGCTTCGCGTATCTTTACAAAATGAAACTTTTCTTGTCTCGCTGCTGCGTATAGTCGGGCAGAGACCTTTTTTCAATCAGTTATGAACCGCAAAAATTTCAGTCTTCGTTTAGCCGGTGCCCTTTGCGCCCTGGGTCTGGGGTGGCCTGTGTGGAGCGTGGCTGCCGACGAAGCCCCTGACGCTTTCATCAAGCGCGTGGCGGTGGAGACCTTGGACGCGGTCAAGGCCGACAAAAGCCTGAAAAACGGTGATGTCGCCAAGATCATGCAACTGGTCGATACCAAACTGGTTCAGCACATCAATTTCCGCCGCATGACCGCTTTGGCCACCGGCCCCAGCTGGCGCAAGGCCACCCCTGAACAGCAAAAACGTTTGCAAGAAGAGTTCAAATTGCTTTTAGTGCGCACCTACTCGGGCGCCCTGAGTCAAGTCAGTGACCAAACCATTGAAGTCAAACCCTTGCGCGGCGACATTGACGATAAAAACCTGGTCATCCGCACCGAAGTCAAAGGCCGTGGCGATCCGATCCAACTCGACTATCGCCTGGAAAAAACCCCAGGCGAAGGGGCTGGCTGGATGATTTACGACTTGAACGTGTTGGGCATTTGGTTGATCGAAAATTACAAGTCGCAATTCACCAAAGAAATCAACAATGGCGGTCTGGATGGCTTGATCAACAGCTTGGCTGAGCGCAACAAATCCAACACCAAAAAGCCCTGAAACACA
>CANFMK010000170.1 GCA_947448325.1 Comamonadaceae bacterium
GGCACCGGCGCAGATCAGCCAAACGACCTTGTACAGCCTGGTCAACGCCATCCGCATTCAAGAGACCACCTACAAATCGGCCGGCTCGGTCCACGCTTGCGCGCTGTTTTGCGGTGAGCAGATGCTGATGTTTGTGGAAGACGTGGGCCGTCACAACGCGGTCGACACGATCGCCGGATGGATGTGGATGCACGAGGTTTCAGGTCAGGACAAAGTTTTTTACACCACCGGGCGTTTGACCAGTGAAATGGTGATCAAGTCGGCGCAAATGGGCGTGCCGATCGCTGTCTCGCGCAGTGGCATCACCCAAATGGGCCTGGATGTGGCCCAGCGTGTGGGGCTGTGCGCCATCGGCCGCGCCACTAACAAACGGTTTTTATGCTTCAGCGCCCCTGAGCGTTTGGTCTGGCAGCCTCAAGCGCCGCTGCCTCCAGACAGTCTAAAACCGTGACCCTGCGCGGGAACCCGCGTATCGGTTAAGGTGCGCGCATGCATCTGAATTTACGTTTGGCCTTGGGTTTAGGTTGGCGCAATCTCTGGCGCGATCTGCGCGCGGGTGAGCTGCGTTTGTTGATCGTCTCGGTCACTCTGGCGGTGGCCGCCTTGACCGCGGTGGGCTTTTTTGCCGACCGCTTGCAAGCGGGTTTGTGGCGCGATGCGCGTCAACTCTTGGGCGGTGATGCGGTCGTGGTGAGCGACAAGCCCACGCCCCAAGCCGTACTGAACGAGGCCGAGCGCAAGGGCTTGGTGGGCAATACCTCGATCACTTTCCCGACCATGGCGCGGGGCTTGTATGGCGCCAGCAAACTGGTGGCGTTGAAAGCCGTCACTCCAGGCTACCCCTTGCGCGGAAAGCTTCAGATCATCGAAGGCCCATCGCCCGTCCATGCGGCTGTGAGCATCCCCACGACTGGCCAAGTGTGGGTCGACGCCGGTTTGCTTGAAAGTTTGGGCTTGGCTCAGGGTGATGTGTTGCACCTGGGTGAGACTCGTTTGCAGATTGCGGCGGTGATAGCCCAAGAGCCAGACCGCGGCGCGGGCTTCATGAACTTTTCACCCCGCGTCATGCTCAACCAAGCCGATCTGGCCGCCACTGGCTTGGTGCAGCCGGCCAGTCGCTTGACTTACCGGATGGCGGTGGTCGGGCGCGGGCCGCAGGCCGAAGCGAACGTCAAAAATTTTGCCGCTTGGACACGCCAACAAGTCGACCAAGGCCTGTTGCGCGGGGTGCAGGTGGAGACCTTGGAGAGCGGTCGACCTGAAATGCGCCAAACCCTGGACCGGGCTGGCAAATTCCTCAATCTGGTGGCGCTGTTGGCGGCCTTGCTGTGCGCCGTGGCCGTGGCCTTGGCGGCGCGCACCTTTGCCGCGCGGCATCTGGACGGCTGCGCATTGCTGCGCGTGCTGGGCCAAAGCCAACGCACCTTGACGATCAGCTATACCTTTGAGTTTGTCAGCGCGGGCCTTTTGGCCAGCGCCTTGGGCGTGGTGCTGGGGTGGTTGCTGCACCATGTGTTTGTGTGGGTGTTGGCCGGTTTGGTCGACACCGCTTTGCCGCCCGCCAGTGGCTACCCGGTGGCGCTGGGTTTGGGCATGGGCCTGACCTTGCTGTTGGCTTTCGGCTTACCCCCGGTCTTGCAGCTGGCGCAAGTGCCGCCGCTGCGCGTGATTCGCCGTGATGTGGGCGCGCTGCGCCCGGCTGCGGCCAGCGTCATGGCACTGGGTTTATTGGGCTTTGCGGTGGCTTTGCTGCTCGCCAGCAGCGATGTGCAGCTGGGCTTGATCACGGTGGGGGGCTTTGCCGCGGCGGCCTTGCTGTTTGCCGGCGGGGGCTGGCTGGCACTGTGGCTGATTGCCCGTTTGATGCCGGGCGAGCAGGCACCGCCTTGGCTGCGCTTGGCCACCCGCCAGGTCACCGCCCGGCCGGTGTACGCCTTGGTGCAAACCAGTGCTTTGTCTTTGGGTTTGCTGGCGCTGGTCTTGCTGGTCCTGCTGCGCACCGATTTGATCAGCAGTTGGCGTCAAGCCACGCCCGCCAATGCGCCGGACCGCTTTGTCATCAATGTGCAGCCTGAGCAAGCCCAGCCTTTCCAAGCCGCCTTGGCCCAAGCGGGCGTGCAAGGGTACGACTGGTACCCGATGATTCGCGGTCGTTTGGTCGCCATCAATGGCCGCGCCATCAACCCGGCCGACTATCCGCAAGAGCGGGCCAAGCGCTTGGTGGACCGTGAATTCAATTTGTCCACCAGCGCGCAGCGGCCGGTGCACAACCCGGTGGTGGCCGGGCGCTGGCAAGACAACGAGGCCGGCGCAGTGAGTGTGGAGGAGGGCATTGCCACCACCTTGGGTTTGAAGTTGGGCGACCGCTTGCAGTTCGACGTCGCTGGGGTGCAGACGGAGTCACGCATCACCTCTCTGCGCAAAGTCGATTGGAGTTCGATGCGCGCCAACTTTTTTGTCATGTATCCCGTCGCCAGCTTGCCCGACGTTCCGCTCACTTACATGGCCGCTTTCAAAGGCCCAGCGCAAGCGGGTTTTGACAATGCCTTGGTGCAGCAATTCCCCAACATCACCAGCGTGGACATGCGCGCCACGCTGCAGCAAGTGCAAACTGTGATCGATCAGGTGATCCGCGCTGTCGAGTTTTTGTTCGCTTTCACCTTGGCGGCGGGCCTGATGGTGTTGATGGCTGCAGTGACCGCCACCCGCGACGACCGCACGCGCGAATTCGCCATCATGCGCGCTTTGGGCGCCAGCAGTCGCTTGCTGACGCAGGTGCAGCGCGCCGAACTCTGGGGCGTGGGCATGCTGGCCGGCTTCATGGCCAGCAGCGCTGCCATGGGTGTGGGCTGGGCCATGGCCCACTTCGCTTTTGAATTCAACTGGACTGCGGCCTGGTACGTGCCCTTCGCCGGGGCTCTGGCGGGCGGCTTGCTGGCCTGGGCCGCCGGTTGGTGGGGGCTGGCGGGCGTGCTGAAACAACCGGTGTCGCAAACACTGCGCCAAGCCGCTTTATGACATTTTGGAAATCGGTGGACTATGCAGATACAAGACGCTCAACCTTTTGACACGCCTTACCAATGGGCCGGTGGTGAGGCTAACGTGCGCGCACTGGTCGATCGGTTTTACGACCTGATGGACCTGGAGTCCGCCTACAAAGAACTGCGCGCTGTGCACGGACCTGACCTGAGCTCTGCCCGCGACAAGTTGTTTTGGTTTTTGAGTGGCTGGCTCGGTGGGCCGCAGGCGTACACCGACCGCTTCGGCCATCCGCGCTTGCGTATGCGGCACATGCCTTTTGCGATTGGTATTTTGGAGCGCGACCAGTGGCTCGCTTGCATGGCGCAGGCCATGCGCGAAACCGGCTTGGATCCAGCTTTGCGTGAACGTTTAGAGAACAGTTTTTTTCAAACCGCCGACTGGATGCGCAATCAAAACGTGTGATTGCGGAGAAGCGATTCAGTGCCCTGATTTGAGCAACACCACCAAGGCACCGGCGCCGCCTTCTGCAGGCTTGGCCTGCACAAAGGCCAGCACCTGGTTTTTTTGCACCAACCAGCTGTGCACCTTGGACTTGAGCACCGGCGTTTTACCCGGCGAGCCCAAGCCCTTGCCGTGCACCACGCGCAGGCAGCGCAAACCTTGCTTGTGCGCGTCGCGAATGAAGGTGGCCAGCGCCAAGCGCGCTTCGTCGCTGCGCAGTCCGTGCAAATCAATTTCTTTTTGAATCGACCATTCGCCTTTGCGCAGCTTGTGCGTCACATCGCGGCCAATGCCGGGACGGCGAAAGCTCAGCATCTCGTCGGTGTCGAGCAAGGTGCTGGCATCGAACTCGTCGCTCAAGGCGTCGCGCAGCACGGCCTCATCGTCCTTTTGTCGCTGCAGCGCTACGGGGGGCACAGGCACGGGTTTTTGAATCAGCTGTTTTTTGTCAGGCAAAGCCTTGACCGCACCGACGGCCATCGAAAACAGGTTTTTGTCCGCATGCGCTTTGCGCTCGGCAGCGGCCAAAGCAGCGGCTTTGGCGAGTTCGTCGGCATGCGCCTTCGCGATGTGTTTTTGAACCTGTTTCAGGTCGGCAAGGGTATTGAATTTCACCCACCTATGTTGCCACAAAGCCCAAGTCCTTCCGATTGAAATGGACTCAAATCAAGCCCAGCTCCGCCATCGACAGGGCTTGGCCTTGCCCCACGATCACATGGTCCAGCACCCTCACGTCTACCAGCGCCAAAGCGGCTTTGAGGGTTTGGGTCAAGGTCTCGTCGGCGCGACTCGGTTGCACCGAACCACTGGGGTGGTTGTGGCTCAGCACCACCGCAGCGGCTTGGTGGTGCAGGGCGCGCAGCACCACTTCGCGCGGGTAGACGCTGGTCTGGCTCAGCGTGCCGCGAAACAGCTCTTCCATCGCCTGCAGCCGGTTTTGGCTGTCCAAAAACAGCACCGCAAAAACCTCGTGGGTTTTGTGCGCCAGGTGCAGCTGCACATATTGTTTGACGGCATCGGGCGCATGAAAGGCTTGGCGCTGCTTGAGTTGTTCGGCCAAGCCCCGCCGCGACAACTCGAGCACCGCCGCCACCTCGGCACGTTTGGCGGGTCCAAGCCCTTTGATCAATTTGAGCTCGGTGGTGCTGGTGTTGAGCAGGCCGGACAAGCCACCCAAAGTGCTGAGCAGCTCTTGCGCCAGTTGAAACACGTTTTTCCCCTTGATGCCGGTGCGCAGCAAAATCGCCAGCAATTCCACATCGCTCAGCGCGCTGGGGCCACGAGCCAGCATTTTTTCGCGCGGGCGTGCGTCCAGCGGTAAGTTTTTGATGGTCATGGAGCCCTCCCTGGGCGGTCTTTGTAAAGACTTTTTTATGGCTTTTTGAGAAGCTTTTTACAATCAGAGCATTAGTGCACAGACAGCCACCCGGTTGGCATTCCAGAAAACCCTTATGTCCATTGTTCAAAACGGCTCTTTTTTGACCCTCCACTACCGCTTGGCGGGCCCGCAGGGCGACATCATCAACACCTTCACCGACAAGCCTGCCACCCTGTCTTTGGGGTCGGGTGAGTTGTCACCGGCCATGGAAGAGCGCCTGATGGGTTTGGCCGAGGGCACCCACACCACCTTCGAGTTGCCTGCGGGTGAGGCCTTTGGCGATCGCAACCCCGAGATGGCCCAATGGGTGGCGCGCAAACTGCTCAACCAACTGGGTGACCCGATGGAGAAATACGCCGCCGGCGACGTGGTGCAGTTTCCCACGCCCGACGGTTTAGGCTCTTATGCCGGGACGGTATTGGAAGTGAATCCAGAGGGCGCGGTGTTGTTTGACTTCAACCACCCCTTGGCTGGTCAACCCGTGACTTTTGAAGTGCGCCTGATTGGGGTGTTGTGATGACAGTGCAAGACATTTTGCTGGCCGAGCCCCGAGGTTTTTGCGCGGGGGTGGACCGGGCGATCGAAATCGTGGAGCGCGCCTTGGACAAGTTCGGTCGCCCCATTTATGTACGCCATGAGATCGTGCACAACACCTTTGTGGTCAATGACCTCAAAGCCAAGGGCGCAATCTTCATTGAAGAACTGGACGATGTGCCCCCCGGCGCTACACTGGTCTTCAGCGCCCACGGCGTGAGCCGGGCGATTCAAAACGAAGCGCAGGCCCGTGGCTTTCAAATCTTTGACGCGACCTGTCCTTTGGTGACCAAAGTGCAAGTCGAAGTAGCCAAGCTGCACAAAGAGGGTTATGAGTTCATCATGATTGGTCACAAAGGCCACCCCGAGGTGGAAGGCACCATGGGGCAACTGGACAGTGGCATCCACTTGGTGGAAGACGTGGCCGGTGTGGCCCACGTGCAGCCACTGCAAACCGAGCGTTTGGCGGTGGTGACGCAAACCACCCTGAGTGTGGACGATGCGGCC
>CANFMK010000171.1 GCA_947448325.1 Comamonadaceae bacterium
AAGGTCAAGCCGATCGCCGTCTTTGCCAATAAACGGGTCTTGGGCGCTTCCGAAGTCCCCACGGTGGTGGAGGCCGGAGGCCCTGCGATGGAAGGCTCCACCTGGGTCTTGTTCTTGGCCCCTGCCGCCACACCGCGTGACATCGTCAACCGCTTGTCGCAGGAAACCGCCAAAGCCATCCGCTCACCGGATCTGAAAGCGAAATTTGAAGCGCTGGGCATCGAAGCTGTGGGCAACACGCCTGAGCAAGCAGGCAAATTTTTGGACGAAGAAATCGTCAAATGGGCCAAGGTCATCAAAGCTGCGGACGTCAAGGCCGAGTGATCCACTGAGCCCTAGCGGCTCGGTCCCAGAATCGCCATGGTGATGCGTGACACGCAGGTCAACTCGCCCGCATCGTTGTGCATGTCAATTTGCCACACATGGGTGGTGCGGCCTCGGTGCACCGGTCGGGCAACACCAGTGACCCAGCCTTGGCTGGTGGCTTTGATGTGGTTGGCATTGATGTCTAAACCCACCGCGCGGTACTCGGGCGGGGCCGAATAAGCTGCTCCGCAAGAGCCCAGGGTTTCGGCCAGTACCACCGAGACGCCGCCGTGCAAGATGCCGTAGGGTTGGCGCGTGCGGTGGTCGACGGGGACACGGCCCCGGATGAAATCGTCGCCGACCTCCAAAAACTCCATGCCCAGCGCCGCAGGTGCGGTGTTCACATGGTTGCGGGTCAGTAGTTCGACGGAAACAGGTTTGAGCCAGATGGCGGGCATGGGCAGGGACTTTCCAAGTGTCTAAGTGACTTGCATTAACCGGCAAAACGCCATCGGGGTCAGTCCACCGCGTGACAGCGGGCCCCCGCACTGGCACGGGGCCGCGCAGGAGACGGCCGCCATCGGTGTGGCCCTCTAGAATGGCCAACATCCTCCACAACGCTCGACCAGGACCGCCAGCTCATGAAACTTCCGAACAGTCTGCGCGCCCTGGTGCATCGCAACTTTCGCTTGTTTCTGATCGGGCAGGGCACCTCTCAAATTGGCAATTGGATCCAGCTGGTGGCCACCAGTTGGTTGGTGTACCGGTTGTCGGGCTCCACCGTGATGCTGGGCCTGTCGGCCTTTGCCCTGCAAATTCCGCTGCTGCTGATCACGCCTTTTGCGGGTGTATGGATCGACCGTTTAGATGTGCGCCGCGTGCTGTACGCCACCAACGGTTTGGCCATGTTGCAATCCTTGTGCATGCTGAGTTTGATCTTCACGGGGCAGGTTGAGGCATGGCATGTGGTTGGCGGCAATTTGGTGTTGGGCATCGGCAATGCCTTTGACGCCCCGTCCCGCCAAGCTTTGATCTCCAAGCTTTTGCCGCATCGCCAAGAGCTGACCAATGCCATCGCCCTCAATTCCACGGTGATGAATGGCGCCCGTTTCATCGGCCCCATGTTGGGCGGCTTGATCACGGCTCAATTCGGTGAAATTTGGAGCTTCGTGATGAACTGTGTCATGCGTGTGGCCGTGCTGCTGGCCTTGAAGGCCACCCGGATTGCCGCACACACGCCGCGCCAGGGGGCCAGTGGCTTGCTGCGGCAGTTGATGGTGGGTTTGACTTACGCCTATGGTTTTTTCCCGAGTCGTTGTGCGCTGTTGTTACTGGCCTTCAGCAGTTTTTGCCTGCATTCCTATGGCACTTTGTTGCCTTGGTTTGCCCGTGAACGTTTTCACGGCGATTCCCAAACGCTGGGCTGGTTGTACAGCGCCGCAGGCTTGGGCGCGGTCTGCGGCATGGTGTACTTGGCCAGTCGCAGCAGCATTCGTGGCTTGTTCAGAGTGATGGGCTGGAGCGCAGGCGTCTCGAGCGTGGCCTTGATGTTGTTCACCCTGACCACATCGCTGGTTTGGGCGCTGGCGCTGATTTTCATTTCATCCCTGGGCATGATGCTCACCGCCGCCTCGACCAACACGGTGCTGCAAAGCATCGTGCCCGATGAACTCAGAGGGCGTGTGGCGGCGCTGTACGTGATGTCGTTTTTGGGGATGTCGCCGCTGGGCTCATTGTGCTGCGGCTGGCTGGCCCAGGGCATGGGCAGTCCGCTGGCCTTGACCTGCAGTGCCAGTCTGGGGTTGGCGGCCAGCTTGGTGTTTGCTTATCACTTCCAACGCATCCGAAGAGAGATGCAACCGATTCACGCCTCCCTGCATCATTCGGCGCAGCAAGACGCCTGACGCCTAGGGTCTACCCAGCGAGGGTGGCTGGAAGCCCAGTTTGCCCGACAGCGATTGACCCAGTTGCTTCAACAGTGTGGCCGCCCGACCTTCCAGGCTGGCATTGAAGTGGGGTGCCATGCCCAACACGGTGATGGCCGCGACCACTTGGCCTGAACTGTCGAACAGCGGGGTTGACAAGGCATTGAGGCCGGTTCGCCGAGCCCCCATGGAGTTGGCGATGCCGCAATCCAAGATTTGTGCATATTCGCTGAATATCTTTTTGACCTGCGCATTCGAACCGCGACCGTTGTCTTGGAGTTCACGCAGCACCAAGGGGTGGGTGACTTCAGGCGGCAAATGGGCGGCCAGCAATTTGGCTGTGGCCGATGTCGTGACACCCAATTGAACACCGGGGTTGGAGCGGATGGACAGCGGCGAATCCCGCTCAAACCATTTCACCATGGTGGCGCCGGTACCAATCCAGCGCCCGATGCCCAAGGCCTGGCCCAAATCCTCGTCCTGCAGTTGGCCGATAAAGTCTTCCAAGTCGGGTTTCAGCAACTCCCAAACATCGGGGTTGTGGGTGGCTGATTGGCCGATGCGGTAGGCCAACAGTCCAAAATCATACCGGCTGGCGTCGACCGACTTGGTGATCAAGCCGGTGCGCAGCATGCTCACCAAATACCGATGCAACTTGGCTGAAGCGATACCGGTTTGTTTTTCCAGATCCTTCAAACGGACGGGCCTGCTCGTGTTCAGCATGCCCTCCAAAATAGTGCCCACGACTTGTGCCGCTTCGACGCCTTGTTGTCGCGTTTGCATCTGTGGTTTCTCGATGAGTTCTCAATGTCCGCGTGAAAACCCTGTTGACAAGGTTGGGAGAGCGGTTTTAAATAATTTCATTATACGTAAGAAGTTACGCTAACCATAATTCTCAAACAAGGAGCATCGATTGTTCAATTTACTTTTATTCTGGGTATGCGCATTGATCGGCATCAACGCGCAAGCGCAAGACATCAAAAGTTACCCCAACAAGCCCGTCAAAATTGTGGTGCCATTCACGGCGGGTTCGCTGGTGGATGTGCTGGGCCGTGCGATCGGCGAGGAGTTGCAAAGCACGCTGAAGCAATCCTTTGTGATTGACAACAAGGCCGGTGCCAGTACTTTGCTGGCTGCCAAGATGGTGGCAACTTCGGCGCCCGATGGCTACACGCTGATGCTGCCGACGGTCACCACCCTCAGTCTGGGGCCGCAATTGATGTCCAATCCTGGGTTTGATCCACTCAAAGATGTGACGCCGATTGCGCGCTTAGGGCAAACCAATTTTTTCTTGGTGGTCAACCCCAATTTTCCGGCTCGAAGCGTCAAGGATTGGATCGAGGCGGTGCGTAAAAATCCGGGCAAATACTCGTATGCCTCCTCGGGCAATGGCTCGCCGCAGCACATTTTCATGGAGCTGCTGAAAAAACAGCTCGGACTGAACATCATTCATGTGCCTTACAAAGGCAGCAACACCTCGATGGTGGATCTTCTGGGCGGCCAGGTGGACATGGCTTTCATTGACGGCACTTTGGCCATCCCGCATCTCAAAACCAACAAGCTGTTTGCCTTGGGCACGTCCATGGCCAAAAGAACAGTGCTGGTGCCGTCCATCCCCCCGATTGCCGAAACCGTGCCTGGCTTTGACTGGTCGGGGTGGATCGCATTTGCAGGCCCCCCCAATATGCCCGGCCCCATTGTCGAATTGCTGGCCGACAAGATCCGCAAGTTCCAGGCGACACCCGCGTATGGGGTGCTGCTGGACAAGGCGGCCATGGAGCCTTCAGAGCCTTTGAGCCCTGCAGAAATGGCCGAATTTGTCAAAAAAGAATACAAGCGCTGGGCCCCTGCGATTCAAAACTCAGGCGCCGTTGTGGATTGAAACTCTCGTAATCAAAGGAATGAAGATGGATCACCGAATTCGCCGCATCGTCACGGGACATGACGCCAACGGCAAAGCCATTGTCGAAATCGATGGCTTTGCACCCAATCAAAAAACCAGAGCCGGTGCTGGCTTCGTGAGCACGCTGTTGTGGGTGACGGATGAAACGCCAGCGCGACTCGATCTCAAAACCGACCGGGCTGACAGAACCATGGGCGTGCCACCGCCGCCCAACGGCTCGGTGCTGCGCATCGTGGATTTTCCGCCCATCACGGCGGAGACGGAAGCCATGAAACAAGAAGATCTGTTGAAGGCCATGGGCGTGAGCCACCATGGCGACGGGGCTCCCGCTCGCCATGCCTTCATGCACCGCACCCCCAGCGTGGATTACGCCATTGTCTTGTCGGGTGAAATTGACATGCTCTTGGACGACTCCGAAGTCCATCTGAAGGCGGGCGATATCTTGGTGCAACAAGCGACCAATCACGCCTGGGTGAATCGCTCGACCGAATTTTGCCGCATGGCTTTTGTGTTGATTGACGGCATAGACCCCTTGGCCCCTAAAGCCTGACTGACAGAGAGTGCATATGAAATTCGGTGTATTTGACCATCTGGATCGCGGCGATGTGCCGCTGACCACGCATTATGAAAACAGACTGAAATTGGCCGAGGTCTATGACCGTGCCAATTTCCACGCTTATCACATTGCCGAGCACCACGGCACGCCGCTGGGCATGGCGTCGTCACCCAGCGTGTTTTTAGCCGCTGTGGCACAAAGGACGAAAAAACTGCGTTTCGGCCCTTTGGTCTACACCCTGAGTTTGACCCATCCTTTGCGCATCATTGAAGAAGTCTGCATGCTGGACCAGATGAGCGGAGGGCGTTTGGAGTTGGGCATTGGTCGGGGCAGTTCACCCTACGAAATGGGTTATTTCGGCGTCAATGCGCAGAACTCAGGTAAGTTGTACATCGAGTCCTATGACGTGGTGATGATGGGCCTGACTTCCAAGCGCATCAACTTTGAGGGCGAGCATTTCAAGTTTGACGATGTGCCAGTGGAGTTGGAGTGTGTGCAAAAGCCTCATCCGCCGATTTGGTATGGGATGTCTGCACCGGCGGCCGTACCCTGGGCGGCTGAAAACAACGTCAACATCGTGTGCAACGGACCATCCGCCCCGATCAAAGCCATTACCGACAAATACCAAGAAGTTTGGCATGGGAAATTTGATGCACAGCAGCGCGATTTCCCCTTCATGGGTTTGGGGCGGCACATTGTGGTGGCCGAAACCAGCCGCGAAGCTTATGAGATTGGCCAGCGCGGATTTGCCTGTTGGTACAACAGCTTGCAGCACTTATGGCGCGCGCACGGCAACCCCATGAAAAGCTATCCCATCCCGGAGGACTTTGCGGCCGCCACGGGCGGCGGCATGGTCATCACCGGCACGCCGGATGAAGTCACTGAAAAATTGGCCCGCGAGATCGAAATCTCAGGGGCCAACTATGTGCTGACGCGTTTTGCTTTTGGCGATTTGACCTACACCGAGTCCTTGAACTCACTCAACCTGTTCATCGAACAGGTGATGCCCAAGTTTCAGATGGACGAAGTCTTCGCTTGAATTCAACGCCCCTCAAATTGAGGGGCGCGTTTTTCCACAAAGGCTTTCGCAGCCGATTTGTGGTCTTGCGTTTCAAAGGTGCGGATCATGTGCGTGGCTTCCAGGTCCAGTACCTCGGCCAGGGGCGCGCCGCGCA
>CANFMK010000172.1 GCA_947448325.1 Comamonadaceae bacterium
GAAAGAGCGCGTGGCCATGCTGGACAGGGTGGCCAGCGGCGAAGCGGCGCTGGTGGTGGGTACGCACGCCATCATTCAAGAGCAGGTGCAGTTCAAAAACTTGGGACTGGCGGTGATTGACGAGCAGCACCGCTTTGGCGTGGCGCAGCGCTTGGCCTTGCGCGGCAAGATGCAAGAAGACGGCATGGAGCCGCACATGCTGATGATGACCGCCACCCCGATTCCGCGCACCCTGGCCATGAGTTACTACGCTGATTTGGATGTGTCGGTGCTGGACGAGTTGCCCCCAGGCCGCACGCCGGTGGTGACCAAGGTGGTGGCCGATAGCCGGCGCGACGAAGTGGTCGAGCGCATTGGCGCGCAGTTGGCGCAGGGCCGGCAGGTCTACTGGGTGTGCCCCTTGATTGAAGAGAGCGAAGCGCTGGATTTGACCAACGCCACCCAAACCCATGCCGATTTGAGCGAGGCGCTGCCCGGGGTGATGGTCGGCTTGCTGCACTCGCGCATGCCGGTGGCCGAGAAAAAAGCGGTGATGGATTTGTTCACCAGCGGCGTGATGGGCGTGTTGGTCAGCACCACCGTGATCGAGGTGGGGGTGGACGTGCCCAATGCCTCCTTGATGGTGATTGAACACGCCGAGCGTTTTGGCCTGAGCCAGTTGCACCAACTGCGCGGCAGGGTGGGGCGCGGCGCGGCGGCCTCGGCCTGCGTGCTGCTGTTTGGCACGCCCGACGGTGGCCGCTTGGGCGAAACCGCGCGCGAACGCTTGCGCGCCATGGTGGACACCAACGACGGGTTTGAGATCGCCCGGCGCGACTTGGAAATTCGCGGGCCGGGCGAGTTTTTGGGGGCGCGGCAATCGGGTGCGCCCTTGCTGCGTTTTGCCGAACTGAACACCGATACCCACTTGCTGGATTGGGCCCGCGCCTTGGCCCCCGCGATGCTGGACCGGCATCCCTCATTGGCGCGGCGCCACATCGCCCGCTGGTTGGGTGGAAAATCCGAATACCTCAAAGCTTGAACGAGTGATCCCGAATTGACCCTGACTGAACTGAAATACATCGTGGCCGTGGCCCGCGAGAAGCACTTTGGCAAAGCGGCCGAGGCGTGTTTTGTGTCGCAACCCACCTTGTCGGTGGCGATCAAAAAGCTGGAAGAAGAGTTGCAGCTCAAGCTGTTTGAGCGCAGCGCCAACGAGGTGACCGTGACGCCTTTGGGGCAGGAGATCATTCAACAGGCGCAAAGCGTGCTGGAGCAGGCGGCGCAAATCAAAGAGATTGCCAAGCGCGGCAAAGACCCTTTGGCGGGGGCCTTGCGCTTGGGCGTGATCTACACCATTGGCCCTTATTTGCTGCCCAGCTTGGTGCGCCAGATGATTGCGCAGGCGCCGCAAATGCCTTTGATGCTGCAAGAAAATTTCACCGTCAAATTGCTGGAGATGCTGCGCACCGGCGAGACCGATTGCGCGGTGCTGGCCGAGCCTTTTCCAGACACCGGTTTGGCGATTGCGCCTTTGTATGACGAGCCGTTCATGGCGGCCGTGCCCATGTCGCATCCTTTGGCGCAGCAAACCTCGGTGACCGCCGAGCAGCTGAAAAACGAAACCATGCTGCTGTTGGGCACCGGCCACTGCTTTCGTGACCATGTGCTGGAGGTGTGCCCCGAGTTCGCGCGGTTTTCCAGTCACGCCGAGGGCATTCGCAAAAGCTTTGAAGGCTCTTCGCTGGAGACGATCCGGCACATGGTGGCCGCCGGCATGGGCGTGACGCTGGTGCCGCGCTTGTCGGTGCCCGATGCGGCTTTGCTGGACACACCGCAGCGCCAAAACGAAGATGCGTATGTCAAATACCTGCCCATCACCGACGCGGCCGGCGGCGCGCCGCCCTCGCGCCGGGTGGTGTTGGCCTGGCGGCGCAGCTTTACCCGTTATGAAGCCGTGGCGGCTTTGCGCAACGCCATTTACGCCTGTGCGTTGCCGGGCGTGACGCGTTTGTCTTGAGGGGCGCAGCGTGGACTTGGTGCGAACAAAAATCACGCTTTACCTGGACCTGATCCGTTGGAACCGGCCCGCCGGCTGGTTGCTGCTGCTGTGGCCCTCGCTGTCGGCGTTGTGGATCGCCGCCGGTGGTTTTCCGGGTTGGCATTTGGTGGTGGTCTTCACCCTGGGCACGGTCTTGATGCGCAGCGCCGGGTGTTGCCTGAACGATGTGGCCGACCGGGACTTTGACAAGCATGTCAAGCGCACGGCCAACCGTCCGGTGACCAGCGGTCGCCTGGGCGTGAAGGAGGCCTTGGCGGTGGGCGCGGTGCTGGCGCTGTGCGCCTTTGGTCTGGTGCTCACGCTGAACGATGCGGCCGTGCATTGGTCGTTTGCCGCTTTGGCGGTGGCCGTGGTCTACCCCTACGCCAAACGCGTGGTGTCGATGCCTCAAGCCGTGCTGGGTGTGGCCTTCAGTTTCGGCATCCCCATGGCGTTTGCTGCGGTGCAAGGGCAGGTGCCGGTGCTGGCATGGCTGCTGCTGCTGGGCAATTTGTTTTGGGTTTTGGCCTATGACACCGAATACGCCATGGTCGACCGCGATGACGATCTGCGCATCGGCATGAAAACCTCGGCCATCACCTTGGGCGCGTGGGACGTGACCGCCATCATGGGCTTTTACGCGGCGTATCTTGCTGTTTGGTGCTGGCTGCTCAAGGCCGACGAGCAAGGGCTGGCTTTTGGGCTGGCGATGGCGGTGTCTGCCGGCCAGGTGGTTTGGCATTTTTTCTTGATTCGCCAGCGTACGCGCGAAGGCTGTTTCAAAGCCTTTCGCCTCAACCATTGGCTGGGGTTGAGCGTGTTTGTCGCGGTGGTGTTGACTTACCTTTGAGTGACTTGGGGCCAAGGCTGGCCCACATCGTCGCCCATTGCCTCGCTTCAGCCCTTGCCGAATTCGTCACCCAACTCGTGTGCTCTGTGCTGCGCTGCCTGCATGGCCTGGATGAAAGCCGGCTTGATGCCCGCCGCTTCCATGGCGGTGAGGGCGGCGTAAGTGGTGCCGCCCTTAGACGTCACGCGCTGGCGCAAGACTTCGGGGGCTTCGGTCGATGCGGCCGCCAAAGAGGCGGCGCCCGAGAACGTCGCCACGGCCAGTTGGTAAGCCTGCGCCTGCGTCAAGCCCATGCCGAGCCCGGCTTCGGTCATGGCTTCGAGAAAATAAAACACATAGGCTGGGCCCGAGCCAGACAGTGCAGTCACGGCGTCCAATTGGGACTCTTGGGTCACCCACACAGATTGACCCGTGGTGGCGATGACCTGTTCGACCAGGGCCTTGTCGGCGTCCGAGACTTGGGGGCAAGGGAACAATCCCGTGATGCCCTGGCCCACCAAGGCTGGGGTGTTGGGCATGCACCGCACCAAGCGATCGGTGCCGACCCAGCGGCTGATGCTGTCGGTGCGGATACCGGCGGCCACCGACAGGTGCAAGGCGCCGCGTGTGAAGGGCGCCACGGGCGCGGCTGCTTCACTGAACAGTTGCGGCTTGACCGCCCACACCACCACTTGGGCCTGCTGCAATGCCGCGCCCGCTTGGGCGAGCGCGGTGATGCCGAATTCGCTCTGCAGTTTGGCCGCAGTTTCGGCAAAAGGTTCAACGATGATGAATTGATCAGCGCGCATGCCCTGGCGCATCAGGCCGCCCACAATGGCGCTGGCCATGTTGCCGCCGCCAATAAAGGCCATGGTCACGGTGGAAAGGGCGTCAGGAGCAGTGGTCATGGGGTTGGCGTCGGTAAAAGATGAAAACCTTCAGGGAAGGGGTCCAGTGGGACCGGTGGGCGCTCAATTGTCGCCGCTCCAATCCCTCTGCCGCCGTCTGAATCGGCGAAAAAACCGCCTGACACATGAAAAAAGCCATCGAATGTGTTGACGAGACCTGTTTTTGGTGGCATACTAGCGGGCTTCGCTTGTAAAAAAGCGTCGTTATCTGCCCAATCAAAGCGCTGCGAGTGGTTCGCGGTGTGGATGACGGGCCCAAGACTGATCCTGATGGCCGAGGTTGCAAAACCAAGGCGCCAAGGGTGCAAGTTGGGAATATTGAAATGATCCAAACAGAATCTCGGTTGGATGTCGCTGACAACACCGGCGCTAAGTCCGTGCTGTGCATCAAGGTGCTCGGCGGATCCAAGCGTCGCTACGCAAGCGTAGGCGACATCATTAAAGTGAGCATCAAAGAAGCTGCTCCGCGCGGTCGCGTCAAAAAAGGCGAAGTCTACAGCGCGGTCGTGGTGCGTACAGCCAAGGGCATTCGCCGTGGCGATGGCTCATTGGTCAAGTTCGATGGCAACGCTGCAGTGTTGCTCAATAACAAACTGGAGCCTATCGGCACCCGTATCTTTGGACCCGTGACGCGTGAACTGCGTACCGAGAAGTTCATGAAGATCGTGTCCTTGGCTCCTGAAGTGCTGTAAGGACGCGTCATGAATAAGATCCGTAAAGGCGATGACGTGATCGTCATCACAGGGCGAGACAAAGGTAAGCGCGGCAAAGTGGCTTTGCGCGCCGATGACTCGCATTTGGTGATCGAGGGTATCAACCTCGTGAAAAAACATGCCAAGCCAAACCCGATGAAGGGTACGACTGGCGGCATCATCGAAAAAACCATGCCTATTCACCAATCCAATGTGGCGATTTTCAACGCTGCAACCGGCAAGGCTGATCGTGTGGGCGTCAAGCTGCAAGCTGACGGTAAACGTGTTCGCGTTTACAAGTCGAGCGGCGAAGAAATCAAGGTGGCATGAGCATGGCACGACTCCAACAACTCTTTCGCGAAAAAGTAGCACCTGAGCTGATGGCCAAATTTGGCTACAAGTCTCCAATGCAGGTGCCCCGCATCACCAAGATCACCTTGAACATGGGTGTGTCTGAGGCGGTTGCAGACAAAAAAGTCATGGACCATGCGGTCAGTGACTTGACCAAAATTGCAGGTCAAAAGCCTGTGGTGACCAAAGCCAAGAAGGCGATCGCGGGTTTCAAAATCCGTGAGCAGCAGCCCATTGGTTGTATGGTGACCCTGCGCGGCGTGCAGATGTATGAATTCCTGGACCGTTTCGTGACCGTGGCTTTGCCCCGTGTGCGTGACTTCCGTGGTATTTCGGGTCGTGCTTTTGACGGTCGCGGTAACTACAACGTCGGCGTGAAAGAGCAGATCATTTTCCCTGAGATTGAGTATGACAAGGTCGATGCCTTGCGTGGCCTCAATATCAGCATCACCACGACGGCCAAGACCGACGACGAGTGCAAAGCGCTCCTCGCAGGTTTCCGTTTCCCATTCAAGAACTGAGGTGGCACGTGGCTAAACAAGCATTGATCGAGCGCGAGCTCAAACGAGACCGTCTGGTCGCCAAGTACGCTGCTAAGCACGCGGAATTGAAGGCCATTTCCAATGACGCCAAGCGTACTGATGAAGAGCGCGCAGCTGCCCGTTTGGGTCTGCAAAAGCTTCCACGTAATGCGAACCCGACACGTCAACGCAACCGCTGCGAAATCACCGGTCGCCCACGTGGCACGTTCCGTCAATTCGGCCTGGGCCGCGCCAAGATTCGTGAATTGGCCTTCCAGGGCAACATTCCCGGCATGACCAAGGCCAGCTGGTAATTCGGCAGGAGAGAACAACATGAGCATGAGTGATCCCATTGCCGATTTGCTGACTCGCATCCGCAACGCACAAATGGTGGCCAAAGCCACCGTGTCTATCCCATCTTCCAAAGTGAAAGTGGCGATTGCACAAGTGCTGAAAGATGAAGGTTACATCGACGGCTTCCAAGTCAAGTC
>CANFMK010000173.1 GCA_947448325.1 Comamonadaceae bacterium
ACCAGCACCCCTGCCGCCGCTGTAGAGCAGGTTGACACCCGTTACCTGCAAACGCTGCTGGGCTACAACGCCCGACGCGCAGCCTTGTCCATCATCAGTGTCTTTCTAGAACGTTTGGCCGTCTACGATTTGAAGCCGGTGGATTTCTCCGTCATGTCGGTGATTCACCACAACCCGGGCGTCACCTCGCGGCAGTTGTGCGCCGCGCTGTCGATCTTGCCGCCCAATTTGGTGGGGCTGATCCAGTCGCTGGAGTCAAGGGGATTAATCGAGCGCAAGCCGCACCCCACCGACGGTCGTGCGGTCGGCTTGCACCCCACCGCACAAGGCGTGTCCCTCATGGAGAAGGCCGAATTGACCGCATCTGAACTAGAGATCGACGCAAGCTCTAAACTCACCTCCAGCCAACGCCAAACGCTGGTTCAGTTGCTGCAAAAAATTTACCTCTGACGCCTGTGACCGGGCGCAACAGAACACCGATTGGAGACGCCGTCATGAATTCCTCTGCCCATCCCCTCTTATCTGACACTTTGCCCAGCGATGCGGCGCAGGCCACATTGATCGGTCGCCTGTGGCTGCCCGGTACCGGCCCTGTGCTGGTGCGCGTGACGCCAGAGGGTGTCTACGACATCTCCTCACTGGCCCTGACCTGCAGTGACTTGTTGGAACTGGACGATGCTGCGACCCGGGTCCAGGCGCACCAGGGATCACGTATAGGCGAGACGGCCTCACTGTTGCAAGCCACGCAAGGCGCTGGCTTGGATGTTGCGCACTTTCTGGCGCCCTGCGATCTGCAAGCCATCAAGGCGGCAGGGGTGACCTTTGTCGCCAGCATGCTTGAGCGCGTGATCGAGGAGCAAGCGCGCGGTGACGCCAGCAAGGCCGAGGCGGTGCGCCAAGCCGTGGTGGCGGTGATTGGTGACAATCTGCGCAGTGTCAAACCCGGCTCTGCCGAGTCGGCCAAGCTCAAAGAAGTTTTGTTGGCCCAAGGGATGTGGTCTCAGTACCTCGAGGTCGGCATTGGCCCTGATGCCGAAATTTTCACCAAATCCCAGCCCCTGAGTGCAGTGGGCACTGGCGCCCAAGTGGGCCTGCATCCTGGCAGCCATTGGAACAACCCCGAACCTGAAATCGTGTTGGCCGTCAATTCACGCGGCCAAGTGATCGGTGCCACGCTGGGCAACGATGTGAATTTGCGCGACTTTGAAGGTCGCAGCGCCCTGCTGCTGGGTAAAGCCAAAGACAACAACGCCAGCTGCGCCATCGGCCCTTTCATCCGCTTGTTTGACGCGCACTTTGGCATCGACGATGTACGCCAAGCCGATCTGCACATGGTGGTGCAAGGTCCTGAGGGCTTTGTCATGCAAGGCGCCAGCTCCATCAGCCAAATCAGCCGCGACCCGCTGGACCTGGCTGCCCAGGCCATGGGCCCGTACCACCAGTACCCCGACGGCATGATGCTTTTCTTGGGCACCATGTTCGCGCCAACCCAAGACCGCCACGGTCCTGGCCAGGGCTTCACCCATGTGGTGGGCGATACCGTGGCGGTGTCCACCCCACGGTTGGGCACTTTGTTCAACCGTGTCACCACCAGCGACCTGGCTGCGCCTTGGACTTATGGCGTTCGTGCCTTGATGCGCGACTTGGCGCGCAGGCAGGCCTGAGAGTGACAGCCAGATCCCTGGGCCCAGCCATTCACGGCCCAATGGCATAATCCTGCGCTGTCTGTATGGCTTTCAAGGCTCCGCTTCGGGGCCTTTGTCTTGTTCAACCTTAGCTCTTTCAAGGACCCCCATGATCACCACCGCCACCGGCTTGCAATACGAAGACTCTGTTGTGGGAGAAGGCGACGAGGCCAAAAAAGGTCAGAGCGTCACCGTGCATTACACCGGTTGGTTGTTCAATGAGGGTGAAAAAGGCGCGAAATTCGACTCCAGCCTGGACCGCCGCGATCCTTTTGTCTTCTCCTTGGGCGCTGGCATGGTCATTCGCGGCTGGGACGAAGGCGTGGCTGGTATGAAGGTGGGCGGTGAGCGCACCCTGATCATTCCCGCCGAGCTGGGCTATGGTGCTCGTGGTGCAGGCGGTGTCATCCCCCCGAACGCCACTTTGCAGTTTGACGTGCAACTGCTGGCCGTCAAATAAGCCGCCACACAAAGAGCCCCGAGGGCTCTTGAAAAACCCCCACTCGCCCCCCAACTAGGGGCGAAGTTACTTGAGGAACCGCATTTTGCGGTCAATTTTCATGTCAGATTCACAATCCACCACCCCATCCAGCACCACGCAAAGCGCTTCACAGACCGCCGGTTCTGAAGTGAGCGCCGAAGAACTTGAAGCCGCTGCAGCGGCCCAAGCCGCCACCGATCCCTTGGCCGACGCCCAGGCTGAGTTGGTCAACCTCAAAGCGCAAAACGCCGATCTGGCCGATCAGTACTTGCGTGCCCAAGCCGATGTGCAAAACGCCCGCCGCCGTGCCGACGACGAAATCACCAAAGCACGCAAATTCGCGGTCGAGGGTTTTGCCGACAGCTTGTTGCCCGTGTTGGACAGCTTGGAAGCCGGTCTGGCCATTCCGAATGTGACCATTGAGCAGATCCGAGAAGGCTCTGAAGCCACGCTGCGCCAGCTCAAAAGCGCCTTGGAGCGCAACAAAGTGGTCGAAATCAACCCGACAGCGGGTACCAAATTTGACCCGCACCACCACCAAGCCATCAGCGTGGTGCCTGCCGATCAAGAAGCCAACACAGTCGTCACCGTACTGCAAAAGGGTTATTTGATCGCCGACCGCGTGCTGCGTCCGGCCTTGGTGACGGTCACCGCACCCAAATAAAAACCTTTTTTGACGTAGGGGTGTCTTGAAAACTCACAACCCACCCCTACCTCTGACACATCTGTTTAATTTTGAGAGATTTTGGAGCACCACATGGGAAGAATCATCGGTATTGACTTGGGCACCACCAACTCGTGCGTGGCCATCATGGAAGGCAACACGACCAAAGTGATTGAGAACGCAGAAGGCGCTCGCACCACCCCGTCCATCATTGCCTACCAAGAAGACGGCGAAATTTTGGTGGGCGCTTCGGCCAAACGCCAGGCCGTCACCAACCCCCGCAACACTTTGTACGCGGTCAAGCGCTTGATTGGCCGTAAATTTGCCGAAAAAGAAGTGCAAAAAGACATCGACCTGATGCCTTACACCATTGCCAAAGCCGACAACGGCGACGCCTGGGTGGAAGTGCGCGGCAACAAATTGGCACCGCCTCAGATCAGCGCTGAAATTCTGCGCAAAATGAAGAAAACCGCCGAAGACTACCTCGGCGAAGAAGTGACTGAGGCCGTGATCACGGTGCCCGCTTATTTCAACGACGCACAGCGCCAGGCCACCAAGGACGCGGGCCGCATTGCCGGCTTGGACGTCAAGCGCATCATCAACGAACCCACGGCAGCCGCACTGGCCTTTGGTTTGGACAAAACCGAAAAAGGCGATCGCAAGATTGCGGTGTATGACTTGGGTGGCGGTACGTTTGACGTGTCCATCATCGAGATCGCCGACGTCGATGGCGAAAAACAATTTGAAGTGCTCTCCACCAACGGTGACACCTTCTTGGGCGGTGAAGACTTTGACCAACGCATCATTGACTACATCATCACCGAGTTCAAGAAAGAATCCGGTGTGGATCTGGCCAAAGACGTGTTGGCCCTGCAGCGGCTGAAAGAAGCCGCTGAAAAGGCCAAGATCGAGCTGTCCTCATCCGCATCCACCGATGTGAACTTGCCCTACATCACGGCCGATGCCACTGGCCCCAAGCACTTGAACGTCAAGCTGACCCGCTCTAAGTTGGAGCAACTGGTCGAAGAATTGATTGAGCGCACCATCGCGCCTTGCCGCGTGGCCATCAAAGACGCTGGCGTGTCAGTCGGTGACATCGACGACATCATCTTGGTCGGCGGCATGTCCCGTATGCCCAAGGTGCAAGAAAAGGTCAAAGAGTTCTTCGGCAAAGAGCCTCGCAAAGATGTGAACCCTGATGAGGCCGTGGCCGTGGGCGCTGCAATCCAAGGCCAGGTCTTGTCGGGCGACCGCACTGACGTGCTGCTGCTGGACGTGACGCCTTTGTCTTTGGGCATCGAAACCATGGGTGGTGTGATGACCAAGATGATCACCAAGAACACCACCATCCCGACCAAGTTTGCACAGACCTTCTCGACCGCCGAAGACAACCAGCCTGCGGTGACGATCAAAGTGTTCCAAGGCGAACGCGAGATTGCATCTGGCAACAAATTGTTGGGTGAATTCAACCTCGAAGGCATTCCACCTGCTTCACGCGGCACACCGCAAATTGAAGTGTCTTTTGACATCGACGCCAACGGCATCTTGCACGTCGGCGCCAAAGACAAAGGCACCGGCAAAGAAAACAAGATCACGATCAAAGCCAACTCAGGCTTGTCTGAAGCTGAAATTCAACAGATGGTGAAAGACGCTGAGTTGAATGCGGAAGAAGACAAAAAGAAATTGGAAATTGTGCAAGCCCGCAACCAAGGCGAAGCCTCTTTGCACAGCGTCAAGAAAAGCCTGACCGAGCATGGCGACAAGATCGAAGCGTCTGAAAAAGAAGCCATTGAGGTAGCGGTCAAAGAGCTGGAAGAAGCCCTCAAGGGTGAAGACAAAGCGGCTATCGACAACAAAACCGAAGCGCTGATGACAGCCAGCCAAAAACTGGGCGAAAAAGTCTACGCTGAAATGCAAGCCCAACAAGCTGCAGCCGGCGCAGCGGCTGGCGCGGGCGATGCGCAAGCCAAACCCCAAGACGACAATGTGGTGGACGCTGAAGTCAAAGAAGTCAAAAAACCCTGAGTCGGCAGGCCTTGACAGGCCGGCCGCAGACCCGCCGCGCAGGTGGATTCAGCTTCTGAATCGCCTTCGCGGCGTTCTTGTTACCAAAGTTGATGCACATGGCTAAAAGAGATTTTTACGAAGTACTGGGCGTGGCCAAAAACGCCTCGGACGACGACATCAAAAAAGCGTATCGCAAGCTGGCGATGAAGCACCACCCTGACCGCAATCAGGGGGACAAAGCCCAAGATGCAGAAGCCAAATTCAAAGAGGTCAAAGAGGCCTACGAGATGCTGTCTGATCCGCAAAAGCGCGCGGCTTACGACCAGCATGGCCATGCGGGTGTGGACCCGAACATGCGCGGTGGCGCAGAAGGCTTTGGCGGTTTTGGCGAATCCTTTGGTGACATTTTTGGCGACATTTTTGGTGGCGGTCGAGGCGGCGCAGGCCGTGGGCGCCAGGTGTTTCGGGGCAACGACCTGAGCTATGCGATGGAAGTCACGCTGGAAGAAGCGGCCAACGGCAAAGATGCACAAATCCGCATCCCCAGCTGGGAGGCCTGCGACACGTGTACCGGCACAGGTGCCAAACCCGGCACCAGCGCCAAGACCTGCAGCACCTGCCAAGGTCAAGGTCAGGTGCAAATGCGCCAAGGCTTTTTCAGTGTGCAACAAACCTGCCCACAATGCCGTGGCGCGGGCAAGATCATTCCAGACCCTTGCGGCACCTGCCATGGCCAGGGCAAACTCAAAAAGCAAAAAACACTGGAAGTCAAAATTCCCGCCGGCATTGACGACGGCATGCGTATTCGCAGCACGGGCAATGGCGAGCCCGGCACCAATGGCGGGCCTGCCGGCGACTTGTACATCGAAATTCGCCTGAAAAAGCACGAGATCTTTGAACGAGACGGCG
>CANFMK010000174.1 GCA_947448325.1 Comamonadaceae bacterium
ACTTCATGAGCGTTTGTTAGCTATAAAAGCTAAGTTCCGTAGAACTTGGCAATCACCATCAAACGCCCACGCTTATCGGCTGTATTTTGTTAACGATCTCTAGCTTCCAACAAGGCCTAAACCCTATCTTTAACTCCACTACGCTGCGATCAGCGAAGCCTTGCAGTATACATCGAAATTTAGCCTCTTGTCAATTTTTGGAAAAATTATTTGAATTTTTTCCAAGATCAACAACCGGTTTCGGTTTGCACTCCGCTGTGATCAGCGAAGCCTTGCAGTATACATCGGTTTAATGCGTTTCGTCAAATCAGCTCGAAAATTTTTTGTTTCCGAGCCAGCTTCAACAGCATTTATCAACCGCCTCCGATGCCCAGACTTGAAACAAGCTTTTCTGCAGCGAAGCTTTCCAGTATGCCACAGAAAGGCGTGCGTATGAGTTGTGTACGCCTCATGCGCGATAAGAGGCAGCGGCTGGGCGGCGGCTCCAAGAGGATAATCCAGCCTCTATGGCATTACTTACCCTCATGAACGCGTCACTGGCTTTTGGCCATGTCGCATTGCTCGACCATGCAGACTTTTCTCTCGAAAGCGTTGAACGCGTGGGATTGATTGGTCGCAACGGCGCAGGCAAATCGTCTCTTTTGAAAATTCTGGGGGGCATGGAACACACAGATGATGGGCACCTGCACGTTCAGCAAGGCATTCGCATTGCCTTTGTCGCGCAAGAACCTATTTTGATCGGTGAAGACACCATTTTTGAATCGGTGCAGCGCGGCTTGGCCCCTGTGCTGGGTTGGATCGATGACTATGTGAACAGCCGCGGCGACCTGGATGCGCTGCAAAGCCAAATCGAAGCCCAGGATGGCTGGGGCTGGGAGCAGCGGGTGGAAGAAACCATGCACCGACTGCACCTGGACCCCGAAGCGAGAGTGGACTCTTTGTCCGGCGGTAACCGCAAGCGGGTCGCCTTGGCCCAAGCCCTGGTCACCCGGCCGGATGTGCTGCTACTGGACGAACCCACCAACCACTTGGACCTCGATTCCATCGCTTGGCTGGAGCAGTTGCTGCTTGACTTCAAGGGCAGCGTCGTGACCATCACGCACGACCGCGCCTTCTTAGATCAGATCGCCACCCGGATTGTGGAACTGGACCGCGGTCACTTGCTCTCTTATCCCGGCAACTTTGCGCAGTATCAACAGCAAAAGGAAGAGCAGTTGGCGCAAGAGGCGGTCATCAGCGCCAAAGCAGACAAATTACTGGCGCAAGAAGAAGTTTGGATCCGCAAGGGCGTGGAAGCGCGGCGCACCCGAAGCCAAAGCCGCATTGGACGCCTGGAGGTCCTGCGCGCCCAGCGCATGGCGCGCCGAGAGCAGGTGGGCAGCGTGCGCATGGAAGTGGCATCTGGCGCACCCAGCGGCAAATTGGTGGCCGAGTTGACCGATGTCTGCAAAAGCTTCCCGCATGCCGATGGCTCCCGCAAAGTCATCGTGAAAGACTTCAGTGCCACACTGCTGCGGGGCGACAAAATTGGTTTGCTGGGGCCCAATGGCGCTGGCAAGACGACGCTCCTCAAACTGATCTTGGGCGAAATTCAAGCCGACAGCGGCAAAGTGCGCCAAGGCGCGAACATCGAAGTGGCGTATTTCGACCAGATGCGCAACGCCCTGGACCTCAACGCCACGTTAGAGGACTTCATCAGCCCGGGCAGCGAATGGATTGAGATTGGCAACAAGCGCCAGCACGTCAAGAGCTACCTGGCCGACTTCTTGTTTTCACCGGCCCGCGCCAGCTCCCCCGTCAAATCTTTATCCGGCGGCGAGCGCAACCGATTGCTGCTGGCGCGCTTGTTTGCCCGTCCTGCCAACGTACTGGTGCTGGACGAGCCCACCAACGATCTGGACATCGATACCTTGGAATTGCTGGAAGACTTGTTGCAAAACTACCCGGGCACGGTCTTCTTGGTGAGCCACGACCGCGCCTTCATGGACAACGTGGTCACCAGCATCATCGCCTGCGAAAGCAGCGAAACCCAACCCGGTTTTTGGCGCGAGTACGAAGGCTCGGTGCAAGACTGGTTGATCCAGTCGCAGCGCAGCCAAGCCATTCAGGCCAAAGCCCAAGCCGGCCAAGCCAAGAGCGCAACCGCCGCCCCGCCCGTGGTTTTGCCCACCACAGCACCTGTCAAAACAACAGCCAAGCTCAGCTACAAAGAGCAACGAGAACTGGACGCTTTGCCCGCCCTGATGACCGCCTTGGAGCAGGAACAACAAGCCCTGCGCCTCGCTTTGGCCGACGGACAATTGTTCACACAAGATGCCGCCAAAGCCACGGCAATGTATGCACGCGATGCGGCCATCGATGAAGCGCTTTTGGAAGCCATGGAGCGCATGGAGGCCTTGAGCCATCGCTGATTCATGGGTCTGTGCCTGCGGCTCAAACCCTTTATATTCAGTCCATGAATCCCACCGAATGGAGCGCCTTGCTGATCTTGGCCACCGCCAGCAGTTTCACGCCGGGCCCCAACACCGCCTTGTCGACGGCCCTGGCGGCCAACCGCGGGCTGTGGCGCTCCATGCACTTTGTCTGCGCCGTGCCAGTGGGTTGGGGCGTGTTGTTCAGTCTGTGCGCGGTCGGTGTCGGCGCCTTGGTCGCCACCTGGCCTGAATTGAAATGGGCCATCACCCTGGCTGGCAGCGCCTATCTGCTTTGGTTGGCGCTGCAATTGAGCCGTTCGCGCAACCTGGCGCAAGCTGACACCTCCCGTTTGAATGTGAGTTTTCTTCAGGGCGTGTTGCTGCAGTTTCTCAACATCAAAGCCTGGATGCTGGCCTTGTCCATCACCGGCGGCTGGATCAGCGGCCATCCCGACGCCTCAGTGCGCACCTTGCTGCTTTTGCCGGTGATGATGGGTTTTGGATTTTTCAGCAACCTCAGCTACGCCCTGGTGGGCTCCCTGCTGCGTCACTGGCTGAGCCAAGGGCAGCGTCTGCTGGTCTTTAACCGGTGCATGGCAGCCGCCCTGGTCGGTACAGCCGCCTGGATCGTCTGGAGCGCCACATGAGTTGGGGGGTGCTGCGTCGTCCCAGCGCATCCACTTGGGGTCTGGGTTTGGGCTTGCTGGGTGTGGTGATTTTTTCGCTCACGCTGCCCATGACCCGCTTGGCCACCGGCTCGGTCGCTGACCCCCAGCTTTCGGGCCTGTTCATCGCCATGGGCCGGGCGGCTGTGGCCGGTGCACTCAGTGTGGCGTTGTTGTGGTTTCAGCGTGCACCCGTGCCGGCGCGCAGCGATTGGTCACTGATAGGGGCCACCGCCATCGGCGCGGTGTTCGGCTTTCCGCTGTTCACCTCGATCGCCATGCGCCACGTGGAAGCGGTGCACGCCAGTGTCATGCTGGGCGTCTTGCCCTTGAGCACAGCCGCCCTGGGAGCCTGGGTCCACCGACAACGCCCGTCGTTGGGCTTTTGGATCTGCGCCAGCTTGGGTTGCGCCTTGGTCATGGCTTTTGCTTTGTGGCGATCGGGGACCACCGGTCTGAGCCTGCATTGGGCCGACATGGTGCTGTTGGCGGCCATGGGCTGGGCGGCTGTTTCGTATGTGGCAGGTGCCAAACTGGCGGGACGGCTGCCCGCCGAGCAGGTCATTTGCTGGGCACTGGTGATCTCATTGCCATTGACATTGCCCGTGTCCCTCTGGGCTTGGCCCAGCAACCCGATTCGCCTGACGGCGTGGCTGGGATTTGCCTATGTGTCTTTGTTTTCCATGTGGATCGGATTTTTCGCTTGGTACCGAGGTTTGGCTTTGGGCGGCACCGTGCGCGTCAGTCAAATTCAACTGCTGCAACCGCTTCTGAGCATGTTGATTTCGGTGCCGCTATTGGGCGAAATTTTGGACCCTTGGACACTGGTCTTTAGCCTGGCCATCATGGCGGTCGTCATCGTGGGCAAACGCATGCCGATTCACGACCGCGCCCCCGCCGCTTGAGCCGCCTCATTGGAAAGTCCAGTCACCATGCCCTCTCGCCTTTTCACCCAAATCGATGTGTTCACCGATCAGCCCTACCTGGGCAACCCCGTGGCGGTGGTACTGGACGGCGCGGGTTTGTCTGACGAAGTCATGCAGCAGTTTGCGCGTTGGACGCAACTGAGCGAGACCACTTTTGTGCTGCCGGTGAGCGCGGCCGCGCGAGCCCAAGGCGCAGATTACCGGGTGCGCATTTTCACCCCCGGCGGGGAGTTGCCCTTTGCCGGTCACCCAACACTGGGCACAGCCCACGCTTGGCGTGAAGCGGGTGGGCAGCCGCAAAACCCCGACAGCATCGTTCAAGAATGCGGTGTCGGCCTGGTCACCCTGCAACAGGGCGCAGGGCCTCACACCTGGGCTTTTGCCGCGCCCCCTTTGCAACGCACAACGCCGACCCCTGAGGAGTTGCACAGCGTCTGCCAAGCCCTTGGCCTGGAAAAATCGCAGGTGTTGCACGCACAACATCTGCATAACGGCCCGCATTGGCTGGGTTTGTTGCTCGACAGTCCTGAAACCGTGTGGGGGCTGGATCCCGATCACGCAGCGCTGAAAAAAACCGGCCTCAAAGTAGGCGTCGCTGCGCAGTACCCAATCACCCTCGGCTTGATTGGCCGCGCCAACCGCGAGGCACGGGCTTTTGCCCAGCACAAGCCCACCGCAGCGGTCGAGCAGGCCGACCTGGAAGTGCGCGGCTTTGCCGCTGCCATCGGCATCGCCGAAGACCCGGTCACAGGCAGTTTGAATGCTTCGTTCGCACAATGGTTGATCGCAGAAGGCGTCATGCCCTCTGGCTACACCGCCAGCCAAGGCGCAGCGCTGGGCCGCAACGGCCGCGTCCATTTGACGCAAGATGCGGCGGGGCAAGTGTGGGTCGGTGGGCAGTCGGTGACCTGCATCACGGGTCACGTGCTGTTGTAAACCGCGCTGCCTGCGCGGGCCCGTAGCACGTAGGCGACTGGTTTCAGAGGGCGTTCTGGCCAGAATCAGCCCATGGGAAATCTCTATCTTGTGCGCCATGGCCAGGCCTCGTTTGGTGCCGACGACTATGACCAACTCAGCCCGCGCGGCCGTGAGCAGGGCCTGCGCTTGGGGCAATACTGGCGCGACAAAGCGCAAGCCGCAGGCAGTTATGAAACAGCCCCCTTTGATGCGGTGCTGATCGGCACGCTCAAGCGCCACCGCCAAACCTGGGAAGCCATGGCCGAAGGCGCGGGCTGGAACCACACCCCCTTGGTCTGGCCGGGACTGGACGAGTACGACAGCCATGCGCTGATCGCCACGGTGCACCCCGAGCCTTTGGCCAAACCCGATTCACCTGAGATGTACCGCCACCATTTCCGTCTGCTGCGCGACGCCCTGCAATTGTGGATGGCCGGCAAAACCCAGCCGCAAGGCATGCCGTCCTATGCGGACTTTGTGCACGGCGTGACGAGCGCGCTGGACCATGTGCGGCAAAACCACAGCGGCTCGGTGTTGTTTGTGTCCAGCGGGGGGCCGATTTCGACCGCCGTGGGTCACATCCTGGGCGCACCGGCCGAAACCACCATCGAGTTGAATCTGCGCATCCGCAACACCTCGCTCACCGAGTTTGCGTTCACGCCCAAGCGCCACATGCTGGTGACCTACAACACGCTGCCCCACTTGGACAGCGCGGCCCATGCGGACTGGATCACTTACGCTTGACGGCCTGCGCCGAATGG
>CANFMK010000175.1 GCA_947448325.1 Comamonadaceae bacterium
CGAAGAGGGCGGCCCGTTCACCAGTTTGTTTGACTTTTGCGTGCGCGTGGACCGCAGTCGCCTGAACAAGCGCACGGTGGAAGCCCTGATCAAGGCCGGCGCTTTTGACTCCTTGCACATGAATCGCGCATCACTCTCGGCCTCAGTGGACCGGGCTTTTGAGTTTGCCGCAGCCACCTTGGCCAACGCCAATCAGGGCGGTTTGTTCGACATGATGGGTGATGATGCGCATGGCTCCAGCAGCCAAGAACCTGATCTGGTGGAAATGATGCCGTGGGGTATCAAAGAGCGACTCACCTTTGAAAAGACCGCTGTGGGCTTTTACCTCTCAGGCCATTTGTTTGACGCGGTCGAGCGCGAGGTGCGCCAGTTTGCGCGCCGCAAGATCGACGATTTGATCGACAGCCGCGAGCCGCAGTTGTTGGCCGGCATCGTCAGCGACATTCGCATCATCAACGGCCAACGCGGCAAAGTGGCGATTTTCAAGCTGGATGACAAATCCATGGCGATGGAGGCCACGGCCGACGAGGGCCTGATCCACTCGGCGCGCCATGTTTTGAAAGAGGACGAGCTCATCATCGTCATGGCCAAGATGCAGGCCGACCGTTTCTCGGGTGGTTTTCGTTTGAAAATGGAGCAGATCTGGGACTTGCCCTCGGCCCGTTGCCGTTTTGGCAAATACCTGCGTGTCGCGGTGAATGGCCGTGCGCCCGAGGTGGCGCGTCTGGTCAAAGCCTTTCCGCCGCAACGTGAAGTCACCGAACAGGGTGAGTTGGTGCGAGGCCTGCCGGTGCGCCTGAGTTTGTCCCGCCAAGGCGAAGGCATTGCGGCCAGCGCTGAGGTGCAACTCGGTGAGCAAGCCCATTTTTTCCCCACTGATGCGGCATTAGCGGGGTGGATCGCTCAAGCTGAAGGCGGCCAGGCCGTGATTGCTTACGATTGAGCCGATCATGAACTGGCCCGGCGCATGGACGGCTGTGGCCATGGGCATCTTGTTGGGCGTGGTTCGCGAACGCCGCCCTCACGCGAATGAAAGCAAAGCCGGTTTGCGCACCCATGTCTTGGTGTCGATCTTGGGTTATGTGGCCTGGGGTTTGGGCGTCTGGCCTTTCGTGGCTGTGGTGGGCACCGTGGGCGCCTTGGTGTTCAGCGGTTATCGCGCAAGCGCCCCCCAAGATCCGGGTTTGACCGGCGAAATGGCGGTGTTGGTCACCTTGATGCTTTCGGCCCTCGTGCACACCCAACTTGCCATGGCGGTGGGCTTTGCGGTGCTGGTGGCATTACTGCTGGAGTTCAAGCAGATCAGCCATCGGTTCACCCGCGAGTGGATCACTCAGCAAGAATTGCAAGATGGTTTGTCGATGGCCGTGGCCGCTTTGGTCATCATGCCGCTCTTACCCGACACGGCGGTGGACCCGTGGAATGTGCTCAACCCTACCACCTTGTGGCGCATTGTGGTGCTGGTGATGGCCGTGGGCATGATGGGGCATTTGGCCCAACGCATGTTGGGGGTGCGTTGGGGATTGCCGCTGGCCGGATTTTGTTCGGGCTTTGTGTCCTCGACCGCAGCCTTGGTGCATTGGGGTCATCAGGCGCGTAAAGATGCCAATGTAGCTGCGCGCGCCAGCGCCGCCGCTTTGTTGTCCAGCCTGGCTTCATTGCTGTTGATGACGGGGATTGTGGGTACAGTGTCGCCGCAATTTGCTGCGGGCTGTGGCTTGGCCCATGGCGGCCGCTTGCACAGGCTTGCTGGCCACGACGTGGTTTTGCATGAGACAAGGCGTGAACACCCCTGCAACCGCCATGGCACCGACTGACAGTGCTTTCAAACTCAGCCATGCGTTGATCTTGGCCTTGGTGATGGCCAGCGTTTCATTCCTGTCTGTAGCCTCGCAATCCGTTTTTGGCGATGCGGGTGTGTGGGTGACCTCGGTGGTGGTGGCCATGGCCGAAGTCCATGCCGCAGCCGCCAGTGTGGCGCAAATGAGTCTGGCCATTGACGCGTCCATGGCAGACTTTGCTTGGCGATGGATGGCTGTCTTGGCCGCCAGCGCGATGGCCAAGACGGTCTTGGCTTTTGTCAGCGGCGGATCTCGTTTTGGTTTTCGGGTGGGTTGGGGATTGGGGCTGATGGTACTTGGGGCGGGAATGGTGATGCTGGTGCGTCAAAACTCAATTTTCGACTTTTTGATGATTCCACCCATCTTGTCGTAGTCGTCGCGCATGAGCTTGGCCATCTCGGCCGATGTGTTGCTCGCAGCCGAGATACCGGCTTTTTCGAAATTGGATTTGACCTCAGCCGAGTTGGCGATTTTTTGGACTTCGTCGCTCAAGGTCTTCACAATGGCGGCTGGCGTGCCGACGGGGGTCAGCAGGCACCACCAGTTGGTCACCGAATAGCCCTTGAGGCCAGATTCGGCCACGCTGGGCACTTTGGGGAGCACACTCAAACGCGGGCCTGTGGTGGCCAGGGCTTTGATCTTGCCGTCCAGCACAAAAGGCAAAGCAGCACCATCCACCACCACATCCACATGACCACCGATCAAGTCGGTGACGGCGGGACCGCCGCCTTTGTAGGCCACGTGATGCACATCCACTTCGGCCAGGGATTTAATCAACTCAAAAGACAAGTGACCGATGCTGCCCACCCCACTGGTGGCATAGGTGAATTTGCCCGGTTGTGCTTTGGCCAGTGCCAAAAATTCAGCCAGATTGTTGGCGGGCAAATCGGCCCGGCCGGTGATCACGATCGAGACCTCGGCCAATTTGGCCACGGGGGTGAAATCGGTGAAGGGGTCAAACGGCAGTTTCGGGTTGGCGTGCTTGTTCACAATCAGGCTGCTCAAGTCACCGATCACCACGTTATAGCCATCCGCAGGCGATTTGGCCACGTACTGCAGACCAATGCTGCCAGTGGCACCCGCTTTGTTGTCAATGACCACCGCCTGCCCCAGTGCTTCGCTCAGTTTGAGGGCATACAGGCGTGCCACGCGATCGGTATTGCCGCCAGGGGGGAAGGGAACCACCCATTTGATGGGCTTGTCGGGGAATTTTTGCGCCAATGCCGACGTGGGCGCGCCCAGCACAATGGCCAAACATGCAGCCCCCAGGGTGAATAATTTTTTCATCGGAGTTCCTATTCGCACAATCAAGGGGATCCCACTCGCTGACCCAAGGGGTCCAGTGGGGGGGTGGGGAAATGCAAACCGCGTTGGCCGGACATGCCGCGATCTGCTTTGAACGGGGCCGTCGTCGCCGAAAAGCCACGCAACTGGCCATCGGTGACCCAGTTAAGGTCATCGCCGTACAGTTGTGAAACCAAAATCGACTCCAAGTGCTGCCGAATGGGCTGGTAGGAGGCTTGCGCCGCGCAATCGACCCGTTCTTGCGGGTCGCGCGCCAGGTCAAACAACTGGACCACATTGCCGGCAGGGTACCAAATCAGTTTGTGTTGTCCGTCGTGGACCATGCGTGTAGCGCCGGCGTCTTCGCGGCATTCGCCGTACAAAAAGGGGCGTTTTTGCGCGCCCACCATGGACAAACCTTCCACGCTGGCGGGGATGTCGATACCCGCTAAATCGAGCAAAGTGGGCATGATGTCTTGCAAGCCCACCAAGCGGGAGTCGACATGGTTGGCTTGGACGCGCTGGCCTTGTGCGGTGTCGATCAGAATCATCGGCAGCGCGCTGGAGCCTTCGTAAAACATGCGTTTGGCCCACAAACCAAAATTACCCAGCATGTCACCGTGATCGGCAGTGAACAAAATCACGGTGTTTTGGAGCAAGTCCTCTTCTCGCAGCGTGCCCCACAAAATGCGCAGTTGATGATCGATGTGGGTGCACAGGGCGTAATAGGCTTGGCGCAACTGTTTGTGGGTGTCGGGGTTGTCGGGCACGGGCCAGTAGTCGCGCACCGCGTCCAGGGCGGGAATTTTCGAAGACTTTTCCCATTCCCCGTGCCAGGCGGTGTCGATCGTCACGTCGCGGTACATGTCCAAATAGCACTGCAACGGTGCCAGGGGGGGGTGCGGGTGGGAGTAAGAGACGTGCCAGAAAGCAGGCCGTGTCGGATCGCGGCGCTTGATGGTTTTGGCCGCCTCACGTGTGATCCAGTTGGTCACGTGACTGGCCTCGTCCAAATGCCAGGGGCGGTTCAGGTAGTCGTTGTTATTCATGCCGTGCATGAACTGTTCGCCCGCGTGGCCTCTTGAGGCCAGGTACATCTCGTAGTCGTCGATCGCCCCCAGTTTTGGGCGCCCCTCTTCGGCCAGCAGCACATCGTCAAAGCCAATTCGATCCCGCGGTGGATACACGTGCAATTTACCGATCGCATTGGCTTGGTAGCCCGCTTTTCTGAAAGACTGTGCCAGCGAAGGCACGTTGGGCATGCGCAGCGTCGGGTTGAAACTGCGGTCGCCATGGCCTTTGGGCGACAAGCCCGTCATCATGGAGCGGCGCGATGGGATGCAGATCGGCGACTCGGCATAAGCGCGGGTGAAGCGCGTGCCCAATCTGGCCAGATGGTCAAGCGTGGGCGTTTGGATCACCGGATGCCCGGCGCAGCCGAGCAAATGTCCGGGCCATTGGTCGACCGAAATAAAGAGCACATGGGGCTGGGAGCAGGGTGGTTTGGACATGTGGGTGAGGAAGCCATCGACGGAGATGGAGCCATGGTAGGCAGGGGTATCGGGAATAGCCAATGAATTATTGCCATATTGGCATGTCAAAATCGATATGTCAGATGGATCCCGGAGCCCTATGCTGTATTTACCTTCCCATTGGTTTTTGCGACACCGCCTCAAATTGCGGTCACTGGCCTTGCTGGTGGCCATGGACGACCATTCCAGCTTGCAACGTGCGGCCGATGCCTTGGGCATGACGCAATCGGCGGCCTCCAAAATGCTGGCCGATCTCGAAACCTTGTGGGGTCTGCCCTTGTTTCAGCGTTTCCCACGCGGCGTCGAAGCGACGGCCGCGGGTGCCTTGGTGATTCGGCATGCGCGCAATGTGCTCAGTGAACTCAACCAAGTCAGCGACGAGTTGGCAGCATTGAGCGGTCATGCTGAAAGCCAAATTGCCATCGGTTCCATCAAGGCGCCGGCATTGGCCATGGTGCCGCGCGCCATTGTCGAATTTCAATCTCAGTTTGCCCAGGCCAGTATCAACCTCACGGTGGACTCGAGTCCGGCATTGATGGCCAAACTCCAACGCGATGAGTTGGACATCGTCGTGGGACGGATGTCCAGTGGTGCCCAAGCACAGCATTTTCTCTATGAAGAGCTGGTGCAAGCGCAAGCGGTTCAGGTGGTGGCGCGTCGGACGCATCCTTGGCAGCATCGCAGCCAAGTAAGCTGGACGGAATTGACGCAAGCCTCTTGGATCGTCCCGCCACAGGGCAGTTTGTTGCGCGTCAAGTTCGATGCACTTTTTGTTCAGCAAAAAATGATGCCGCCACCCAAATTGGTCGAGACGCAGGACCTGGACACTCTGCGTCGGCTGCTCGGTCAGACCGACATGCTGGCGGTCTGACCGATGAGGTGGCGCAAGCCTGCGAAGGCAAGCGGGTCAGCGCTTTGTCTGAGATGCTGCCACTGCACATGCAGGGCTTTGGCTTGATCACCCGGACTGGCCGTAGCCTTTCAAGTTCCGTGTTGGCTATGAAAGGCATTTTGCAAAAAGTGGGTCGCACTCAGGAGGTGTGAGCGACAACGGGGTTAA
>CANFMK010000176.1 GCA_947448325.1 Comamonadaceae bacterium
GGCAAGGTGAAGCTGGTGCGGATGATGAAAGGCGAAGCCTCGGTGATGCTGGAAGTGGCGGCGGCCATGACCACCAAAGGTGTCTTCGATTGGGTGGCGATCGGCGCGGTGGCCAGCGCCAGCGGAGTCAAACCAAAACCGGCCAACACGCTGACTTTGTCGTTCACCACCAACTCTTGGGCGATGCGCTTGGTCACATCAGGCGCGCTGGTGTCGTCTTTGACGATCAGTTCGATTTTTTTACCGGCCACGGTGTCGCCGTTTTGCGCCATGTACAGGCGCGCGGCCGCTTCGATTTGTTTGCCGGTCGAGGCAAACGGTCCGGTCATGGGCAAGATCAAGCCGATCTTGAATTTGTCTTCGGCCATGGCGCCTGTGGCACTTGCCAACACCACCGCTGCGGCCACGGTGCGTAAGAAGAATCGTTTTTGCATGTTGAAGGTCTCCAAAAAAATCAAGGGGTTGAGGGGATAGAAATGGGCATCAGCCCGGCTTGCGAATCAGTTGTACGCCAGGCACGGGCGCCGCTTGGGGGCTGCGCATGGCGGCTTTCAAATTGGTTTGTGCCAAGCGTGAATGCTCGCGCATCAGCGACTCGGCGCGCGCGCCTTCGCGCAGCGCTATCGCGGTCAGCACCTCACGGTGCTGGTGCTGGGCCACGATCAGCATCTCCCGCGATTGCGGGGTGTGAAACTGCACACCGACAAATCCCGAAGGCGAGGCAAAGGGCTGGCTGGCCACACGTTCGAGCTCGCGCACCAGCACACGGCTGCCCGACATGGCACCAATCAAGGTGTGGAATTTTTGATTCAACTGCACATAATCAGAAAAAGTCTCATCTGACAAAGCGGCATTGGCCAGCACAGAGTCAATTTCGTCCAAGGTGTCTTGGGCTTCTTGCATCTGCTGCGCATTCACGCCGCGCTCCGCTGCCAAGCGTGCCGCCAAGCCCTCAACCGTTCCGCGCAACTCGATCGCGTCCGACACCTCGGTCTGTGAGAAGGTACGCACCGCAAAGCCGCCATGGGTCAAGGCTTCGAGCAAGCCTTCTTGCTCCAGACGGATCAATGCAGCGCGGATGGGGGTACGCGACATGCCCAGAAGGTCCACCAAGGTCAGTTCGGCAATGCGCGCACCGGCAGGCAAGCCCCCGGCCAGGATCATCTCGCGCAACTGCAGTTGCGCTTTGACGGCTTGCGAACTGCTTTCTTCCAAAGTGGCAAACATAGGACCTTGATGAATGGCGACTCAGCGCCTCGGGGGGTTCAGATGGGTTGGCATTGTATACAGCCACTCCCCAAAAACAGCTTGAATCCGCCGATTAACCCTCCAAATCGATCCATATTGCAAATGGGTGTATCCCAAAATGCCAATCCTGTGCCTGCGACAATCGCCTGATGGAATCTGAAAAAGCCCCCGATCCCGTGACTTTGCGCCAAGCCTTTGGGTTTTGGCTGAAGATCGGATGCATCTGTTTTGGCGGGCCTGCAGGCCAAATCTCGCTGATGCACCAAGAGTTGGTGGAGCGCCAGCGCTGGATTTCAGAGCGGCGGTTCATGCATGCTTTGAATTACTGCATGGTGCTGCCAGGCCCTGAGGCACAACAACTGGCCACCTACATTGGCTGGCTGATGCACCGCAGCTGGGGCGGAGTGATGGCGGGGGCTTTGTTTGTCTTGCCTTCCCTCTTTATTTTGATCGGCCTGTCTTGGGTCTACGTCAGCTTGGGCCAGGTCAGCTGGGTGGCGGGTTTGTTCTACGGCATCAAGCCCGCTGTGACGGCCATCGTGCTGCAAGCCGCGCACCGGATGGGCACGCGCGCCCTCAAGCACCCGGCTCTTTGGGCCATCGCCATCGCCTCGTTTGTCGCCCAGTGGGTCTTCAATTTACCGTTTCCAGCCATCATCTTGGCGGCCGCCTTGTGCGGCCTGGTGTTGAGCCGCTTGCATCCCCAGGTGTTCAGTGCCGCCCAAGGCCATGGCAGCGCCAAGTTGGGCTATGGCCCCGCCCTGATCGATGACGATACGCCGCGCCCAGCGCACACCCATTTTTCGATCCGGCGATGGAGTCAGGTGCTGCTGGTGGGCAGCGCTTTAGCGCTCTTGCCGATGGCCGCTTTGGTCGCGGTCTGGGGGTGGGACCACACCTTGGCGCAAATGGCTTGGTTCTTCACCAAGGCCGCCCTGCTGACTTTCGGAGGGGCTTACGCGGTACTGCCCTATGTGTACCAAGGCGCGGTGGAACAGTTTGGCTGGGTCACGGCCACCCAAATGATCGACGGCCTGGCCTTGGGTGAAACCACACCCGGTCCCTTGATCATGATTGTCGCTTTTGTCGGCTACCTGGGCGGCCACATCGGGGCCTTACTCGGTCCCGATCACGGGTTTGCTGCCGGGGCATTGGCCGCTTGCGTGGCCACCTGGTTCACCTTTTTGCCTTCGTTCATTTTCATCTTGGCGGGTGGGCCTCTGGTGGAGTCCACGCACAACCAGCTCAAACTGACAGCGCCTTTGACCGCCATCACCGCCGCCGTGGTGGGTGTGGTCTTGAACCTCACCTTGTTTTTGAGCTACCACGTACTGTGGCCCAAAGGCTATAGCGCAGAGGGCTTTCTGGGCGGGGTGGATGGCATGGCCCTGACCATGGCCGGTGTCGCTGCTCTGGCCCTGCTGCGCTTCAAGCGCAGCGTGATGGAAGTGATTGCAGTGTCTGCTTTGCTGGGTTGGGTGATCCAAATGGCGCCGCTGTGGCTGAGAGGCTGATCCACCGTCGGCTCAAACGGCCTTGTCTATCCAATGACCAGACTGGTGCAAGCTGCCGCTGGGGCCATGGGAAAAACCTTTCAGATCGATTTTGCGCACCACATCGCCCGAGTTGGCATCGGTCATGGCCAACATCCAAGCCTGCGTCAATGCATTGAATTCAAAACGCATGTCCACCGTGCTGGGCGGCGCAATGACCTGGGACTTCGCCACGTCCATGGCGCTGGGCTCGGCGGGTCGATCGAATGTGCGCATATCCAGCGGCCTGAGGGATACATGAAGGGATGAAACTGACAACATGACGGATTCCACAAAGTGACCTTGATACCCGTTGTATCGTCACCAAGGTGGAGTCAATGAGGCCCGCCCCGCAGCCAAAGGACCAAATGACAGAAATGTAATGGCGTGACAAATCTTATATCCAACCAATAAACATAGAATGGACTGATAGAAATCAACACAATTGCCCAAATCATTCACTCGAGTGCCCGAGCGGGATCCTGTGACAGTTTTGCCACTTTCGGAGACGTGACATGGACATGGTTGTGACAAACCCCTCTCTCAAAATTTTATTGGTTGAGGACGAGTCAAAAATCGCTGAATTCGTCATCGAGGGTTTGAGAAGTGCCGGCTACCAAGTGGAACATGTGACCGATGGCGTCAGCGGCCTCAAAAACATCTTCAAAAACAATTACGACTTGGTGCTGCTGGACATCATGCTGCCCAAGCTCAACGGGCTGGAGTTGTTGCAGCAACTGCGCCAAGACGGCAACACCACACCCGTCATTATTTTGAGTGCCAAAGTGGAGCTGACCGACCGCTTGCATGGCTTTGAGTTGGGCGCCGACGACTACATGCCCAAGCCCTTCTTCGTGGAAGAGCTGATCGCCAAAATGAAGGTTATCCTCGGGCGCAAAAAAGCAGAACCCGCCGCGCAAACCCTCCAAACCACGCACTTGCGCTTGGACTTGGTCAGCCGCAGAGCCCAATGGTTTGACATCGAGGCGGTGCTCAGTCAGCGCGAATTCACCCTGCTGCAATACCTGATGCAAACGCCCGGTCATATTTATTCCCGTCAGCAAATTCTCAAGAACGTCTGGGACATCAACTTTGACCCTGAGACCAATGTGGTGGACGTCTGCGTGCAACGGATCAAACGCAAACTCAGCCGTGGCAACCACGACCACCAAACCCCTATCGAATCCGTGCGCGGTGTGGGTTACCGGGTCAAAGTCAACGCCCATCCATGAACCGCTCGCTCAGACTGCGGCTGTTTCTGATCATCATGGTGATGGCCACCGTACTGATCTTGGTCAGTCGCAGCTTCGCCCAATACAAGTCCAAGCAAGAAATGCGGGAGCAACTGCACGCCGATCTTGAAAACTCCTTGGTCGTTTGCAAACCCTATTCCAACAACGCAGAAGACTTTGGGCAATGCCATGGTCGAACATTCAAAAACAACCTCTACAACCGTTTTGTGGGTGAAGTCACGGTGTGTCTCAACGGCTCTCCGATCACCCGCGCAATGTCGGCAGCCCATTGCACCATGCTGTCAGAAAATTCGGCCTTTTGGTCGAGTCCCAACCTCAGCCAAGAGCCTCTCATTCAATTGGTCACGAACACCATCACGGGAAATGGGGTGTGGACTGCAGCCCGCTTGAAAGCGAATCACGCTATGCAAATCATGATCAGTGAACAGTCATTTATGGCATTCATGGTCATGCTCTGGAAAGTCCGTGATAACCAACTGCCCCTGTTCATACCCCTCGTGGGAATGCTGGTTTTCATCATGGCGCAAATGTTGGTGAAAGCCACCATGGACCCGTTCAACGCACTGAAAGCTTCGCTGAACAGCTTGAAGCCCGAAAACTTGGAGAGCATCGGATCGGTTCACACCCAATACAAAGAGTTCGAAGAATTTGCTGCCGTCTACGACCGCCTGTGCAGGCGACTGAACAAGAGTTTCATCAGAGCACGCAGATTTTCGTCTGACGCGGCGCATGAACTGCGAACCCCTTTCAGTATTTTGCGCGGTCATGCCGAAAGACTCATTGCCGAGACCCCTGAAGGCTCTGCGCTGCAACTGCGCGTTCGCAAAATGGCCGATGAAATCGAGCGACTCATTGACATGAGCGAAAAACTACTGCTGCTCTCCAGGGCCGACGCCGAGTCACTGAGCCAGGATCGCGCCATATTCAATTTGAGTCAGTTTTTCAATCAACTGGCACAAGATTCTGTTTCCTACCACCCCAGCTTGTCTGTCACGCAATCGATTCAATCCGGTCTGGTGTGGTCCTGCAATCAAAGCTTGATTCAACAACTGGTTCATAACCTGTATACCAATGCAGTCAAGTACAACATACCTAAAGGATGGATCCAATTCAGCCTGCGCCGCGATGGCGACTTCTTCGAATTGAGCATCGAAAACCCAAGTCCTTCGATCCCCGGAGATTTAACTCAAAAAGCGTTTGACCGTTTTTACCGCGGCGACGCAGCACGCAATCGCCGTATCGACGGCATGGGTCTGGGCTTGAGCATCTGCGAGGAAATTGCCATCTTGCATCAAGGCACGGTGACCTTGAAAGTGACTGACGCGCAAACTGTAGTCGCCGTATTTCGCGCCCCCTTTTCACCGCAAAATTCATGACAAGACCGTCATGATGCGTTGAAAATGACGTCATGCTCATGCCGCCCTAAGAACGTCATTTTCATCATCATCCAGATCGAAAATGACATTGTGATCAGTCAAGCTCTTATGACATAAACGTCATCCAATAACGGTCCGGGTTTGGTTACCTTGACGGCATGAACACCGCCAACACCCATCTCCAATTGCTTAACCAATTCAAAAGCTCGAACGATCAGGCTGCGCCAATCCAGTTCGAACACATTGATTTGTCGCCCCCTTTGGTTCTGGCTGCCGCAC
>CANFMK010000177.1 GCA_947448325.1 Comamonadaceae bacterium
AACGCACCATGCCACTTGCAGAAGTTGATCATCTCCTGGTAAATGCGGGCAAAGGTCGACTCGGGCATCACGGCCTTGACGTCTTTCAGGCGGCCGTTGGCGTCCCACATCTTGCCGCCGTTGCGGATCATGGCGGGCATGGAAGCGTCCACGATCACGTCGTTGGGCGAATGGAAGTTGGTAATGCCTTTGGCAGAGTCCACCATGGCCAGCTCAGGACGGCCTTCGTGGCAAGCGTGCAGATCGCGCTTGATTTCGTCTTGCTTGGACTGGGGCAAGGTGGTGATCTTGGCGTACAGATCGGCCATGCCGTTGTTCACGTTGACGCCCAACTCTTTGAACAAAGCACCGTGCTTGGCGAACGCGTCTCTGTAGAAAATTTTCACACAGTGACCGAACACGATGGGGTGCGAAACCTTCATCATGGTGGCCTTGACGTGCAGCGAGAACATCACGCCAGTTGCGTGGGCATCTTCAATCTCTTTTTCATAGAAAGCTTCCAAAGCTTTCTTGCTCATGAACATGCTGTCAATGACTTCGCGGTCCAGCAAGGCCACCTTGGGCTTGAGCACAATGGTTTTACCGCTCTTGGTGATCAGCTCCATGCGCACTTCGCGCGGACGGTCCAGCGTCATGGACTTTTCACCGTGGTAGAAGTCGCCCGCGTGCATGTGCGAAACGTGCGAGCGCGAAGCCTGGCTCCACTCGGCCATGCTGTGCGGGTTCTTGCGGGCAAACTCTTTCACAGCGCGGGGTGCGCGGCGGTCGGAGTTGCCTTCGCGCAGCACCGGGTTCACGGCGCTACCGATGCACTTGTTGTAACGGCTGCGAATGTCTTTTTCGGCATCGGTTTGAGGGGCCTCAGGGTAGTCCGGCAGGGCGTAACCCTTGCCTTGCAACTCCTTGATCGCAGCGGTCAACTGACCGACAGACGCGCTGATGTTGGGCAACTTGATGATGTTGGCTTCGGACTTCAAAGTCAGCTTGCCCAGTTCGACCAGGTTGTTCGGCAGACGCTGCGCCTCAGGCAACAAATCAGCGAATTCACCCAAAATGCGCGCGGCCACCGAAATGTCTTTGGGCACCACGTCGATGCCAGCTGGGGAGGCGAACGCCTGAACGATCGGCAGAAACGACGCGGTGGCCAACAAAGGCGCTTCATCGGTCAAGGTGTAAATGATTTTGGTTTTGTCTGCAGCCATGGTTGCACTCATTCTTGTAGGGATTGAAAGGACGGGAAACGAATACTGTATTCGATCTTGCCAGGGCGTCCGCTGACGGCCACTGCAATCTGCAGTTTTCTTGATCTCACTCTAAGTCACCACACTTGCAACAGGGTTACGGATTTTTTCTTGCAAATAAGAATCGTTCGCATTTAGAATCGAAGCCTTCTTCTTTTTGAATGCCTCTATGTTGTCCCGCTCCCTCGGCCTGGCCGCTGTTCTGGTCTGTCTTTGTGCGCTTCCCGCCCACGCTGGCGAGGGCTCCTTTGGCTGGGTTTACACCCTGGATTTGCAGCCCCGAGGCACGCTGGAGTTTGAGCAGCGCTTGCAAGTCAACCAAGGCCAGGCTCGAGGGACTTATGGCCTGTGGCAGGCGCGCACCGAGTTGGAATATGGCGTGAGCGAAGACTTTCAGATCGCCGGGTACCTGAACACCAGCCATGTCAGCGCGAATCAAAACTACAACGACGGCTCGACCTCAGGCTGGCTGGTGCCCAGTTCAGCAGGCACCGGCCGCTACAGCCGCAGCCGGGTCGATGGCGTTTCGCTGGAAGGCATTTGGCGCCTTAACAATCCCGTCATCGACCCGATCGGCGTGGGCCTGTATTTGGAAGCCACCACCGGCCCCGTGAAAGACGAGCTGGAGTCACGCCTGCTGCTGCAATCGAACTTTCTGGACGACCGACTGGTGGTGGCCGCCAATCTTCAGTTGTCGGTGGAAAAGGTCAAGTTCAACGCGCCGGACATCGGCAAAGAAAGCATGGCCGATCTGCTGCTGGGCGTGTCTTACCGCGTGGCCAACAACTGGACCGCTGGGATGGAATACCGTTTCCACAACGACTTTGACGGCTATGCCTTCAACCAACAAACCCAGCGCGCCCACTTCATTGGCCCCAACGTGCACTACGCCACCCAAGATTGGTGGGTCACCGCCGCGTGGCGCTACCAGCTCAAGGGCCAAAGCCAATGCTGGGAGCCTGGCGCAGCCGAGTGCTCGAATGGCCGCGTGTGGGACAGCCACTCACGCAATGAAGTGATGTTCAAGTTCGGCCGACCGTTGTAAGGCGCACACCATGCAATGGATTCCCGCCAGCACCCTGGCCCTGCTGCCTTTGGCGGCGTGTGTCGTGCCCGCCTTGGCCCATGCGCGCATCAACGTGGGTATTGAAGAAGCACAGCAACGGCTTTTCCCCGGCCAAAAACTCAATGCCCATCCGGTGTTTTTGACCGAAGCCCAGCGCGACACCATGCGTGCGTTGTCTTCGGTGCGCGAACCCTTCAAAAGCGAGCGCATTTGGCGCAGCAGCGACGGCGGCTGGTTCATCATTGACGAGGTCCTGGGCAAACACGAGATGGTCAAGTACGCCCTGGCCATCTGGCCCAACGGCAGCATCAAAGGCATAGAGATCATGGAATACGTCGAGTCCTATGGCTACGAAGTCGCCGATGCCGCTTGGCGCCAGCAGTTCACCGGCAAAACCAGCGGCTCCACGCTCAAGCTGAAACAAGACATCCAAAACCTCTCAGGCGCCACGCTGTCATGCAAACACCTGACAGACGGCGTCAAGCGCTTGATGGTGATGTACGAACTGGCGCTCAAGGACTCGAAATGAACGCCATGCGGCCCCTGCTAGGGACCTATGTGCGCATCAGCGTGCGTGGCGCGCCCACCGAGATCTGCGCCACGGCGGTCAATGCGGCTTTTGACGCCATCGCACGGGTGCAACAACGGATGTCGGCTTTCGAGCCGGCATCGGACCTGGGTCGCATCCGGCACTTGGCGCACCGCGAACCGGTCACGGTGCACCCGTGGACCCAAGAAGTGTTGCTGCTGGCGCAAAGCCTGCACGCCCAATCTGACGGACTGTTTGACCCCGGCGTCGCGCCCCAGTTAGCGCAGTGGGGCCTGCTGCCCCGCCCTGCGAACGGCGCTGCCGCCTCGTCGATCACACAACTGACGCTGCAGGACGGTCAGGTGCGCAGCGCAGGCCCCTGCCATTTGGATTTGGGCGGGATCGCCAAAGGCTTTGCCGTGGACCGCGCCATCGAGGCGCTGCAAGCCCATGGCATCACTTGCGCCAGCGTCAACGCGGGGGGCGATTTGCGGGTGATCGGCCCTGAGCCCGAACCGATTTACCTGCGCCAGTCGCACAGCGCGCCACCCGTCTTGGCGGGTCTCTTGCAAGATGGGGCTTGTGCCACATCGGCGATTCATTTTTCGCAGCAATGGCATGCCGGTCAAACCATCTCGGCACTGGTCCATCCGCAGCGCCGTCAAGCCGTTCAAAGCCCCGACAGTTTTTCTGTCATCGCCCCGCTGTGCGCGGTGGCCGATGCCTTGACCAAGGTGCTGGCCCTGGCGCGCCAAACCACATTGCCTTGTTTTGCCCATTTCGGCGCACAAGCCTTCATCACCCCCGGTCTATGAAATCCACGCCCCCCCCTGCACCCACCCGCCGCGCCCTGCGCACCAGCCGCGTAGGCCGTCTGCCGCGTTGGCAACGCCTGGCCACTGATGCCGTCTTGGTGTTTTGCGCCTTGTCGGGCCTGCTGTTTTTCATGGCGCACGAGGTGGACATGCACGTGACCGGCCTGGCCTCGCACACTTTGTTGATGCTGCACGGCGTCAGCGCCCAAGCGGCCTTGCTGACCGTGGGCGCGATCATGCCGATTCACATTCGCCAGGCCTGGAACGCCCGGCGCAACCGCACCACCGGCGTGTTGCTGTGCAGCTTGCTCAGTGTGTTGACGGCCTCGGGGCTGTGGCTGTACTACGGCAGCGAAGACCTGCGCGACGCCGCCGTCTGGAGCCACTGGGTCTTTGGCGGTCTGGGCTTGGCGCTGTTTCCGCTGCATGTGCTGTGGGGCCAGCGCCAGGCCAACGCGTGCGCCAGCCGGCATTGAGGGCCCCTCGTCACTCTGGGGTCAGAATAAGCCCTCAAGTTGATTTACGCTGTCGGGCATGACGACTCCCCTCATCACCGCTGACTCTCCTTTCCAAACCTTGTCGGACCTGATCCGTGGCCACGCCAAGGCGCAGCCCGAAGCGCTGGCGCTGCGTGACACCCACACCACCCTGAGCTACGCCGCCTTGAACGCGCGCATGGACCAGGTGGCCAGCGCTTTGCAGCGTGACGGGGTGACGCCGGGTCAGTGCATCGCCCTGTGCGCCACTTCCAGCGTCGACTACGCCTGCGTGTTTTTGGGCGCACTGCGGGCCGGCGTGGTGGTCGCGCCACTGGCCCCGTCGGTGACGCCGCAGATCTTGACCGGCATGCTCAAAGACGCCCAAGCCCGCCTGCTTTTTTTGGACGCGGCGGCTCGCGCTTTGGTGGAGCCCGCGATGGACAACCTGCCGCGCATCGCGCTGGACGGCAGTGAGGCTGGAGGCGCTTACACCGCTTGGCTGGCCCCAGCCGGGAGCGCACCCGCGGCGGTCAGCGTCGGGCCCGAGGCGGCCTTCAACATCATTTATTCGTCGGGCACGACGGGCATTCCCAAAGGCATTGTGCAGCCGCACGGCATGCGCTGGATGCACATGCGCCGAGGCCTGACCTACGGCTACAGCCCATCCACACGCTCGCTCGTGTCCACCCCGCTGTATTCCAACACCACTTTGGTGGTGGTGTTCCCCACGCTGGCGCTGGGCGGTTGCGTGATCATCATGCCCAAGTTCAACGCGGCCGAATACCTGAAGTTGGCCGAACACCACCGCATCACCCACACCATGCTGGTGCCGGTGCAGTACCAACGCATCATGGACTGCCCCGACTTTGACGCCAAAGATTTGTCATCGTTTCAAGTCAAGTTCTGCACCAGCGCGCCATTTTCTGCGGTGCTCAAAGCCGATGTGGTCCGGCGCTGGCCCGGGGGCCTGGTCGAGTTTTACGGCATGACCGAAGGCGGGGGCACCTGCATCTTGAATGCCCACCTGCACCCCGACAAACTGCACACCGTGGGTCAACCGGCCGAAGGGCACGACATCCGTTTGATTGACGAAGCTGGCCACGAGCTGCCCCCGGGCAGCACCGGCGAGGTGGTCGGCCATTCGGGGGCGATGATGAGCGGCTACTACGGCCAACCGGAAAAAACCCGTGAAGCCGAATGGTTCGACACCACCGGACGCCGCTTCATCCGCACCGGCGATGTGGGCCGCTTTGATGAAGAAGGCTTTTTGACCCTGATGGACCGGCGCAAAGACATGATCATCAGCGGCGGCTTCAACCTCTACCCCAGCGACCTGGAAGCCGTGCTGAGCCAGCACCCGCAGGTCAAAGAAGCCGCCGTGGTCGGTGTGCCTTCGCGCGAGTGGGGCGAAACCCCGGTGGCCTATGTGGTGCTGCGCGATGGCCCACCCGTCAGCGCCGAAGAACTGCTGCAGTGGTACCAACAACGCGTGGGCAAAACCCAGCGCTTGTCGGCGCTGCATTTTCTGAGTGAGCTGCCGCGCAGCGCGAT
>CANFMK010000178.1 GCA_947448325.1 Comamonadaceae bacterium
CTCTCCACATTTGCGGTGCTGGTTGTGACTTTGCTTTTGCTAACTTTCATGGGGGATGCTTTGCGAGATGCACTGGACCCGCGAAAGGCTGACGCATGACGACGCCCATCCTGTTGGATGTTCGTGATTTACGGGTCGCCTTTGAAGGGCGAGAGGTCGTGCACGGTCTGGATTTCCAGATACGTGCAGGCGAGCGATTGGCCTTGGTGGGGGAGTCTGGTTCAGGTAAATCGGTCACAGCCCTGGCCATCTTGCGTTTGTTGGAGTCTGCCCGCGTCACTGGCTCTGTGCGCTGGCAAGGTCTTGAACTTTTGGATCAAAGCGATCGGGAGATGCAACGCATCCGGGGCGATGACATTGCAATGATTTTTCAAGAGCCTATGACGGCGCTGAATCCACTCATGACGGTGGGGCAGCAAATCGCCGAGGTGCTTGAGCTCAAAAAAGGAATGGACTTGAGCCTGGCTCGGCTACGCGCCATTGAGCTGCTGTCCCAGACCGGCATCGACGCACCCGAGCGTCGCTTTGACGCTTACCCTCATCAACTTTCGGGCGGACAAAGACAGCGCGCCATGGTGGCCATGGCCTTGGCGTCCGAGCCCAAACTGCTGCTGGCCGATGAGCCCACCACCGCGCTGGACGCTGGGTTGCGCTTGCAGATGCTGCAGTTGCTGAGTGAGTTGCAAATCCGCACTGGCATGGCTGTATTGCTGATCACCCACGATCTTGCGCTGGTTCGGCATTTTGCGCACAGGGTCGCCGTGATGGAAAACGGACATCTGGTGGAGCAGGGGGGGCTGAACTCGGTCTTTGCGCACCCCCAGCATGAATACACCCGCCGTCTCTTGGACAGTCGCACGTCTCGCGCGGGTCTGGCTATCCCCTCTCTATCACCTGCATGGGTTCATGCAAAGCAATTGCGTGTTCAGTATCCCATTGCCTTGCCTGGGTTCAAAGGGTGGTTTCGCAAAGGCCATTTCACAGCACTCGAGGGCGCCGATTTCTCGATCGCTGAAGGCACCACGCTGGGCGTGATGGGGGAATCTGGATCGGGCAAGACCAGTCTGGCCCAAGCTGTTTTGGGGTTGCTGGAATTTCAGGGTGACCTCACTTTTTCAGGGGAGAGCTGGCAAGGATCTCCTGAAAAAGATTTGCCTTTGCGTCGGCGCGTTCAGGTTGTTTTTCAGGATCCGTTTGGCAGTTTGTCGCCAAGGCGCACGGTGGGTGAAATTGTTTCTGAAGGACTGCGGCTGCACCACCCAGACCTCAGCAGTCAAGAGGTTGAATCACGGGTTTGGGCCACCTTGACGGAAGTAGGTCTTACGCCCGAAGCCTTTCCTGATTTACTCAGTCGTTACCCGCATGCTTTTTCAGGGGGCCAGCGCCAGCGTATTGCCTTGGCTCGTGCGCTTGTCGTGGAACCTGAATTGCTGGTGCTTGACGAACCGACCAGCGCGTTGGACGTCACGGTGCAAAAGCAAATTTTGCTTTTGCTTCAGGAATTACAGAAAAAGAAAAAAATTGCTTTTTTATTAATTACCCACGACGTCGACGTCTTGCGGGCGATGGCGCACGAGGTGCTCGTTTTGCAATCCGGAAAGGTTCTGGAAGCGGGGACTGCGGACCAAGTCCTCAATCAGCCCAGCCATCCCTATACCCAAGCCTTGCTTCAGGCTTTTGCTGACTGATCTCTCAAACCAGGTGGGCAAGGGAATTTTTCCTTTGAAAATCACCCAGTTAGCGCAATATTGGGCTAGAATACGCGCTTCACGACCATACGGGCGGGTTTTCACCGCCCGTTTTTTTTGGTCGAAACATTCATAAAACCTTCAGAAAAGACCCAATTCGCGTGGCGTTGCAGCAGATCGTTGAAGAAACTGTTACCGGCTTAGGCTATGACTTGGTGGAGATTGAACGCTCCGCTGGGGGGCTTTTGCGCATCACCATCGACTGGCCATGGCAACCGGGCTCAGAGCCTTTTGTGAATGTAGAAGACTGCGAAAAGGTCAATCGTCAGTTGCAGTTTGCCTTAGAGGTGGACGGTGTGACTTACAACCGGCTTGAGGTTTCCTCGCCGGGTATCGACAGGCCTTTGCGCAATGACAATGATTTCAAGCGTTTTGTCGGTCATTTGGTCGATATCACGCTCAAAGCGCCCATGGGCGAGGCCGCTGCAGGTTTGGTGCACGGCAACCGCAAAAAATTTCGCGGCACCTTGGAGTATCTGGAAGGTACGACACCCGCTGATGTGGGGCGTGATTTAAGTCAGCTCGCGCAGCCCGTGCAATGGCAAATTGTTTGGAGCGATGCGCCTGAGATCAAGCCCGGGCAACGGGTCAGTAAAAAGCGAGTTCCGCCGCCTTTGCAGGCGCTGGGTTTTACGCGCGATGAATTGCGCGAAGCCCGCTTGGCACCGGTGGTGGACTTTAAAGGCCGTCGGCCAAAAGGGGCTGGTGAGACACCGGCACAAGATTGAAATTTTCGATTTGCAGCATGGCGCTGCAAGACACATAGATAGCTATAGGAGAGTTGGGGCATGAATCGCGAACTGTTGATGCTTGTGGAAGCCATTTCCCGTGAGAAAAACGTCGAACGTGATGTGGTGTTTGGCGCAGTTGAAGCTGCTTTGGCGCAAGCCACTAAAAAATTGCACGAAGGCGACGTGGACATTCGCGTGACCATAGACCGTGACACGGGGAATTACGAAACCTTCCGTCGCTGGCATGTGGTGCCCGACGAGGCCGGTTTGCAGTTGCCTGACCAGGAAATCCTGTTGTTTGAAGCGCTCGAGCAAATTCCCGACATCGAAGTTGACGAATACATCGAAGAGCCTGTCGAGTCGTTGCCGATTGGCCGCATTGGCGCCATGGCCGCCAAACAAGTCATCTTGCAAAAAATTCGCGATGCCGAGCGTGAAATGCTGTTGAACGACTTCATGTCGCGCGGCGAAAAAATCTTGGTCGGCACCGTCAAGCGCATGGACAAGGGCGACATCATTGTGGAAGCCGGTCGTGTGGAAGGTCGTTTGCGCCGCAGCGAAATGATCCCCAAGGAGAACTTGCGCAATGGCGATCGCGTGCGCGCCATGATCATGGAAGTGGACTTGACATTGCGCGGTGCACCCATCGTTCTGTCGCGTTCATCGCCTGAGTTCATGATCGAGCTGTTCCGTGCCGAAGTGCCTGAGATTGAACAAGGCTTGCTGGAGATCAAATCCTGCGCCCGTGATGCCGGTTCGCGCGCCAAAATTGCCGTGCTGTCACATGACAAGCGTGTGGACCCCATCGGCACTTGCGTTGGCGTGCGTGGTACGCGCGTGAACAGCGTTACCAATGAGTTGGCCGGCGAGCGCGTGGACATCGTGTTGTGGAGCGAAGACCCCGCCCAGTTTGTGATCGGCGCTTTGGCACCTGCCAACGTGCAGTCGATCGTGGTGGACGAAGAAAAGCACGCCATGGACGTGGTGGTGGATGAAGAAAACCTGGCGATTGCGATTGGCCGGGGTGGTCAAAACGTCCGCTTGGCTTCCGACCTGACGGGTTGGAAAATCAACATCATGGATGCCGCCGAATCGGCGCAAAAACAAGCGGAAGAGACCACGGGTATCCGCGAATTGTTCATGGCCAAACTGGACGTGGACCAAGAAATTGCCGACATCTTGATCGAAGAAGGCTTCACCAGCCTGGAAGAAGTGGCCTATGTGCCCTTGCAAGAAATGCTTGAAATTGAAAGCTTCGACGAAGACACCGTCAATGAACTGCGCACCCGTGCCAAAGATGTTTTGCTGACCATGGAGATAGCGCGCGAAGAAAATGTCGATGGCGTTTCTCAAGACCTGCGCGATCTCGAAGGCTTGAACAGCGAACTGATTGCCCAGTTGGCCCAAGCTGGCATCCATACCCGCGATGACTTGGCCGACTTGGCCACTGACGAACTCACCGATATCACCGGCCAAACCGCCGAAGATGCCACCACCTTGATCATGAAAGCCCGCGAACATTGGTTCACCGGTGAAGCAGCAAACTGATGGAGGCATGAACACAATATGTCCGTAAATACCGTCGCCGAGTTCGCCAGCGAACTTAAAAAATCAACCGATACCGTGTTGGAGCAATTGCGCTCAGCCGGTGTTGCCAAAACAGATCCCTCGGACACCTTGTCTGAAGCGGACAAGCAAAAATTGCTGGCTTATTTGCAATCGAGCCACGGCACCGTGGTGGGAGAGCGTAAAAAAATCACATTGGTGAAGAAATCCACCAGTGAAATCAAGCAGGCCGATGCGACTGGCAAAGCGCGCACGATCCAAGTGGAAGTTCGTAAAAAACGCACGTTCATCAAGCGTGATGATGAGATCGTCGAGCCTTCACCGGCCGTCCATGAACCAGTGATTGATCACGCCGAGTTGGCTAAACGCGAAGAAGAAGCGCGTCGCCAGGTTGAGTTGCTGCGTCGTCAAGAAGAAGAGTTGGCAGAAAAACGTCGCCAACGCGAGGCCAAAGAAGCGCAAGAAGCCCAGGCGCGAGCCCATGCCGATGAACTTGAACAGGCCGCCGCACAAGCCGCTCAAAATGCAGCTCCCGTCGCCATGACAGCCGAGGAGGCTGCCGCTTTGCGTGCAGCCAAAGCCGCGGCAGCAGCCACTGAAGCGGCCGCCATCAACGCGGCAGCACGTCCTGTTGACCCCTCTATCGCGCGCAATGCCGCAGTGGTTGCCGAGCAAGAAGCACAGGACAAAGCCCAAGCACACGCAGACCGCCTTGCGGCTGAAGACCTGGCCAAGAAAGCTGCGAAACAAGCTATTTTGGACCAGGCAGCAGCAGAATCTAAGGCCAAATCAGACGATGAAGCGGCTCGCGCCCTGGATTTGAACGACCGCCGCAGCAAAGCCATGGCCGAAGCGGAAGCGATCCGCGCGATGATGAGCGCGCCCAAAAAAGTACTGACGGCTAAAAAAGAAGAACCCAAGGTTGAGGCCAAGGCCGCGACCAAAGGCACTTTGCACAAGCCCGCCGGAACACCGGCTGCGGGCTCACGTTCCGCTTCGAATGCCGCTGCAGCGCCCGGCACTTCGGCACCCTCTGCCAACAAAGAAGTCAAATCCGCCAAACTGTCTTCCAGTTGGGCGGGTGATCCGGCCAAGAAAAAAGCCATTCCTACCCGCGGCGATACCAGCGGCGGTGTTGGCCGTAACAATTGGCGCGGTGGCCCTAAAAATCGCCGTGGCAACGACCGTGACCGTGAAGATCACACCCCGGCAGCGCCAGTGGAAGCGCGCGTACTTGAAGTGCACGTGCCTGAAACCATCACTGTGGCCGAGTTGGCGCACAAGATGGCGATCAAGGCTGGCGAAGTCATCAAGCACTTGATGAAGTTGGGTCAGATGGTCACCATGAACCAGCCCCTCGACCAAGACACCGCCATGATCGTGGTGGAGGAAATGGGCCACACCGCCATCGTCGCTGCATTGGATGATCCCGAAGCATTCACCGATGAAG
>CANFMK010000179.1 GCA_947448325.1 Comamonadaceae bacterium
GGGCTATTTGGCTTCGCTGAAAAACCTGCTGGGCAAGCGGGGTGAAGACTACAACGCTTACATGGCCAACCCGAATCTGGAGCAGATCCACTTCATCGGCAAAGACATCGTCACTTTCCACACCCTGTTTTGGCCGGCCATGCTGCACTTCAGCGGCCGCAAGACGCCGAACCAGGTCCATGTGCATGGCTTTTTGACAGTGAACAACGGCGAGAAGATGAGCAAGAGCCGGGGCACCGGTCTGGACCCGCTGAAGTATTTGAGCCTGGGCATGAACCCCGAGTGGCTGCGCTACTACCTGGCGGCCAAGCTGTCCGGGCGCAATGAGGACATCGACTTCAATGCCGACGATTTTCTGGCCCGCGTCAATGCCGACTTGATTGGCAAGTTCGTCAACATCGCCTCGCGCTCGGCCGGCTTCATTGCCAAGCGTTTTGGCGGTCAACTGGGCACCGTGAGTGCGGATGGCCAAGCCTTGCTGGCCGCCCTGCAAGCTGCTACGCCTGCGATCGTGGATTTTTACGAAGTGCGCGAATACGGCAAAGCCCTGCGAGAAGTCATGCTGCTGGCCGACAAGGTCAACGCCTATGTGGACCAAAACAAACCATGGGAGTTGGCCAAACAAGAAGGCATGGAGGCCCGTTTGCACGATGTGTGCACCGCCTGCATCGAAGCCTTCCGCCTGCTCACCCTGCAACTCAAGCCGGTGCTGCCCGGTTTGGCCGCGCAAGTGGAAGCGTTCTTGAACGTCACACCCTTTACCTTTGCACAGGCGCAAACGCTGCTTGGGGCGGGCCACGGTATTCAAGCCTTCCAGCATCTGATGCAGCGTGTCGACGTGAAACAACTCGACGCCTTGTTTGCAGTGCCTGAGCCGGTGGTGCCCGCGCTGATTCCCGGCGGCGAAGACATCGCGCCCACCATCTCCATCGACGACTTCGCCAAGATCGACTTGCGCATCGCCCAAATCGTCAACTGCGAGCCGGTGGAAGGCTCGGTCAAGCTGCTGCGCCTCACATTGGACGTGGGCGAGGGCAAGATGCGCAATGTCTTCAGCGGCATCGCCAGCATGTACAAGCCCGAAGACCTGATCGGCAAACTCACCGTGATGGTGGCCAACTTGGCACCGCGCAAAATGAAATTCGGCGTCTCCGAAGGCATGGTGCTGGCTGCCAGCCACGCCGACGAAAAAGCCGAGCCCGGCATCCACGTGCTGCAGCCCTGGCCCGGTGCCAAGCCCGGCATGCGGATTCACTGAGACACGGCCATGGAACAGTCCATTCACCCCCACCCGGGCTCGGCATGTTCCCTTTGATTCACGGCTGGACCGCGATCCAGCGCACCACCTCTGCCAATGCCCGCCTGGGTGCGGTGCTCTGTTTTGTCGCCGGGGCCACCAATGCAGGTGGATTTTTGGCGGTGGGTCGATACACCTCGCACATGACCGGCATCGTCTCGTCCATCGCGGACGATCTGGTGCTCGGGCACCTGGCCGTGGCAGCAACGGGGGCCTTCAGTTTGCTGGCCTTTGTGATGGGCGCCATGTGCACGGCGGTCCTGGTGAACTGGGGCTTTCGGCATCAACTGCGCAGCAGCTACACCCTGCCGTTGCTGCTGGAAAGTGGGATGTTGTTGGTGTTCGGTTTGTTTGGCGCCGCCTTGAACAGCATGGCCTCTATTTTTGTGCCGCTGACGGTGGTGTTGCTGTGCTTCATGATGGGCTTGCAAAACGCAGTGATCACCAAAATTTCCAAAGCCGACATTCGCACCACCCACATCACCGGTCTGGTGACTGACTTGGGGATCGAGCTGGGCAAACTGTTCTACATCAACCGCACGCCCCAGGCCACCCGCGTGCTGGCGGACCGCTCGCGACTGCGTTTGCAACTGATTTTGATTGGCGGTTTTTTTGCTGGCGGTTTGGTGGGCGCACTGGGTTTCAAATACGGGGGCTACATCACCACCTTGCCACTGGCCGGCTTGCTGTGGATGCTGTGCTTGCGGCCTTTGTTGGACGACCTTCGCCACGTGGCAGCAGCGCCCGTGGACACAACCCCTTCACAAGAAAGCGATCCACGCTGATGTCTGCTGCGGCCTTCTTCAGACCTCGCCTGCTGGATGCCTTGCAAGGCTACAACCGCCAGCGCCTGATCACCGATGTGGGCGCGGGGGTCACCGTCAGTGTGGTGGCTTTGCCCCTGGCCATGGCGTTTGCGATTGCGTCAGGGCTCAAGCCCGAAGCCGGTTTGTTCACCGCCATCATTGCCGGTTTTTGGATCTCGGCCTTGGGCGGCTCGCGGGTGCAAATTGGCGGCCCTGCCGGCGCGTTCATCGTCATCGTATATGGCATTTTGGAACGCTATGGCCTGGCCAATCTGATCATCGCCACCGCCCTGTCGGGGGTGCTGCTGTTTGCCATGGGCTTGATGCGCTTGGGCAACTTGATTCGTTTCATTCCGGTGGCAGTGGTGATCGGTTTCACCAACGGCATTGCAGTGCTGATCATGCTCTCTCAAATCAAAGACTTCTTCGGCCTGCCCGTCAGCAACATGCCCGCCGATGTGGTCGGGATGCTCCAAGCTTTGGCTGCAGCCGCCCCCCAGACCAACGTGGCCACCGTGTTGGTGGCCACGGCATCGCTGTCTTTGATCGTGGGTTGGCAGCGCATGGGCGTTTTGTTGTCGCATCGAGGGGTTGCGCCTTGGATGCGCAGCGTGCCCGGCTCGATCGTGGCGCTGGTGTTGGCGACGGTGGCGGTGAATGCGCTGGACTTGCCAGTGGCCACGATTGGCAGCAAATTCGGCGGCATTCCGGATGCTTTGCCGCATTTTCAGTGGCCAGACTTCAGCTGGGCCAGCGCCCAGCATTTGGTCATGCCCACCTTGACGCTGGCCTTGCTGGGCGCAATCGAATCGCTCTTGTGCGCCCGCATTGCCGACGGCATGATCGGCGACCGGCACGACCCCAACCAAGAACTCATGGCCCAGGGTGTGGCCAATTTCATCACCCCATTCTTTGGCGGCATGCCCGCCACCGGCACCATTGCGCGCACAGTGACCAACGTCAAAAGCGGCGCCACCAGCCCCATTGCAGGCATGGTGCACGCCCTGACCTTGCTGGTGGTGGTCTTGGTGGCCGCGCCGCTGGCCAACGACGTGCCTTTGGCCGCGCTGGCGGCGATCTTGGTGTTTGTCGCTTGGAACATGGGCGATTGGAAGGCGTTCGCCCACCTGTCGCAGTTTCGCCTGCCCTACCGCGCCACCTTGCTGGCGGTGTTCATCCTGACCGTGGTGGTGGACCTGACTGTGGCGGTGGAGGTGGGCATTTTTGCCGCCGGCTTGACCTTTATTTACCGCATCGCCAACCTCACGCGGCTGGAAGAAGTCAGCGTACTGGACCAACCCGGGCTCCTTGAACACGAAGAAAGCATCAAAGCTTGGCGACTTTATGGTGCCTTGTTTTTTGGCGCAGTGCAGTTGCTGGAAACCATTGAAACGGCCATGCCCCCCGCGACCCCGCTGAAAACCGTGGTGCTGGACATGAAAAATGTGATCTACATGGACTCCTCTGGCGCCGAAGCCCTGCTCGACTTTGCGGTGTTGTGCGGCCAAAAAAACGTGCACTTGGTCGTCTGCGGCCTGATCCACCAACCCCGAGACATTGCCCTGCGCAGCGGCTTGCTGGCCCTGCTCTCGCCCAAACTGGCGGTGGATGTGGCGCAAGGTGTGGAATTGGCCGTGACCTTGGTTCAGCCCCCCAGTCAGCGGGCCGACACGCTGGCCCGGTAAAATCGCTGCAATTGCATTTTTTGACAAAGACTCCTCCATGGCCTTCCATCTTTTTCGCCGCCCTGACTACCGCTCAGACGCCACCCAGTTCATCGACCAACTCAAGACCGACAAGCCTGTGCTGGAAGCCCAGCAGCGCCAAGGGCGCGAGTTGCTGTGGGATAAACAAGTCAACCGCAGCGAGCAACAAGACTTTCAGGCCGGCCGCGTGGCGCAAAAGCCTTACGTTTACCAGACGCTGGCGTAAAGCCTTGACGCTGAACGCGCAGCGGGCATGAACACTCCCCTCGTTTTGACCTCACCCGAAACCCCTGCGGTGGTCGACGGCGTCGGCATGCCCCTGGTGGTCGACCATGTGGCGGTGGCGCGTTTGTATGGCGAGCCTTTGTTCTCCATGCCGAATGACCTGTACATCCCGCCCGATGCGCTGGAGGTGTTTTTAGAGGCATTTGAAGGCCCGCTGGATTTGCTGCTGTACCTGATCCGCAAACAAAACTTCAACATCCTGGACATTCCGATGGCTGCGGTCACGCGCCAGTACCTGAGCTATGTCGATGAGATCCGCCAGCACAACCTGGAGCTGGCCGCCGAATACCTGCTGATGGCGGCCATGCTGATCGAAATCAAATCGCGCATGCTCTTGCCACCGAAAAAAGTGGCCGAGGGTCAAGAGCCCGAAGACCCGCGTGCCGAGTTGGTGCGCCGGTTGCTCGAATACGAGCAAATGAAACTGGCCTCCATGCGTCTGAACGAGATGCCGCAATTTGGCCGCGACTTCATCAAGGCGCAGGTGTACATCGAGCAAAGCCTGCAGCCGCGCTTTCCTGATGTGCATTTGGTCGAACTGCAAGACGCTTGGCGCGATATTTTGAAACGCGCCACATTGGTCCAGCACCACAAAATCAGCCGCGAAGAACTGAGTGTGCGCGAGCACATGAGCATCGTGCTCAAGCACCTGCAAGGACGCAAATTCGTCGAATTCGAGCACCTGTTTGACCCCAGCCAAGGCACACCCGTGTTGGTGGTGACCTTCATTGCGTTGTTGGAACTGGCCAAAGAAACCTTGATTGAAATCACCCAGGCCGAAGCCTTTGCGCCGATCTATGTGCGCTTGGCTTACACGCCAACCTGAGCTTTTCGCTTCGCCGCTTCGCTTGGGGAGTCCCCAAGCCATTGCCTTAACGCCCCCCCTTTTAATCTCCTTTGCTTGCCTTCTCTGTCCATGCGTATCGTCCACACCCTTGCCGAACTCCGCCAGCATTTGGCCAGTGCCGAGCACCCCGCCTTTGTGCCCACCATGGGCAATTTACACGCCGGTCATATTGCGCTGATCCGCCAAGCCAAACCGCTGGGCGATTGCACCGTGGCCAGTATTTTTGTGAACCGTTTGCAGTTCTTGCCGCACGAGGACTTTGACAGCTACCCCCGCACCTGGGACAGCGACTGTGCGCAGTTGCAAGCCGCCGGCTGCGATGTGCTGTTTGCGCCGCGCGAAAACGATCTGTACCCCGAGCCGCAAGCCGTCAAAGTGCATGCCGACCCGGCGTTAGCCGACATCTTGGAAGGCCACTTTCGCCCCGGCTTTTTCACTGGCGTGTCCACCGTGGTGATGAAACTCTTCATGGCGGTGTTTGCGGGCAAAGCCCAAGGCACGGCCGTGTTTGGCAAAAAGGACTAC
>CANFMK010000180.1 GCA_947448325.1 Comamonadaceae bacterium
ACGCTTTGTCAGAAATCAAACGCCAAGTTTATGCCGACATGGCCCTGTGCAAGGAACTGAGGGTGGCATGAGTCATCCGCAGGAAAACCACCTCACACCGTTGCAACGCCTGCAAGCATCGCGCGCTCACATGCGCGCCTTTCTCTTGGAAGCCCAAACCCACCCCGAGTCGGTCTTCCAGACCCTTTTGAAGCCATTAGCGGCCGAGCATCCCATCGGTTTGAGCGTCCTGTCAGCGCTGCTGGGCGCTGTGGCGGTGTCGATCAAGCCCTGGCGCTGGAAAGCCTTATCTGCCTCATGGATCGCCTGGGGCAGCTTGGCTGTGACGGCTTGGTTGAAAAACCGTTCCGTATAGTTCTAGCGAATGCGCGCTGGCCTTTGCATTTGCTCTGGGGTAGTGAAGTAGTCACTGCTTTGGCCGGTGCGCTGTTTGATTTTTTCAAACTCATACCGCGCTACGGTACGCAGGTGCACTTCGTCCGGACCGTCCATCAAATGCAGCGCACGCCCCCAAGTCCAAAAATAAGCCAAAGGCGTATCAGGTGACAATCCCATCGCGCCAAACACCTGCATGGCGCGGTCCACCACGCGGGTTTGCAGTTGCGCAGCCACCACTTTGATCGCGGCCACTTGGGCGCGCAGTCGGTGCGCTTCTATGGCCGGCTGATCCAGCATCCAAGCGGCTTGCAGCACCAACAAACGCGCCTGGTCAATTTCGATACGGGACTGCGCCAACCACTCTTGCACATTGGCATAGTCAGACAAGTGACGGCCAAACGCTTGTCGCTCCAAGGCCCGTTCGGTGGCCAACTCCAAAGCCAATTCGCACTGACCGATGGTGCGCATGCAGTGATGTACCCGCCCCGGCCCCAGCCGGGCCTGGCCCAATTGAAATCCCTGCCCCCATTCACCCAGTAAATTTTCTCTGGGCACCCGCACGTCTTTGAAGACGATTTCGCAATGCCCCTCTGGCGCGTGATGGTGGACCACCGCAATATTGCGCACCACGCTCACACCGGGGGTGTTGATGGGCACCAAGATCAAACTGTGTTGCGCGTGGGCATCGCCTGAATCTGAACCCTCAACGGCATTGCGGCACATGACAATCAACAGCTTGCATTGCGGATGCGCCGCACCGGTGATGAACCATTTGCGACCGTGAATCACGCACGCATCACCTTGCAAGACCACCTGCGTTTGTAAATTGGTCGGGTCTGACGAGGCCACATCGGGCTCCGACATGGCAAAGGCCGAACGCATCTCGCCTCGCATCAAAGGCTCTAACCACTGGGCGCGCTGCGCAGGCGAACCAAAGCGATGCAGCAACTCCATATTGCCGGTGTCGGGTGCGTTGCAGTTAAAGACTTCGGCGGCCCAGGGCACACGCCCCATGGCTTCGGCCAAAGGCGCGTAATCCAGATTGCCGAGCCGTGTGCCGGGTTCGTCCGCGTGCAGTCCTGGTAAAAACAAATTCCACAAGCCCTCTTCTTTGGCCAGTGTTTTCAAGTCTTCCAAGAAAGGCGGTGGGTACACACCCTCTTGAATCGACTGGTACCAGGCGGCGTTGTAGGGCAATACATAGGTCGCCATGAAATGTTGAATGCGCTCGGTCCACTGCGTGGACAAGGGCGAAGGTGCAAAATTCATGATCAGCCACAGCTCCCTATGTATCCGCATTGGGTGCAGTACTCGCAACCGTCTTTTTTGATCATGGCGTGAGCGCCGCATTCGGGGCATTTTTTGCCCTGCATGGGAGCGGAGTGAATCGATGCCTCGAGGGTGGTTTCGGGCTGCTCAGATTCAAAGCCCGTTGCCGCCGATGACGACAGGTTGCGCCGCGCAATGATTTGCTCAATCGCATACGCCACCGCAGCCACCTCTGAGTCGTGCCACATGGGCACTTGCGTGCCATTGTCTTTGGTTTTGGTGCCCAAGCGAACGGGGCCACGGTCCCAGGCCACTTTGCGCATGTCGTGCAAAGCGCGGGCTAAAAAGCCACCCCGTGCGGCCAGTGACAACAAGCGCATGCTGGAGGTGATCCATTGCTGCGACTCGCCGTTCTGCCCCACGGGCATGAAAAATTCAATCGCCCGCTCAAGCTGAACGGGTTGCCCATGGGCCATACCCTCCACCTTCATGAACGAGATGATCAAGTACAGGGTTTTAGAGCCATCTTGTGTCCAGTAAATGATTTTTTCGGCCACGGCAGGCAACTCACCCTGCGGTCGGCGCTCGAGCACCACGCGCAGCGGATCTGGCGCTGGGCTCACAGGCGATGCTGCAGGTGCAGAGGACGGCGTCAATTCCAACACCGAACCCAAAATCGCATTGGGGCGGTAGGTGGCTAAACCCTTTAAACGGGCTTGCCAAGCTTGCATGTACAAGCTTTTGAAATCTTCAAACGGGTAGTCCTGAGGCACATTGACGGTTTTGGAAATCGCGGTGTCAATGAAGGGCTGCACCGCTTGCATCATGGCAATGTGGTCTTGCGCCGACATGTCTAAGGCCGTGACGAAACTCGCAGGCAAATGGTTCACATCCCCGCCCATGGCTTTGTACAACCGCCAGGCATGGTCCTCGACGCTGTAGTTGCGAATTTGCCCATCGGCCTCGCGCTTTTTGCGGGTGTAGAACCATGAAAATGCAGGCTCAATGCCATTGGAGGCGTTGTCGGCAAAAGCCAAACTCACAGTGCCTGTGGGCGCGATGGAGAGCAAATGGCTGTTGCGAATACCGAAGGCCGCAATCACCTCTTTCATCTGTGGATCGAGTCGGCTGGCAAAACCTGGCGCGCTCAAATAGGCGGCAACATCCAATGCGGGGAAGCTGCCGCGCTCTTTGGCCAATTCAATCGATGCGGCATACGCCGCGTCCCGCATCACGCGTGCAATGCGCGCCGCCATCTCACGCCCTGGCGCACTGTTGTAAGCCAAATTCAGCATCACCAGTGCATCGCCCAAGCCGGTAAAGCCCACACCAATTCGGCGTTTGGCCTGTGCTTGTGCGGCCTGCTCGGGCAAAGGCCAATGGGTCAGGTCCAACACATTGTCTAAAGCCCGCACTTGCAAGGCCACAGACTGCACGAAAGACTCGAAATCGAATTCAGGTGCCAAGCCCTGCATGCCAAAAGGGTGACGCACAAATTGCGGCAGGATGATGGGGCCCAGATCACAACAGCCATATGGCGGCAAGGGCTGCTCGCCACAGGGATTGGTGGCTTCTATGGTTTCGCAATACGCCAGATTATTGTCTTGGTGAATCCGGTCTAAAAACAAAATGCCAGGCTCAGCAAAGTCAAAAGCCGACCGCATCACCGCTTGCCAAATGTCGCGTGCAGGCGCTTCGCAGTACACCCATACGCCATCTTCCCGTTGGTAAGCGCCTTGCGACAACAACAAGCCACCGGGCGCTGCTTTGTGCACCAAGCACCAGGTGTCATCTTCAAGCACGGCCTGCATGAAACGATCCGTCACGCCCACAGAGACATTGAAGTTGTTCCATCGCCCCGGCGTGCGTTTGGCAGAAATGAACGCCATCACATCCGGATGATCGATGCGCAACACCCCCATTTGCGCGCCACGCCGTGCACCCGCACTTTCCACCGTGGTGCAAGAGTGATCAAACACATTGATGTAACTGCAAGGTCCCGAGGCCAGCGAGGCCGTGCCTTTGACCGCAGCGCCTTGGGGCCGTATACGAGAAAAGTCGTAGCCCACACCACCGCCTCGGCGCATGGTTTCGGCGGCCTGTTTCAAGGCTTCGTAAATGCCGGGGTAGCCGTCGTCATCGAAACCCTGAATGCAATCGCCCACAGGCTGCACAAAGCAATTGATCAAGGTCGCCTGAATCTCGGTGCCTGCCGCGCTCATGATGCGTCCGGCACCGATGGCACCGCGCAGCATATTGTCAAAAAACGCCTGCGCGTAGTGCGCTTGAAGCTGCGGCGCTTCAACCGAGGCCAAGCCCCGCGCTACGCGGGCATAGACATCGGCTGCGCAGACCTCCCCGGCTTTGGCGTATTTCTCCAGCAACACATCTTCGCAAATGGTTTGCACGGCCAACGCCGAGGGAGAAAAGGACGGAGTCAAACTGTCTTGCGCCATGATTGCCTAGCTTGAAAAATATCTTCAAGCGAGGCTAAAGCGAGTTGCGACTTCCAAATTTGCGCCAGGTCAAGAAACTGGGCCAGGCGGGTCATTTTTTGGCATGATCCGCCTTAGCAAATCACATCAAGGTGCTTGCTGATTCACGATCAAGCGGACATTGCGCGAGCCCACTGCAACCGCATCAAGCACGCCAATCCAATCTCCCGAGCGCGTCATGGCTTCGCCGGTTTTGGAAATACGCACTTTGAGCACCACCTTGGATTGAGAGGAGAGCTTGCGCTGCGGGCTCATCGCCGAGCTGTCGTCGAGCACAAAGTCAAAAGGCAAATCGGCGGCGGTTTTACGCACAATCGCCAAGGGCATCTTTTGACCATCGACAGGGGTCGCATAGACAAACACCACATCCGAAGGTGAGATCATGGCTTTCAAAGCCGGATCCACAGAAACGCGCCCCGACACCCCCACGGCCGTGGCGGCTGGGCTTGATTTCGCTGAAGGGTTGGCAGGCGATGCTTGGGGCACCGCCGGTGGCTCACCGGCCTTTTCACGCGCTTTGTTCAAGGCGATGTCGATGCCTTGAATCTCTTCATCACCAGGTTCCAATTGGTCTCGGGCTTGCTGCCAAAAGCGAATCGCCGCTTTGTAATCGCCTTGCGAATAGGAAGCACTGCCGGCCAGCAGCAAGCCACTGAAATGGCGTGCATTTTTAGCCAGCACTTGCCGTATCACCGCCCAAGGCTCGCCTTTGAAATCGCCTCCGTTGTGCTGCGCCAGCACTTCGGCTCGCTCTAAAGCGATGTCGTCATCCGCCCCCAAACTCAGCGCCTTTTGATAGGCCGGCAAGGCCTTGTCATATTGGTCCAAAGCCCGGTAGGTCCGACCCAACATGACCCAGCGCTGGGCATCGCCGCCGTCAGCCTCCAGTTTTTTGGCCAAACCGGCGGCCATGGCCTCCAAATCGGGCCGGTTGTCTTTGTCATCGGCGGCGGCCATGGATGGATTCAAACCCTCCGCATGACCCAACCACAGGTAAGTGGACATGGCCGCCACCGGCAAAAAGACCGCAAGCACCATCGCGCTGACCAAGGCGCGCGGGGCTGATGCGGGACGCGGACTGTCAACCTGCGCTGTGTCTTCCAGCAAACGCCCCAGCAATTCGTGACGAGCGCTCTCATAGTCGGTCGGCGACAGAACGCCTTG
>CANFMK010000181.1 GCA_947448325.1 Comamonadaceae bacterium
TGGCCAAAGCGCAGTTGTTGTACGACTTTTTAGACGGCTCTCAGTTGTACGAGAACCGCGTCGCCAAAGACTGCCGCTCGCGCATGAACGTGCCTTTCTATTTGCGCGACGAATCGCGCAACGAAGCCTTTTTGGCCGGTGCCAAAGCGCGCGGTTTGCTGCAACTCAAAGGCCACAAATCGGTCGGTGGCATGCGCGCCAGCATCTACAACGCCATGCCCCTGGCCGGGGTGCAAGCCCTGGTGCAGTACCTGCGCGATTTCGAACACACACAAGCCTGAATCTCAGGCCAGACAACCCAAAGGCCCGCATGAGCCAACCTATTCAATCCGAAGGACTTGCCGCCTTGCGCGTGCAAATCGATGCGCTCGATGCCCAGCTGCTGCAGCTGGTCAACGCCCGCGCCAAGGTCGCCGAACAAGTGGGCGAGATCAAACGCGCCGAAGGCTCGCCTTTCTTTCGGCCCGACCGCGTGGCCCAAGTCATCGACAAAATCACCCAAGCCAACCCCGGCCCTCTCAAGAGTGAGCACGTGGCCTCGATCTGGCGCGAAATCATGTCCGCCTGCTTGGCCCTTGAAGCGCCGCAGCGCGTCGCTGTTTTGGGCCCGCAAGGCACGTTTTGCGAGCAAGCGGCGATCGAATTTTTTGGCAGCGCCGCCAACCTGATTTACTGCGCCAATTTTGACGAAGTGTTTCACGCCACCGCCGCCGGCACCGCGCAATACGGCGTGGTCGGGATGGAAAACTCCACCGAAGGCGTGGTCGCCCGCTCACTCGATTTGTTCCTGCGCTCGCCGGTGCATGTGGTGGGCGAGGTCAGTTTGCTGATTCGCCACAACCTGATGCGCCAAAGCAACTCCGACGCCGGCATTGAGGTGGTCATGGCGCATCCGCAAGCTTTGGCCCAATGCCAAGGCTGGCTGTCTCAGCACCTGCCCCATGTCGAGCGCCGCGCCGTGTCCAGCAACGCCGAAGGCGCCCGCCTGGCGGCCACCAACCCAGCCTGGGCCGCTTTGGCCAGCGAGCGTGCCGCCAGCCAGTTTGGCTTGCACATCGTGCACCATGCGATCCAAGACGAAGCCTACAACCGCACCCGCTTTGCCGTCATTGCCCTGCCGCAAACGCTGGCCACGCCGCCTGCATCTGGCAAGGACTGCACCAGCTTGGTGGTGTCGGTGCCCAACCGTCCCGGCGCTGTGCATGACTTGCTGGTGCCCCTTAAAAACAATGGCGTGTCGATGACCCGCTTTGAGTCGCGCCCGGCCAAATCAGGCCAGTGGGAGTACTACTTCTACATCGACATCCAAGGCCACGTCAGCCAACCGCATGTGGCCGCTGCGCTGCAAGAGCTGCAAGGCTTGTGCGCGTTTTACAAAGTCTTGGGCTCCTACCCTGTCAGCGAATAAGCCGTGTCCATGAAGTTTGAGAAACTGGCCCTGATCGGCTGCGGCCTGATGGGCGGCTCGTTTGCCCTGGCCTTGAAAAAAGCCGGTCTGGTGACCCAGGTGATGGGCTACAGCGCCTCTGAGCGCACCCGCCACAAAGCCCTTGAACTCGGTGTGATCGACGCCATCGCTCCCTCGGCAGCCGACGCGGTGAAAGACGCCGACCTGGTGCTGGTGGCCGTGCCGGTGAGCGCCACGCAAGCCACCTTGGCCGCCATTGCCCCGCACCTGTCGCCGCAAGTGCTGTTGATGGATGTGGGCTCCACCAAATGTGATGTGGTGGCCGCGGCCCAAGCCACCTTAGGGGAGCGACTGCCTTGCTTTGTGCCGGCACACCCGATTGCCGGCAAAGAAGTCGCCGGTGTCGAACACGCCCAAGCCGACCTGTACCAAAACCGCCAGCTGATCTTGACGCCGCAAGCGTGCAACGGTTTGCGCAAAATCACCCAAGCCCACCATGTCTGGCAAGCCATCGGTTGCCAAGTCATCTCCCTCAGCCCCGAACAGCATGACGCCACTTTTGCAGCCGTCAGCCACCTGCCGCACCTGGTCGCTTTTGCGCTGGTCAATGCCGTGGCGCAGCAACCGCAAGGCGCCGATCACCTGGCCATGGCGGGCCCGGGTTTTCGGGATTTTTCCCGCATCGCCGCCTCCGATCCGGCTGTGTGGCGCGACATTTTGTTGGCCAACCGCGTCCAAGTTTTGCACCAATCCAACTTGATGCGCCAAGCGCTGGACCGCTTGGAAGACGCCATGGCCTTGGGCGACGCCAGCGCCCTGGAACAACTGATCGCCCAAGCCAGCCAGACCCGCGCCCAATGGCGACTGGGCGGCCTGGACCCTGATCTGGCTTCTCAACCCTGACCCCTTGCAGCCGCACACCCCGTTGAACCATGTACGCCACCGCCTTTCTTGACCTTCCCCCCTTGGCCGGTGCTGCAGGCACGGTCACCCTGCCCGGCTCCAAAAGCATTTCGAACCGGGTGTTGTTGTTGTCCGCGCTGTGCAGCGGCACCACGCACATCCACGACCTGCTCGATTCGGACGACACCCGCGTGATGCTGGCCGCGCTGCGCCAACTCGGCTGCGGCGTGGACGTGCAAGGCACCAGCGTGACCGTGACCGGCCTGGGCGGGCGCAGCGCGCCGACCGAGTCGATTGAGTTTTTCATGGGCAATGCCGGCACCGCCATGCGCCCGCTCACGGCGGCCTTGGCCATGCTGGGTGGGGACTTCACGCTCAAAGGCGTGGCGCGCATGCACGAGCGCCCGATCGGCGACTTGGTGGACGCGCTGCGCGAACTGGGCTGCCAGATCGACTATGTGGGCAACGCCGGCTTTCCGCCCCTGCGCATCGGCCAGCCCCATCTGAAGCTGGACGCGCCCATCCCGGTGCGCGGCGATGTCTCCAGCCAGTTTTTGACCGCCTTGCTGATGGCCCTGCCACTGGCCGCGCAAGAACGCAGCATCACCATCGAGGTGGTGGGCGAATTGATCTCCAAGCCTTATATTGAAATCACACTCAACTTGCTGCAACGCTACGGCATCCCAGTGGAGCGCCAGGGTTGGCAGCGTTTTGTGATTCCGGCCGGCAGCCGCTACCAGTCACCCGGCACGATCCATGTGGAGGCGGACGCGTCCTCGGCCAGTTATTTCATCGCTCTGGGCGCCATCGCCCCAGGGGCTGGCGTGCGCGTGCAAGGCGTGGGCGCCGATTCGATCCAGGGCGATATCCGCTTTGTCGAAGCCGCGCAAATGATGGGCGCCCAAGTCACCAGCGGCCCCAACTGGCTGCAGATTGAACGCGGCCGCTGGCCGCTTAAAGGCATTGAGCTTGACTGCAACCACATCCCCGACGCTGCCATGACGCTGGCGGTGATGGCTTTGTTCGCCGACAGCCCCACCACGCTGCGCAACATCGCCAGCTGGCGTGTGAAAGAAACCGACCGCATCGTGGCCATGGCCACAGAAAGCCGCAAACTGGGGGCGACGGTGGAAGAAGGCCCGGACTGGATCACCATCCACCCACTCCCAGCGGGTCAATGGCAAGCGGCCAGCATCCACACCTACGACGACCACCGTGTGGCCATGTGTTTTTCGCTCGCTGCTTTCAACCCCGACCGCATTCCGGTGCGCATCGAAGACCCGAAATGTGTGGCCAAGACGTTCCCGGATTACTTTGAAGCCTTGTTCGGCCTGGCCACCGCCCAGCCCGGAGCGATCCCGGTGATCTGCATCGACGGCCCCACCGCCTCGGGCAAAGGCACTTTGGCCAGTCGCGTGGCCGCGCAATTGGGCTACCACTACCTGGACTCGGGCGCGCTGTACCGCGTCACCGCCTATGCCGCCCTGCAAGCGGGCCTGCAGCTGGAACCCCAGCACGAAAACGCCATTGCCACACTGGCCCAAACCCTGCCGGTGCGCTTTGCCGGGGAGCAGGTGCTGCTGGATGGCGTGGACGTGACCGATGCGATTCGCAGCGAAGAAGGCGGTATGAACGCCTCCAAAGTCTCCACCTTGCCCGCGGTGCGCACCGCCTTGGTGGCGCTGCAACACAGTTTTGCGCGCCTGCCCGGCCTCTTGGCCGATGGCCGCGACATGGGCACGGTGATCTTTCCGCACGCGCCTTTGAAAGTGTTTTTGACGGCCAGCGCCGCAAAACGCGCCGAGCGCCGGTATAAACAATTGATTTCTAAGGGTTTTTCGGCTAAACTCGACACTCTTCGCGCAGATTTGGAGGCGCGTGACGCCCGGGACATGTCCCGCAGTGTGGCACCCCTCCAACCCGCGCAAGATGCTTTGCAACTGGATAACTCTGACTTGGACATCGCGCAATCGGTGGAACAAGTTTTGAACTGGTGGCAAAGCAAGGCCCAGTCCGTCCCCTCCGCGCTGCATGCGCACAGTCGGCCTGGTTCATAACCTAACCGCGACGCGAGTCGCACAACCAACCGCCGCTTTCAGCCTTTCAAACGAACGCATGGTGCGCTCGTCAAACCTGTTTGCGGATGAGGAAAATCAATGTCTGAATCATTTGCCGCCCTATTTGAAGAATCTCTGACGCGCACCGAAATGCGCCCAGGCGAAGTCATCACCGCTGAAGTCGTGCGCATCGAGCACAACTTTGTGGTCGTGAACGCTGGCCTCAAGTCTGAAGCCTATGTGCCCCTGGAAGAGTTCAAAACCGATACGGGCGAAGTCGAAGTCCAAGTGGGTGACTTCGTGTCTGTGGCCATCGGCTCGATCGAAAACGGCTACGGCGACACCATCTTGTCGCGCGACACCGCCAAGCGTTTGGCTTCGTGGTTGTCCCTGGAAAAAGCCCTGGAATCCGGCGAATTCGTCACCGGCACCACCAGCGGCAAAGTCAAGGGTGGCCTGACCGTGTTGGTCAATGGCATCCGCGCTTTCTTGCCCGGCTCCTTGGTCGACACCCGTCCCACCAAAGACCTGTCGCCATGGGAAAACAAGACCATGGAATTCAAGGTCATCAAGCTCGACCGCAAGCGCAACAACGTCGTGTTGTCACGCCGCGCTGTGGTGGAAGCCTCGATGGGCGAAGAGCGCGCCAAGCTGATGGAAACCCTGCGCGAAGGCTCTGTGGTCCACGGTGTGGTCAAGAACATCACCGAATACGGTGCATTCGTGGACTTGGGCGGTATCGACGGCTTGCTGCACATCACCGACATGGCCTGGCGCCGTGTCCGTCACCCTTCTGAAGTGGTCACGGCCGGTCAAGAAATCACCGCCAAGATCCTCAAGTTCGACACCGAGAAAAACCGCGTGTCCTTGGGCCTCAAGCAAA
>CANFMK010000182.1 GCA_947448325.1 Comamonadaceae bacterium
GCCAAAAATTTTGACACAAAGCCACGGGATGGATGCTGTGCTGGGGATAGACCGCATGACTGTGTGGAATGCCCCAATTCAGAGCGGCTGCCAATCCATAAATCAAGATCACCAAAAGCAAGGGGCTGGCCAATTGGGTTTGAACCGGGATCGACAAGGCGCTGCATAACTGCGCGTTCAAGGCCGCCATGGATTCCCAGTGATGGATGCCAATCAGTAGGCCGCCACTGGCGGTGCCCAAAATCACCGCCAAGACCACCGAGACTTCCAGCCAGGCATTGGCTTGAACCAATTGTTGCGGTGGCACGGTTTCGGTCACCAGACCGTATTTGGCGGGGGCATAGGCCGATGCGGCCAAGCCGACCAGGGCAAATGCAAAAACAGGGTGCAGTCCAGAGAAGAAAAATGCCACACCCACCAGTTTCAAGGCGTTCATCGCGGCCATCAAACGTGGTTTGGAGACTGCATCGGACAAAGGCCCCATGACCGGTGCCAGCAGCACATACGACAAAGTGAATGAGAACTTGAGTAAAGGTGCCCACCAGCCTGGGTAGCCTTGCTCCGTCAGAAACGCGATCCCCAGGATCAGCAGCGCATGGTCTGCCAACCCTGATGTAAATTGCGCACTGATCAGGTAAAAAAAACCTTTGGGCATTCGCTCAGCTGAGCGCCATGTCGGGTGCTGCAGGCGCTGTTTCGGCGGGACGCTGAAGTGTCTGGGCCAGGTCGTTGCGCCGACCGATACCTTGGTAGGCAATGCCCATGGATTGCAGCCACTGGGGGTCGTACAAGTTGCGGCCATCCAAAATCAAAGGTCGTTTCAGTTGTGACTTCAAGAGTTCAAAGTCAGGGTGATGGAAGGCTTTCCATTCTGTCAGGATCAACAGTGCGTCTGCGTTGTCAGTGGCCTCATAGGCAGTCTGATGGATCGTCAAGCGTTCTAAATCTTCTGGGTGCTCTGCCATGTCTTGCGTGATGGCATGCAGCGCTTCTGTTGCTGCGACAGGGTCGAATGCATGCACGTTGGCGCCACGCAGCAGCAAGTTTTTGATCACGACGCGGCTAGGGGCTTCACGCATGTCATCGGTGTTGGGCTTGAATGCCAAGCCCCAGACCGCAAAATTCAAACCCCGCAGGTCATTGCCAAAGTAGTGCAAGGTGCGGTGGAGCAACACGGTTTTTTGGGAGTCATTCACATGCTCGACCGCAGAGACCACTTTCATGGTGCTGCCGCAATCAAGCGCCGTTTGCACCAGTGCGCGCGTGTCTTTAGGGAAACAACTGCCACCATAACCTGTGCCTGCGTACAAAAAGCCGTGGCCAATCCGCGCGTCAGCGCCAATGCCGCGGCGCACGCTGTCCACATCGGCGCCCATGAGATCGGCCAGATTGGCGATTTCGTTCATGAAGGAAATGCGGGTGGCCAACATGGCGTTGGCTGCGTATTTGGTCAATTCGGCGCTGCGAACATCCATCCACAAGGTTCGCGCATGATGCCGGTTGAAGCTGGCATACAGCTGCTCCATCTTTTGTTGTACCAGGTCGTGGTGGGGGCCTTTGTCCAGTCCGATCACAATCCGATCCGGTCGCATAAAGTCATCAATCGCAGCCCCTTCTTTCAAGAATTCGGGATTCGAGATGACTTCAAATTGATCTTCTGTCATGCCCCGCTTGCGTAATTCAGAGGCGATGGCCTTGTGCACACGGTACGCCGTGCCCACTGGCACGGTGGACTTGTTGACGACCACTTTGAAGTTTTTCAAATGACGGCCGATTTGCCCTGCAACAGCCAAAACATGTTGCAAATCAGCGGAGCCGTCTTCTTGCGATGGGGTGCCAACCGCTATGAAAATCACCTCGCCGTGGTCCACCGCATCGGCCATCTCGGTGGTGAAGTGAACGCGACCCTCGGACCGATTGCGGCTCAGCATTTCTTGCAACCCTGGCTCGTAAATGGGCACGCCTGCTGCATTGAGGAGTGCAATTTTTTCAGGGTTGTTGTCGACGCACAGGACTTGATGCCCCAACTCCGCCAAACAAGCACCTGTCACCAGTCCCACATAACCCGCACCGATCACCGTGATTTTCATAAGTCACCTTTTGAGTTGACTTATTTTGAAAAGAGGCTGTGTCTAATCGATGAAAGAAAGATTAAATTTGCGTGACGTTGGATTCGGTTGAAGACATCAAACTGTCATGTCTGTGGCACAAACTCACGCGATTCTTCTTCAGCTGTTTGGATGTCACCCATGTCTTCTTCTCCTGCTTTTACACGTCGCCGTTGGCTGCAAATCACCGGGGGCGCGCCTTTGTTGCCCTTGGGCACCACACTGGGATGGACCAGTGGACTCTTCTCAGGTCAGACCCAAGCGGCCATCGGCAGCAGTGTGACATTCAGCGGTATGTCGGCCCCCACATTGGCTTCTCCCAAGGACATGGCCACCACTTGTGTGGGATCAAGCATGTCGGTGACCTTCGCCAATGGTAAGTCGCAAGATTTTCAATTGGCCTATCAGCCATTCTTCGTCACAGGGGACATGGTGCCCCAGCTGTCTGGGGGCGAAATATTGGCAGGGGGCTATTTTGATATTCGCAATCAGCCCATCATGGACACCACCGTGCCGGGCAAAGAGCGCCAATTTTTTTCGGACTCACCCGACGGCACCTCGCTGCTGTCTGTGCCCAAGGCCAAAGTGGTGGGTGTCAAAGGGCGCACCGTCTTTGCTGTGGTGCAGTTCGAGTACACCACCTGGGCGCAAGACGGTGTGAGTCCGATGTACGGTCGTTTGCCTTCGCCCATTGCCGTATTGACGCTGGACCAAAATCCACGCACGGGTCATTTGAGTTTGGCTAAGTACCATAACGTGGACACCTCTGGCGTGCATGGCCTGTGGATCACCTGCGGTGCCAGCTTGTCACCTTGGGGCACGCATTTGTCCAGTGAGGAGTACGAACCCAATGCGTTCACTGCGGCTACTGATCCGCAATTCAAAGCGTTCAGCAAAAATTTATATGGAGCTGAAAACGCAGCTAATCCCTATCACTACGGTCACTTGCCTGAAGTCACGGTGCACCCGGACGGAACCGGCACGATCCAAAAACACTATTGCCTCGGCCGCATTTCACATGAATTGGTGCAAGTCATGCCCGACCAGCGCACGGTGTTCATGGGTGACGATGCCACCAACAGCGGTTATTTTGTGTTTGTTGCTGACAAGGCCAAAGACCTGTCTGCAGGCACGTTGTATGTGGCCAAAGTGGGGACCGGTTTCAGCATCGATCCGAATGCCCCTGCAGCTGTACTGAGCTGGATTTCTTTAGGCTGGGCCCGCAGCTCAGACATCGAAAAGTTGGCCAACACGCTCAAACCCACTGACATCATGGAAGTCAAAACTGCAGATCCTGCTGATGCCAGCTTCACCAAAGTAGTGGCCAACGGCAAAACGGAGTGGATCAAGTTGATGCCGGGTATGGAAAAAGCCGCAGCGTTTTTAGAGACACATCGTTACGCAGCCTTCATGGGTGCTTCCATGGGATTTTCAAAAATGGAAGGTACCACGGTCAACATCCAAGACAAAGTGGCGTATTCAGCTTTGCAAAACTGTATCGCATCGATGGTGGCGGGTAATGCCGCCAACGTGCCTGGCAACGGCGTGCAGATTCCCGCGGCATTGAACGCCGGTGCGGTCATGGCATTGAATCTCAAGGGCGGTCTGAAAGATACCGCTGGCCAAGCCATTCACAGCGACTGGATGCCTGCCGACACCCAAGCCTTGATCACGGGTGAAGACATCAAGGCTGATGCTTTGGGCAATACGGCCCATCCGGACAAAATTGCCAACCCCGACAATTTGAAGTTTTCGGAAAAAATGCGCACCCTGTTCATTGGTGAAGACAGCAACCAACACGTGAACAATTTTGTGTGGGCTTATCACATTGACACGAAAAAGCTCTCTCGTGTCATGTCGATACCCGCTGGCGGTGAAGCAACGGGCTTGCATGCAGTCGATGAGCTCAACGGTTGGACATACATCATGACCAATTTCCAGCACGCAGGCGATTGGACAGGCATTCATGGCAACGTTAAAGCCACTTTGGAGCCATTGATCAAGGCCAATTACAAAAATAAATTTGGCGCCGCTGTGGGTTATTTGACCGCGAGTCCCAGCCAAATGCGACTGAGCCCCGCCTGATTGGCCAAAGCTTTTCAGGACCGGTGAGGGGCCGCTCGGTAAGTCAGCCCTAAAAACAGCAGGGTCACCACCGCCAAGGCGGCGGTGGAGGTGAGCCAAAAGCTGTTGGGCAGCGGCGCAGCGGCGTGTGGGCCTAAGCCGTGATACGCCCAGACATAGCCCCCGCCCAAGCCCATGCCCCACAGCAAGGCGCAGTAAATGGCCAAGGGCAGCAGGGTGATTTGAAAGCAGCGCAGCAAAAATGCGCACACGGTTTGCAGCGCATCGACAAAGTGGTACACCACCACCCAGCCGAGCAGACCGACGGCAATCGCGGCTACTTCAGGGTCGGTGGTAAAGGCATGGGCCAACCAGCCCTTGCCCATCCACAGCGCGCCACAGCATGCGGCGGCAAGACCGGCGCTCAAGGCCAATCCTTTTTTCATGGCCTGGCGGACCATGCGAGGCTTGTGTGCCCCCAACCAAAATCCTACGCGTGAACTGCTGGCAATGCCCAATGCCAACGGAATCATGTAGAGCACGCCAGCCCAAGTGGCTGCAATTTGGTGCCCCGCCGTGGCCTCCACGCCCATGCGGGCAATGAACAAGGCCATCAAGGTGAAGGAGGTGATCTCGACCATGATGGACAGCCCGGCAGGCACGCCCAGGCGCAAAAAAGTGAGCAAAGTTTTGCAGTCGGGGCGTTCCATCGGGCGCCATAAGCGGTAAACCCGGTACACGTCTTGTGTGCGCAGCAAATACAGGCCCATGCTGAGCATGGCGAAGTTCACAATCAAAGTGGCCCAGGCGCAGCCCACCGCACCTTGCGCCGGTAAACCCGCAATGCCAAATGTGAAGGCGATCGACAAAGGCACTTTGAGGCACAGTCCAGCCACCTGCAACCATGTCACCAATCGTGGCATGCCCAAACTTTGATTTAAAGTGCTGTACATGCGAAACAGCAGTGAGGGCGCCACCGCCCAAGCCAGCACTTTCAAGTAGCTGCGCACCTCGGCCTGTAAGGCATCGGGCACCTCGGTCCATTGCA
>CANFMK010000183.1 GCA_947448325.1 Comamonadaceae bacterium
GCGGTTGATCAATTCGCGCACACCGGCTGAGGCGTAGTCGCCTGCGCCCAGGTCTTCGATCTTGATCACATCGGCACCCAGGTCGGCCAGATGCAAGGTGGCCATCGGCCCGGGCAGCAAACGGGTCAAGTCCAATACGCGAACGCCCTGCAATGGCGGGCGGCTGCCAGCAGCGGTGTTCATGGTTGCGGCGCCCCATTCACCGATTGGCGCAATTGGGTTTTTTGCACTTTGCCCGCAGCGGTCAATGGCAACTGGTCTCGGAACTCGTAAGTTTTAGGGCATTTGAAAGCGCCGATCTGGCTGCGGCAATGCGCGTCCAACTCGGCCGACGTGGCCTGCGCACCGGGACGCAGCACCACCACCGCGTGCACCGCTTCGCCCCATTTTTCATGCGGTACGCCAATGACCGCGCAGGCCTGCACCGCCGGGTGGCTGCACAGCACGTTTTCCACTTCGGCGGGGTAGACATTCTCACCCCCGGTGATGACCATGTCTTTGATGCGATCTATCACGTACAAGAAGCCTTGCTCGTCCATGGTGCCACCGTCGCCAGTGCGCAGCCAGCCGCCCTGCACGGCTTGCTGTGACTCCTGCGGTCGTCCCCAATAGCCTTGCATCACCATCGGGCCGCGAATCCAAATTTCGCCGGGCGTGCCTCGGGGCACTTCGTGACCTTGCTCATCGGCAATGCGGATTTCGGCAGACAAGCCCGCTTGCCCGGCCGATCGGATGCGCTCGCTGCGCAGAAACTCCGGATCGTGTGACAGGCGCAGCACCGAGACGGACGCAGCGGTTTCGGTCATGCCGTAGGCGTGGATGAATTCCACCTTCGGAAAAGTTGCCATGGCGCGCTGCAACAAGGGCACAGTGATGGGCGCGGCACCCCACAAGATGCGCTGCAAGTGGGGTAAATGTTGGGGGTTGAAGCCCTCGTTTTGCAGCAGCATTTGCAGCATGCTGGGCACGATGACCAAATCCGAGACCTTTTCTTGCGCCATTTTGTCGACCACTGCCGCAGGCTGGAACACTGGCACGGTGACGCAGGTGCCGCCCACAATGGTCTGGCCCAGCATACGGCCCAGGCCCGCCACATGGAACATGGGCGAAGTCAGCAAAGTCACAAATTCGGGCGGGTTCGGGATCTCCGCCATGCGCCCGACCAAAGACGCCCAGAAATTGCCGTGGGAGAGCATCACCCCTTTGGGAAAGCCCGTGGTGCCACCGGTGTAAACGATGGCGGCCAAGGCGTCGCTTGCACTGCGCACGTCTTCGACGGCTGGGGCTTGTTGGACCAGAGCTTCTGAACTTTGATAACCCTCGGGCGTGGCTTGCTGCCCCATGTACAAACGATGGCGCAGTGCAGGCAGATCGGACTCCAAAGACTGGGCCACGGGCCACAAGGCATCGTCCACGGCCAAGGCACTGGCGGCGCAATCTCGCAGCGCATAGCTGACTTCTGCGGACGACCAGCGGGTGTTGATGGGGTTGACCACCAAACCGGCCCACCAACCGGCCAAGAGCAGCTCCATCATGCGGTCGCTGTTGTGCGACAAGATGGAAAGGCGTTCACCAGACTTCAAACCCAGGGCCTGCAATGCGCCTGCGGTGTGGGCGACGCGATCGGCCAATTGCCGGAAAGTCTGACGGCGGTCCCCCGTGACGGTGGCCGTTTTGTCGGGATGCTTTTGCAACGAACGGTGCAATCCGGCGGTCAAATACATGCGTTCTCCTTGGGCGCCCCACAAGCAGGCCGCTCAGCGCCATTGCACCGGGAACGGCGCCTGCGGGCAATCGCCCGAATCCTCAAAGCGATTGGCCAAAAGTGACAGGCTGAGCTTGGTCACGTTCACAGCGGGTGTGACCTCACGTGCAAGACAGACTCAGGTTGCAACAATTCGCCCCGCACCAAGCCCATGAAGGTGCGCCACAGCAACCACACAAACACAGCGCTGACCCCGATCAACCAAGCCAATGCCCAGCCCACCTGCGCATCGGGCACCAAGTGCAGCGACAAAGAGGCCGAAGCCGCAAGGGGAAAAGAAAGACCCCAAAAAGCCATGCCAAAGGGCTGCGCCGCGCATCGCCTAGCCACGCCCATGGACCACAGCGTGAAAAACAGGGCTACGGCCCAGGCCATCTGCACCACCCCGTCGGGCGCGCCTAAATTGGCCCCTGACAAACCGAGCACGGCGGGCGGTGCGATGGTGACAAAAGTGGCCGGCAACATGCGCTCGGGCCACAGGCCCACCATGCCAATGCGCACCCACACCAAGGTGAGCGCCACAGGCCATAGCACAGCCGCCAAACCGTACTGCATGGCGGCCCATTCAGCGTGTCCCAAGGCCACACCGGCCAAGGCTGGCAAGACATTGCCCACCACGGGGATGAACAATGCAGGCGTCATGGCCGACCAAAACACTTGAGCGTTGAGCCCCGGGCGCAGCCAACGCTGCGCCACCCAGACTGTGACGGCAAACAAGCTGGCCGAGCCGCCCATCCAAAAGACCTGCGCCACAGGGTGGGGCCCTTGCAGCGCGACCATCACGGTGGACAGCAAGATGAAAGATGAAGGCACGGCAGCCACAAACACATGGCGCACCGGATGCGCAAGATCCTCACGCCAAGCCACTGGAAAACGCCAGGCTTTGTACACACTCGTGAGCATGAGTATGCTCAGGGTCAGTGCCGCCATGACGCCCAAGAGCCACGATATCTGCACTGCCCACGGGCCCCACCAGGGTTGGGCACGGTGCCAGGCCAAGGACAAACCGCACAAGCCCATGACCATGGCAAACCAAGCCAGCGTCACATGCTGCACCGAAGAAACGCTGGATCGAGGAGACATCAAAATAAAAATGGGTGAGAAGGAACTCCGGCCATTATTTCATTGCACGCACACCCTGAAGTCAAAGGCTCACTGGCACGTGAAGTTGGCTGCGTTTTGCGTGTCGCCCGAGCCCTTGTAGTGGGCATGTTGCGGATACGCGCACAGCGGTCTGCTGCGACCCGGAAACACCGCCGTGCCCTTGGCTTCGATGCGGGTGGGCACTTGGCCTTTTTCCACCCAGTCCACCAAGGCGCCCAAGCCGTCCATACTGTCCGTGGCTGCGCCGCCTTGGCAGTGGCCCATGCCGGGCACCAAAAACAATTGGGCCAGGTCGGCAGTGGCTGCGCCGTGGTGCTTTTGCAGACGCTGGTAATAGTCCACCATTTCGTCTGCCGAGAAAATCGGATCGGCCAGACCGTGGATGAACATCAACTTGCCGCCGCGCGCACGATACCCTGCCAACTGCACATCGTCCGCCGTGTTGAAAATCCAAGAATGCGCGTCCATGCGTTGAGGGTCGCGGTCAAAGTCAAATTTGTAAATGCTCAGGCTGCGGTCGGGTGGTGTGACGAAGTAGCCTTGCAGCGCGTCTTCCATCAAGAACACATGGCGGGAATTGGCCTTGGCGGTGGGCGCGTTGCCCAGCTTCCACATCCGCCAATCGTTTTGCGGATGGCCCATACCGGGGTCCCACGGCCAGCTGAAGTACAGCGGTTGCCCGGCGCTGTTGCGAGGGCCTTGCACCATTTTTTTCAGGGCTGAGACTTGCTGTGGCGCCAAGCAACTGTCTTCTTTGGCCGCTTTGCACTGCAATTGGCTCACATCGAATTTGCAGGCAGCGGGGTTAGAAACCATGCCATCGACCAAGCCGTCCAAAGCGTCACAGGCGTTGAGAATGCCTTTGCTCAGCACATCCAAATCGCCATCGCTCAAAGCTTGACTGAGCGCCTTGTGACCCTCTGGCGCAACAGGCGCAATCGCCTGCAATGCTTGGGTGTCCCAAGCGGCCGCGATGGTCGCGCCTTTGGAGACGCGCATGGCCGGAGCCATGGCGATCACGCCATCGAAATGCTGGGGAAAGCGCTGGGTGAACATCATGCCCTGGCGCCCACCGCCGGAGCAACCGATGAAATAGGACTTGTCGACCGGTTTGCTGTAGAACTGGCGGATCAAGTCCTTGGCCGTGACCGCCACTTTGTCGTGGGCGTTGTAGGCGTTGTCGGTGCGAGCAATCGGGTCAAACCCAAAATCGGCGGTCGGGCTTTGGTGACCGGCATCGGTGGTAGCCACGGCAAAGCCTCGGTTCAAGGCATAACCCGGTGCGGCTTGCGGCCCAATGGCCGGACGCACCACGCCGTCGTTACCGCCACCGCCTTGGTACAAAAAACGCCCGTTCCAGGCGGTGGGCAAGCGCAGCTCAAAACCAATGTGGTAAGGCTTGCCGTCTTGGCCCATGCGCTCATCCATGCGGCCCGTGACTTTGCAATGCGCAACCAACAGCGGGCCCGCTTGTGCGCCAGGGGGCCGCACCATGTCGCCCGCGATCAGTTCCGTGGTCAAACGCATGCCCGACTTGGCTGCGGCCGCAAAACCTGCGCAGTCGGTGGTTTGCGACCACACGGGGGCGCTGGCCGCGCACAGAGCCAGTACCGTCACGTTCAATTTCAAAGAAATCATGTTGAACCTTCTGTCTGCACGGGTAGGAAAACTCATTTGCATGAGAAGTTGCGCGCCTCTTCCAGCGAGCCGCTGCCGTTGTAGGTGGCCACCGTGGGGTAGGCACACAAGGGGCGCGAACGCTTGACCGACCAGTCGGCAGGCAATTCGGTGTTCACACCCCCTGGATTGCCCGCGCCACGGACTTGCGCGGTCACCGCTTGCGGGGCTACGCCCTGCTCCACCCATTGCACCAGGGGTGTGAGCAAATCAAACTGATCGGTGGACAGGCCAGCGCTGCAGTGGTTCATGCCGGGCACAGGGAAGTAGCGGGCAAAGTCGGTGGCGGGTTGGCCAGTGGCGGTGCCCACGCGCTCCACCCATTGACGCGTGTCTTCGGCCGAGAAAATGGCATCGGCCACCCCGTGGTACAGCACCATTTTGGCGCCGCGTGCGCGCAGCGGGGCCAAGTTGACCGGGTTGTCTTGACCGGGCGGCACCATCAGCGACCAACCCGATTCACGGTAGATGTCGTTGGTGGCGCTGAACAGCGCCAAGCGTTGCGCGATATTGTCTTTGAGCGGGTCCACCGGGCTGGGGGGAACGCTGAAAATGGTGTTCAGCGCCAGCGGATCTCGAATCAAAGAATCAGTGAACTTCCAAGTGCCCCAGTTCGCGCCAGCCAGTCCCGGGTCATAGGGAAAAGCCGCGTAGATCTTGTGACC
>CANFMK010000184.1 GCA_947448325.1 Comamonadaceae bacterium
CATGCGGGTGTGAAGAGTCCATTCGCTTTGATCCAAGAAATTCGCCAATGGTTCAACGGCCCGGTCGCATTGTCGGGTTCGATTGCCACCGGGGATGCGATTTTGGCGGCCCAGGCCATGGGCGCTGACTTTGCTTATATCGGTTCAGCCTTCATTGCCACTCACGAAGCGCGTGCGGCCGAGGGCTACAAGCAAGCCATCGTGGACAGCAACTCAGACGATATTGTCTACAGCAATTTGTTCACCGGTGTGCATGGCAACTACCTGGCACCGTCCATTCGCGCTGCTGGTTTGGATCCTGAAAACCTGCCTGAATCAGACCCCTCCAAAATGAATTTCGGTGGCGATGCCAAAAAGGCTTGGAAAGACATCTGGGGCTGCGGTCAAGGTATCGGTGCCATCAACGCCGTGGTCAGCACGGCCGAATTGGTCGCCAAAATGCGCAGCCAGTACATGGTGGCGCGCACGCGTTTGGCTTTGTGAGGACAGGGGCATGATGCGCTGATGGCGCATCCATGCCCAACGGTTTTTGCCTTGAACACCTCGCAACCTGTGTCCACCCTGACGGCCTCCAGTGATGGAGGCCGTTGGTTTTTGCTGGATGCCATCAAAGCCTTGGGATGCTTGATGATTGTTTTGCACCATCTCTCGGTGTACAGCCCGATGTTTGATCGGGTATTGCTCTCAGCACCCCCGCAACTGGCCGTGCTCTTCAACCATGGTCGTTTGGCGGTGCAGGCTTTCTTGGTGGTGGGGGGCTTTCTCACGGCGGGTCAATTACTTCGCGCAGTCCCTGTGCAGGCTCAGCACTTGCCCTTGTCTTTCTCAGTGTCTGGGTTATTGAGCAAGCGTTTTTTGCGCTTGGCAACGCCCTTGATGGCGGCACTCACATTCACAGTGATCGTGACGGCTTTGGTCAGGCCTTGGTTTCCACATTCTTCTTTGTCGCAGCCCCCCAGTCTGTGGAGCATGGTGGTGCACATGTTGTTGTTGCAGGACTTGTTGGGTGTGCAGGCCTTGTCTGCGGGCATTTGGTACGTGTCCATTGATTTTCAGTTGTTTGCGATCGCATTGGCAAGCGTATGGCTTGCCGGACAATTGAAACGCTGGCAGCCCCAATGGAAGCTGCGCAGTCTGATGTTGTGGCTGTGGTTTGGCTTGGCCACCATGTCTCTGATGTGGTGGAACCGCCAAGTCAATATGGACGTGGAGGGCTTGTATTTTTTGGGTTCTTATGGCTTGGGTATGATGGCATACCGGGTGCGTTTGAGTCGCATCACACTCAAAGGTTGGGGCATTATTTTCATGCTCGGTTTTGTGGCTTTTTGGCTGGAGCCGCGCTTGCGCATGGCTTTGGCTTGGATCATCGCCTTGTTGTTGGCGGCTTGGCCTCATGTGGCAGCAACTCCTGCGGGGAACGCAGCTACCCGCTTCCTGTCCCGAGCTGTCGCCCATCTGGCGCAGCAGTCGTATTCGATATTTTTAGCCCATTTCGCTGTCAGTTTGATGGTCAGCGCGCTATGGTTTTATGCGGCCTGGCAAGCGCCGTGGATCAACCTATTGGGCATGGGCTTGTCTGTGATGCTGTCTTTGTGGGTCGGCGATATCGTGTACCGCCAAGTCGAAAGCCAGCCTCCCACATGGCGGCGCTTGATCATGTGGCAAGCGACTTTTGCCTTCTGCGGTTTGGCCGTGATGGCCTGGACCGGCTTTAGCTCGCCGCTTTGACTTTCTGGCCGATGTAGGCCAAAGCTTCTTCCACCTGGTCAATCAAGATCAAGCAAAGCTCGCCTGCTTGCAGACGGTCCATGGCGGTGTCGATGGCTTTGAATTCACCGCGAATTTCCTGAATGTGCTGGGTGCGTTGGGCACCTTGTAAACCTTCGCGCAGCAAAGATAAGACTTCGCCGTCTTCACGGCCGCGTTGGCAAGCGTCTTCGTAAAGCACCACTTCATCAAAAGCATGGCCCAAAATTTTGGTTTGATCGCGGATGTCCTGATCGCGTCGATCACCGGCGCCGCTGATGACCACAGTGCGTTTGGCAGCGGGTATATTGTCGACCGCATTCACCAAGGCCTGGATGGCGTCGGGGTTGTGACCATAGTCAGCAATCACGGTGGCGCCACGGTATTCGAATAAATTAAAGCGCCCAGGCACGCCTTGGACATCGGAAATGAAGGTTGCCAAACCTTCGCTGATATGGTCCCAAGAGACATTCACCGCCCATGCGGCAGCGACCGAGGCCATGACGTTTTCAGTTTGAAAACCAATTTGACCTTGGCGTGTGAGCGGGACATTTTGCAAGTCGATGCGAAAAACCTTTTTGCCTTCTTGCGCCACGATGTGATTGTTTTCAACGAAAACCACCCGTTTGCCTTGGGCGCGGTGTGTCGCCAATACAGGATGATGGGGGTCCAAGGCAAAGAAAGTGACGCTGCCCTGACAGTGTTTGGCCATGGCCACCACAGCGGGGTCGGTGGCATTGAGCACCGCCATGCCATCGGCAGCCACATTGAGCACAATCACCCGTTTGAGGACCATCAGGTCTTCGAGCGTGGTGATGTAGTTCAGGCCCAAATGATCACCTGAACCTAAATTGGTCACGATGGCCACTTGGCATTTGTCAAAAGCCAAGCCTTCGCGCAGCAAACCACCGCGGGCAGTTTCAAAAACGGCGGCATCGACGTCTGGGTGCATCAACACATTGCGCGCACTGCGCGGGCCGCTGCAATCGCCGTCGTCGATTTGCCTGCCATTGACGTAGACACCATCGGTATTGGTCATGCCGACGCGCAGGCCTTGTGTTTTGAGAAGGTGTGACGTTAAACGCACGGTGGTGGTTTTGCCGTTGGTGCCCGTGACGGCAATCACCGGAATGCGGCCATCGTCTTGGGGCTTGAACATGCTTTCGATCACGGCTTTGCCCACGTTGCGGCCTTTGCCAAACGAAGGGCTGATGTGCATGCGCAGTCCGGGGGCGGCATTCACTTCGACAATGCCGCCACTTTGCTCTTCCAGGGGGCGCAGCACCGATTCAGACACGACGTCCACGCCGCAGATGTCTACGCCGACCATTTGCGCCGCAGCGATCACCCGGGCCGCTACTTCGGGATGAACCTCGTCGGTCACGTCGGTGGCGGTGCCCCCGGTGGACAGGTTGGCGTTGTTGCGCAAAATGACGCGGCGACCTTTTTCGGGTACCGATTCAGGTTTGAGTTCTTGTTGTTCGAGTCGGGCAATGGCAATGGCATCGAATTTGATTTTGGTCAGCGAGGTGGAATGACCGTCACCGCGTCGGGGGTCGGCATTCACCAAGTTCACCAGTTCTTGCACCGTGTGCACGCCATCGCCCACCACCAAGGGGGGTTCACGGCGTGCTGCGGCCACCAATTTGTTGCCTACCACCAGCAATCGATAATCATGACCGGGCAGAAATTTCTCCACCATGACCTCGCCATAGTGGGATGCGGCCTCGTAGGCCAACTCAAAGTGTTCGCGGTCCACGATGTTGACGGTGACCCCTTTGCCTTGGTTGCCGTCTTGCGGCTTGACTACCACGGGCATGCCTATTTCTTCGGCGATGGACCACGCGGTTTCTAAGTCTTTGGCGGGGCGTCCGATCGGTACTGGTACACCAGCAGCCAAGAGCAGCGATTTGGTCAAATCTTTGTCTTGTGCGATCGACTCGGCAATCGCGCTGGTACTGTCGATTTCGGCCGCCTGAATGCGACGTTGCTTGGAACCCCAACCGAATTGAACCAGGCTGCCATCGGTCAATCGGCGATAGGGAATGCCTCTGGCCACAGCGGCGTCGACTATCGAGCCCGTCGAGGGCCCTAAGCGCACGTCTTCGTCCAGTTCGCTGAGTTGGGCCAATGCCGCCGCCAGATCAAAGGCGATGCCTTGTTTGGCTGCGCTACACAATTGCTGCGCCAATTCCAAGGCCAAGCGGCCTACCGACTCTTCGGTGTACTGCACCACCACTTGGTACACACCAGGCTCTTGCGTCGCGGTGGTGCGACTGAAGGTGACTGGGCAACCCGCCTGGGCCTGTAAGCCCAGGGTGACTTTTTCCAATGCATGGGCCATGCTCGATTGTTGGCCGTTTCTGACGCCTTCAATGAATGCCAATGCAGGAAAAATTCGGCGCAACTGCTTTTCGAAAGGGCTTCCGGGCGCAATGTCCCTGTCGGGCGTGGTGCAGGTGACGATGGCTTCGATGGCGGTATGGCGGCTCCACAAGTTGGGGCCCCGCAGTGCGCGAATTCTTGAAACTTCCATGAACCGATGTACCTGTATTTAAACGTGTCGCGCGCTCAATGGGTGGTTGGACTTTGACCAAAACTCTTGACCCCGGCACGGATCAAGTCTTTGGAAATATCCAACGCCCAAGCGGCGCTGGCTGCGGCCAGTAAATCGTCGCGCGACAAATGGTGTGTTTTGAGAATCTTGCTGGTGGTGGAGGCCGCCAAGCTGAAGACCTCGGTTTCTTGCGTGCCTTGCGCCCAGATCACCTGGTCTTGACGGGAAAAGACCACTTTGCCCTCTGCCGCGCGATGCGCTTGCACAGTTGGATTGTGTTCGTCTTGCGCGTAGTAAATCACTTCACCGTCGCTGTATTGGGCCAAGGCCACGACTTCAGGGTCTTGCGCATTCAAGACGGCTGAGCCGGTGGGCAAGACCACATCAATTTGGGTGCGCACAAAACCGGGCATTTGGTCGTCGGTGAGCACATAGAGGTCTTGCAGACCTTCGGCCGGTGGCATGCTGGTGACGATGCCCACTTGGCAGCGGTCATAAGGCAAGCCTTCGGTCAGCAAGTGGCGTGCAGTACTTTCAAAGACTGCAGCTTGGGCTGCGCGATTGATCAGCAAGCGCTGGGCTGTGGCCCAATCCATGGCACTCTTTTTTTGCAATCGGCGATTGCCTAAAAACAAACCGCATGCGCATGCCAAACCGGTTTGCAAGCCTTTGAGATGCAACAGCCAGGCAACCAATTTGGCGGGGCCAGTGGTGTCACCGTGGCCCATCAAACCGACAACCGGAATGCGACCGGCTTCGTCGCTAGGAAACAAATGCTGTGCAATCGCTTCCCCGACTTGCTGGGCTTTGCCCGAGGCTGGGTTCAGGTGCATCAGCAAACTGGGTCCCGCATTGACTTCTACCACCGCGCC
>CANFMK010000185.1 GCA_947448325.1 Comamonadaceae bacterium
ATGTTGAATTGGCCTGGACGGGCTTTGGCGGCTTTGATGAAATCGTTGACCGTGTTGATGTTCATCGCTTTGGCCTTGTCGGTGTTCACCACCATCACATTGGGCACGGCCGCCACCAGCGTGATCGGTGCGAAGTCCTTGAAGGGGTCATAAGGCAGCTTGGGGTACAGCGCACGGTTGATGCCATGCGTGCCCACCGTGCCCATCAAGATGGTATAGCCGTCAGGCGCCGATTTGGCGACCATTTCAGCCCCCACGTTGCCACCCGCACCCGCCTTGTTTTCCACCACGAACTGCTGGCCGAAGGCTTTGGACAATTCGGGGGCCACGGCGCGGGCCAGAATGTCGGTCGTGCCGCCAGGGGCGAAGGGCACCACGATTTTGACCGGTTTGGTTGGCCAAGTGGTTTGAGCTTGGGCCCCCATGGCAGTTGAGAACACCACAGCCAGGACTGCGGCTTGGGTCAGGGTGCGGCGGGTGAATTGAAAAAGGTGCATGGCAATCATTCCTGTCGTTCAAAGTTGCCGCATCATGCCACGACCCCGTTCTCACCATCGCTTTCGGGTGACAAGCCCCGCGCGAAATTGAAGGTAAAGTTGGGCTATTTGCAAAATTTACATAAAAATACGCAAATCAACTAAAGTGGCACAAGTTGCTTCCAACTCCTAACTTTATGCTCTTGGGCAAGTCCCGCTGGGCGACTCTCTTTCGGAACATGAATCACATGAATTTTGTTGCTCGTTGGCCAGCCCAGATGGCATCGCTCACGGTTGGGGGTATCTCACTCACTTTGGGTTTGATGGCTTGTTCTCCCAAAACCCCTTCAGACAACGCTTCCGCCCCCAGTCCGGCGACCACGGCGCCCGCCGCCAACACAGCGACCCCACCAGGGCCCACCCCCGCACCAGCAGCCGGTGCAACCCCGGCCCCCGTGGTGAGTGTGGTCACGGTCAAAGTTGAAAAGCGTGACGTGCCTGTGGTGCTCAAAGCGGTGGGTTCGGCCATCTCCTTGGCCAGCGTCGACATTCGCGCGCAAGTCACCAGCGCCGTCACCCAAGTGCATTTCAAAGAAGGCCAGTTCGTCAACAAGGGCGACCTCTTGTTCACCTTGGACACCCGCACCGATGAAACCAATCTGGCCAAGGCCAAAGCCCAACTGGCCAAAGACCAAGCCGCGCTGGCCGATGCCAAACGCCAACTGACCCGCAGCCACGAATTGGTGGCGCAAAACTTTGTCTCGGGTGCGGCAGTGGACACCGCGCAAACCCTGGTCGACTCCAATGCAGCGGTCGTGGCTGCAGACACCGCCGCAGTCCAAGCCGCGCAAGTGGCTTTGTCCTACGGCAAGATCACCTCGCCGCATGCCGGACGCACCGGCGTGATCAACACCCCGGCAGGCTCGATTGTGCAAGCCAACGTCACCGTGCTGGCCAACGTGGTGCAAGTCAACCCGATTGCCGTGTCTTTCAATTTGCCGCAGCGTGATTTGGCCGACTTTTTAGCCGCCGCCAACAGCACGGAACAAGTCAAGGTCACCGCCACCTTGCCTGAAGACAAAAAACCCATGATCGGCAAACTGCAATTTGTCGACAACGCGGTCGACCCTGCCTCGGGCACGGTCAAACTCAAAGCCGTGTTCAACAACAAAGACAGCAAGCTGTGGCCCGGGCTGTTTGTCAACGTCGGTCTGACCACCAAGAAAATTGAAGATGCCTTGGTGATCCCCCAAGCGGCCATCATCCAAAGCGTGCGCGGTCCCATTGTGTATGTGGTGGAAGAGGGCAAAGCGGTGGTGCGACCGATCAAGATGGTGTTCTCTGCGGGACCTGAAGCGGCCGTCACCGGCGTGCAAGAGAACGATGTGCTGGTGGTCGATGGCAAACAAAACCTGCGCCCCGGTGTGAAAGTTGTGGAGCGGCCCAAAGAAAACAAAGAGCCCGGCAGCGCAGGCAAACCCGACGCGGCGCCTGCGGCCAACCCTGCCGCACCCGGCACGCCCAATGCGGCTCCAACCGCTGCGCCCGCAGCACCGGCTCCTGCCAAATAATCTGACAGGCGCTCACGCATGAACTTCTCTGAGCTCTTCATCCGCCGCCCAGTGATGACGGTGTTGCTGAACACCGCCATCGTGTTGGCCGGCGTCATTGGCTACAAAAACATCCCTGTCGCCGCTCTGCCCAGTTACGACACGCCAGTGATCAACGTGTCTGCGGTGCTGGCCGGGGCCAACCCGGAAACCATGGCCAGTTCTGTGGCCTTGCCGCTGGAAAAGCAATTTCAAACCATTCCCGGCCTGAAAGTCATCAGCTCCACCAGCACCTTGGGCAGCACCTCGATCACGCTGGAGTTCATTGAGAGCCGCAACATCGATGCGGCCTCACTGGATGTGCAGGCCGCGCTGTTGCGCGCACAGCGCACCTTACCGATCGACATGACCATTCCGCCGTCGTACCGCAAGGTCAACCCGGCGGATGCGCCGGTGTTGTTGATTTCACTGCGTTCGCCGTCCTTGACGCAGGCTGAATTGCAGGACTATGCAGAACACCTGATCTCGCCCACCTTGTCGACCATCGACGGCGTGGCCCAGGTCAATATTTATGGTGCCAAGCGCTTTGCGGTGCGGGTGCGGGTCGAGCCCGCCGCCCTGGCAGCGCGCAACATTGGCCTGGACGAATTGAGCGCTGCGCTCAAAGCGGCCAACGTCAACACCCCAGCGGGTACCTTTGACGGACCGCAGCAAACCCTGGTGCTGCAAGCCAACAAACAAATGAGCTCGGCGCGTGAGTTTGCCGACCTGATCATCAGCAACAAAGGCGGCGTGCCGGTGCGTTTGCGCGATGTGGCCCGGGTGCAGGACAGTGTTGAGGTCATCAAGACCTGGGCCACTCTGAACGGCGAAAACTCCATCACCCTGGCGATCCAGCGCCAGCCTGGCGCCAACACCGTCAAAGTGGTCGACGCGGTGAACCAAGCCCTGCCCGAGTTGAAAACGCAAATGCCCGAGTCAGTGTCGCTGACGCCTGTGAACGACCGTTCGGTGTCGATCCGCCATGCCTTGGAAGACGTGAGCCTGACCCTGATCGGCACCATCATGTTGGTGGTGTTGGTGATCTTCTTGTTCTTGCGCCGCTTTGTCGCCACCGCCATCCCTGCTCTGTCGCTACCGGTCTCGCTGGTGGGCGCGGTGGCCTTGCTCTGGGGCCTGAACTACAGCCTGGACAACATCTCGCTCTTGGGCCTGACCCTGGCGGTGGGCTTGGTGGTGGACGATGCGATTGTGGTGCTTGAAAACATCATCCGACATGTGGAAGACGGTATGCCGCCCTTCAAAGCCGCGCTGCGCGGCGCGCGTGAAGTGGGCTTCACCATCATCTCCATTTCCACCTCCTTGGTGGCCGTTTTCATTCCGATTTTCTTCATGCCTGGCGTGATCGGGTTGCTGTTCCATGAATTCGCTGTGGTGGTGGGTTTGTCGATCGCCGTGTCGGCCTTTGTCTCGTTGACCCTGGTACCCATGTTGGCCAGCCGTTACCTGACCGATGAAGCGCACAAAAAACCGCCAGGCTGGTTGGTGCGCCAGTTTGAAAAAGGCTTTGATGCCTTGCTGTCCGGCTATACCCGCTCACTGGATTTGGCGCTGCGTCACAGCAAATTCATCTTGGTGATTGCAGTGGCCACCTTCGGCATCACCGCCTGGATGCTGACGGTGATCCCTAAAGGCTTTTTCCCCGAAGAAGACATTGGGCAAATTCAAGTGACGACTGAAGGCCCAGAAGATATTTCCTTCGAAGCCATGATTGGCTTGCAAGAAAAAGCCGCAGCGATTTTTCGCAAAGACCCGAATGTGGCAGCTGTCAACTCCTTCAATGGCGGTGTCGGTGGACAAAACTCAGGGCGCATGTTCATCACCTTGAAGCCGCAAAACGAACGCAAACCGATGAAAGTGGTGGTCGAAGATCTGCGCAAAAAACTGCGCGGCGTGGCCGGTCTCAACGTGTTCATGCGACCCGTGCAAAACTTGCAATTGGGTGGACGCCAGAGCAAGGCGCGCTACCAATACATTTTGCAAAGCGTGAAAGCGGGCGAACTCAATCAATGGGCTGGCAAGCTGCAAGAAAAAATGCGCGCCAACCCCATCTTCAGAGACATCACCAGTGACGCGCAATTGCGCGGTCTGCAGGCGGACATCCAAATCAACCGCGACCGCGCCAACACCTTGGGCGTGTCGGTCGAATCGGTGCGCACCGCCTTGTTCAGTGCCTTTGGTGAGCGGCAAGTCTCCACCATGTACTTGGCCACCGACAGCTACCAGGTGATCATGGAAGTCAGTCCCGAAGCCAAACGCGATGAGTCGGCGCTGGACAGTATTTATGTACGCTCCAGCAACGGCAGCCTGGTGCCCATGTCGGCGTTCGCCACGGTTTCGCGCACCGTGGGCCCCACCTCGATCAACCACGTGGGGCAGTTGCAAGCCGTCACCGTATCCTTCAACCTGGCGCCCGGCGCCGCCTTGGGCGATGCCACCAACCAACTGGAGCAGGCGGTCGAAGCGATTCAATTGCCCAGCTCCATCATCCGCACCTATGGCGGCGATGCGGCGGTGTTCAAAAATTCGCAGGGCAGCCAAAGCATCTTGATCATCTCGGCCTTGCTGGTGATTTATGTGCTGCTGGGCGTGCTGTATGAAAGCTACATCCACCCGATCACTATCTTTGCCGGCCTGCCTTCTGCCGCGATTGGGGCTTTGGGCACCTTGATGATTTTTGGCCAAGATCTGACGCTGATCGCGACCATCGGCATTTTGCTGCTGATCGGTATCGTCAAAAAGAACGCCATCATGATGATCGACTTTGCATTGGAGGCTCAGCGCCACGAGGGCATGACGCCAGCGCAAGCCATCCGCGAAGCCTGCATCTTGCGCTTTCGCCCGATCATGATGACCTCGATTGCCGCCTTGATGGGTGCGCTGCCGATTGCGTTGGGTCTGGGCGCCGGTGCAGAGCTGCGTCAACCCTTGGGACTGGCTGTGGTTGGCGGTTTGGTGTTTTCGCAAGCGGTGACCCTGTACATCACACCGGTGATTTACCTGGCGCTGGAGCGCTTCAGCGGGACGGGGCCGATTGTGGGCGACGAGCTGCCGACTTGAGCGGGGCAGGTTGGAACGGCGCCTG
>CANFMK010000186.1 GCA_947448325.1 Comamonadaceae bacterium
CACCTTTGAAGAGCTGCGCGCTGCGTATTACGAACAGGTCGAGGCGCTGGTTGAAGGCGGTGCCGACGTGTTGCTGGTGGAAACCATTTTCGACACGCTCAACGCCAAAGCGGCCTTGTTTGCCATCGACGAGTTTTTTGAAGCCAGTGGTCAGCGCCTGCCTTTGATCATCAGCGGCACCGTGACCGACGCTTCGGGCCGCATTTTGAGTGGGCAAACCGTCACCGCGTTTTGGCACAGCGTGCGCCACGCCCAGCCCCTGGCCATTGGCCTGAACTGCGCCCTGGGCGCGACGCTGATGCGCCCCTATATTCAAGAACTGAACAAGGTGGCGGGTGACACCTTCATCAGTTGCTACCCCAACGCCGGTTTGCCCAACCCGATGAGCGACACGGGTTTTGACGAAACCCCTGAGGTCACCAGCCGATTGCTGCATGAGTTCGCCACAGAAGGGTTGGTCAACATCGTCGGCGGCTGCTGTGGCACCACGCCCGACCACATTGGTGCCATCACCCGGGCTGTGGCGCCTTTGGCGCCGCGCAAGGTCCACAGCGGCTTTTTCTACAAAGAAGCCGCCTGAGTGGGCGCCGCCTTTGGGGCGCGCGCACTCAAGGCGTGCACCATTTGGATGCGGCGCACGGTTTTGGGTGATTTATTTCAGTGCATGTGCAGGGCCTCCAGTGCACTGAATACTGCCCAGTCATAAATTAGGCGCAAAAGTAGTAGCCCGGTCGTTTCACGACCTGGCCCGTAGATTGCTCATTCACCTCATCTTCCCTGAATGAGGTTGCCATGTCTGAGTTCTTTGATCCCTACAACGCCGATCGTCCCTTGATGCTCAAGTGCAGCTGCGGACGTGACCACAGACCCGCAGACCATCACGCCGAAGGGGTGGCCGATGCGGCCGCAGCGCAACTGCGTGCACGCTCTGAAACCGCCGAATTCGAAGCCTACAGCCAAGCCTTCATTGAAGCGACCTTGGTCAAGGCCCTGTTCCCCCAAGATCAAGAGCGCCGCCTGTTCTTGCGCGCGGTGGGTAAAAAGACCGCCATGGCGGCCATCGCCAGTGTCTTGCCCATGGCCAGTTTGCAGGCCATGGCGCAAGAAAAAGGGCCGCTGGAAAAAACCAATTTGAAGATCGGTTTCATCCCGATCACTTGCGCCACGCCCCTCATCATGGCGCACCCCTTGGGCTTTTACAGCAAGCAAGGCTTGACGGTCGAAGTGACCAAGACAGCCGGCTGGGCCTTGGTGCGCGACAAGATGATCAACAAAGAGTACGACGCGTCGCACTTTTTGTCGCCCATGCCCTTGGCCATCAGCATGGGCCTGGGCGCCAACGCCACGCCGATGAACGTGGCCACCATCCAAAACATCAACGGCCAGGCCATCACCTTGGCCATGAAGCACAAAGACAACCGCGACCCGAAGAACTGGAAGGGCTTCAAGTTCGGTGTGCCGTTTGATTACTCGATGCACAACTTCTTGCTGCGCTACTACCTGGCCGAAAACGGCATCAACCCCGACACCGATGTGCAGATCCGCGTGATCCCACCGGCCGAGATGGTGGCGAACTTGCGCGCCGGCAACATCGACGGTTTCTTGGGCCCAGATCCGTTCAACCAACGTGCGGTGTTTGACGAAGTCGGCTTCATCCACATGCTGACCAAGGACCTGTGGAACGGCCATCCCTGCTGCGCCTTTGGCACCAGCACCGAGTTCATTCAAAAGAACCCCAATACGTTTGCGGCGCTGTACCGCGCGGTGCTGACAGCGGCGGCCATGGCCCGTTTGCCGGGTAACCGTGAGCTGATCGCCAAGGTGATTTCACCTGCGCAGTACCTGAACCAACCCGAGGCGGTGCTCAGCCAGGTCTTGACCGGCAAGTTTGCCGACGGCCTGGGCAAGGTCATGAACGTGCCCGATCGCGCCGACTTTGACCCCATGCCTTGGCAAAGCATGGCGGTGTGGATGCTCACGCAAATGAAGCGCTGGGGTTACATCAAGGGCGATGTGAACTACAAACAAATTGCCGAAAAGGTGTTCTTGATCACCGACGCGCGCAAGCACATGAAGGACCTGGGCCAGCCGTTCACCGCAGGCGCCAGCTACACCAAGCACACCATCATGGGCAAAGCCTTTGATGCCGCCAAGCCCGAGGAATACCTCAAGGGCTTTGCCATCCACAAGATGGGTTGAGCCACCATGAAAACCTCTTCGCTCAATTTCAGAGCGGCCCTGGTCTCCTTGCTCATGTTCTTGGTTTTTGTGGGGACATGGCAGTTGGCGGCCACGTCTCCCTCCGTGGGAGGCGCAGCCAAAGCGGGCATGACGGCCGAAGAGATCGAGTACCAAAAAATGATGGGCAAGGACCCCGGCGCCGTCAAAAGCACGGGCTTTCCGCCGCCTATCGAAGTGGGCAAGGCCATCTTGGGGCATCTGGCCGATCCGTTTTACGACAAAGGCCCGAACGACAAAGGCATTGGCATTCAACTGGCGCATTCGTTGGCGCGCGTGGGCGTGGGCTTTTTCTTGGCGGTCCTCGTGGCACTGCCCGTGGGCTTCATGATCGGCATGTCGCCGCTGTTGCGCAAAGCTTTTGATCCTTTTATTCAGGTGCTCAAACCCATCAGCCCCTTGGCCTGGATGCCCTTGGCCTTGTACACACTCAAGGACTCGCAAGTCAGCGGCATCTTTGTGATCTTCATTTGCTCGGTCTGGCCGATGCTGATCAACACCGCTTTCGGTGTTTCATCGGTCAAGCGCGAATGGCTCAACGTGGCCAGCACGCTCGAAGTCAAGCCCTTGCGCAAAGCCTTCCGGGTGATCTTGCCGGCCGCTGCGCCCACGATCGTGACCGGCATGCGCATCAGCATGGGCATTGCCTGGCTGGTGATCGTGGCCGCTGAAATGCTGGTGGGCGGCACCGGCGTGGGCTACTTTGTCTGGAACGAGTGGAACAACCTGTCGCTGGTGAACGTGATTTTTGCGGTGCTGGTGATCGGCGTGGTTGGCATGTTGCTGGACTTGGCGTTTGCGCAGTTGCAAAAGGCGGTGACCTATGTCGAGTAATGGCGCCGCCTTGGCAGGCTTTTTGAAAATAGAAAAACTGGGCAAGGCCTATCAAAGCGACAAGCCGGTGTTTGCAGACGTGTCTTTCACGCTCGATCAAGGCGAGTTTGTCTGCATCATCGGTCACTCGGGGTGCGGCAAGACCACCATCTTGAATGTGTTGGCGGGGCTGGACACGGCTACCGAAGGCCACGCCTTCATGGACGGGCGCGAGATCGCTGGGCCCAGCTTGGAGCGTGGCGTGGTGTTTCAAAGTCACGCGCTGATGCCCTGGCTCACGGTGCGGCAAAACATCGCGTTTGCCGTGCAGTCCAAGTGGCCCGAATGGAAGACACCGCAGATCAATGTCCACGTAGAAAAGCACGTGGACATGGTGGGCTTGCTGCCCGCGATCGACAAAAAACCCAGCCAACTCTCTGGCGGCATGAAGCAGCGCGTGGGCATCGCCCGCGCGTTTGCGATCCAGCCCAAGATGCTGTTGTTGGACGAGCCCTTTGGCGCGCTGGATGCGCTGACGCGCGGCACCATCCAAGACGAGTTGATGACCATCGTGCGTCAAACCCAGCAAACCGTCTTCATGATCACCCACGATGTGGACGAAGCGATCTTGCTGTCGGACCGCATTTTGCTCATGAGCAACGGCAACGAAACCGATGGACAGTATGTGCCCGGCGGCCTGGCCGAAGTGGTGGTCAATCCGCTGCCGCGCCAGCGTACCCGTGCGCAGTTGCACCACTTGCCGGGTTATTACGACCTGCGCAATCACATTGTCGATTTTCTGGTTTCTCGTGCCAAAGCGCATTGACACCGGCGCCTTGGTTTTCAATTTTTAACAACCCCTCAAGAGGTCTTTTATGAACCGTTTAGACGTGACTGAAAAAATCATCTCCACCAAAGTGTCCAAAGGCATCAAGTGGAGCGACGTGGCCGACAAAGTCGGTCTGTCCAAAGAATGGGTGACGGCCGGTTGCCTGGGCCAGATGACGTTTGACGCCAAACAAGCCAAGATCATTGGCAAAATTTTCAGCCTCACCGCTGAAGAAATCAAATGGCTGCAAGTGGTGCCCTACAAAGGCTCTTTGCCCACCCCCGTGCCGACCGACCCTTTGATTTACCGCTGGTATGAAATCGTCAGCGTGTATGGCAGCACCATCAAAGAGCTGATCCACGAAGAGTTTGGCGACGGCATCATGAGCGCCATCGACTTTTCCATGGACATCGTGCGCCAGCCCGACCCCAAGGGCGACCGGGTGAACGTGGTGCTGTCGGGCAAGTTCTTGCCTTACAAAACGTACTGAGGCCTTGGCGGTGACCGACGGGCCTGTGGCCTGCGGGTGACAGGTCAGGGCGGTTTGGGCGGTGGAGAATGGGCCTTCGTTTGGAGGCACCATGCAAGACATTCTCGATATTCAAGAGCAGGGCGGCGTGATGCGGCTCACCATGAACCGGCCCGAGCGCCTCAATGCGCTGAACCCGGCACTCGCCACCGCCTTGCGTGAATGCTTTCAGGGCTTGTCTCGGCGCAAAGACATTCGCGTGGTGATTTTGCAAGGCGCGGGCAACAGCTTTTGCGCCGGGCTGGATTTGAAAGAGCAAACCCCTGGCAAAGCCGTGGGCGCAGCCGAGATGATGGACGTGCAGTACAGCATCCGCGACATCATGATCGCCATGCGCCGCTGTCCGCAGCCCATCATCAGCGTGGTGCAAGGGGCCGCCAGTGGCGGCGGTTTTGCGCTGGCGCTGGCCAGCGACATCCGCCTGGCCACGCCCGATGCGCGCATGAACGCGTCTTTCTTGCGCATTGGCCTGACCGGTTGCGACATGGGGGTGAGTTACTTTTTGCCGCGCATGGTGGGCAGTTCGGTGGCGGCGCAATACCTGCTCACGGGGCGCTTCATGGACGCGCAGCGCGCGCACAACTTGGGTCTGGTGAGCATGGTCGCCGACTTGGACGCCTTGCACGCCGAAGCGCAAGCCCTGGCCCAAGACATGCTGCGCACCAACCCCTTGGGTTTGCGGCTGACCAAAGAAGCACTGGGCCACAGCCTGGACATGGGCAGCTTGGAAGCGGTGATGGCCATGGAAGACCGCCAG
>CANFMK010000187.1 GCA_947448325.1 Comamonadaceae bacterium
TTCAAAGCCGGTTACACCAATTTGAAGCGGCTTCTCATGCTACTGGAGAAAACCCATGTTTCCAAGGGAAGAACAGTTTTTTTCGCATGGGGTTGTTACCCATGTTGTTCAAGCACAGGTTGCGTGCAATGGTGTACCGCAGTGATTCTGCGCGGGCCATGGAAATACCGTGTTGTGCAGTGTGCACTGGATAGATCACAATAATTTCACAATGAAACTTCAGATTTTCATAATGCAATAAATTGCCATGTTGCGTTGCGTCATATTTTCTCAATATGAGAAAATGAATTTTACATTGTGAATTTGAATCTGTAACTTGTTGTTTATCATAAGAAAAATATTTGTCTTATATAAGACATAAGATGATGAGGCAGTCTTCTATAAGAGTTAAGATAAGCCATCGATTGCCCCACAGTCGTATCACTGACAAGATTTGTTTAACTCTCTGGAGGTCACCATGCCACAAAATTTCACTGAACAACTCAGCCGCGAACAGCAAATTGCAGCCTTGGAAAAAGATTGGGCCACCAACCCACGCTGGAAAGGCGTGAAACGTGGTTACTCTGCTGCAGACGTCGTGCGTTTGCGCGGCAGCATGCCCATCGAGCACACCCTGGCCAAGCGCGGTGCAGAAAAGTTGTGGGAAAAAGTCAACGGCGGTGCCAAAAAAGGTTACGTCAACGCTTTTGGCGCCATCAGTGCAGGTCAAGCCATGCAACAAGCCAAAGCCGGTTTGGAAGCGGTTTACCTGTCCGGTTGGCAAGTGGCAGCTGACGGTAACACCTCAGAAACCATGTACCCTGACCAGTCTTTGTACGCTTATGACTCAGTGCCCACCATGGTGCGCCGTATCAACAACACCTTCAAGCGCGCAGACGAAATTCAGTGGGCCCGTGGCATCAACCCTGGCGACAAAGAATTCATCGACTATTTCTTGCCCATCGTGGCCGATGCGGAAGCTGGTTTTGGTGGCGTGTTGAACGCCTTTGAATTGATGAAGAACATGATCGCTTCGGGCGCAGCAGGCGTTCACTTTGAAGACCAATTGGCGGCGGTGAAAAAGTGCGGTCACATGGGTGGCAAAGTATTGGTTCCAACTCAAGAAGCCTGCGAGAAGCTGATTTCTGCGCGTTTCGCTGCAGACGTCATGGGCGTGAACACCATCGTGTTGGCGCGTACCGATGCGGAAGCAGCCAACTTGGTGACCTCTGATCACGATGCCAACGACAAGCCTTTCTTGACTGGTGAGCGCACTCCCGAAGGTTTTTACCGGGTCAAAAACGGTTTGGAGCAAGCCATCAGCCGTGGCGTGGCTTACGCGCCTTATGCCGACTTGGTGTGGTGTGAAACCGGCGTGCCAGACATTGGCTTTGCCCGTGAGTTCGCGCAAGCGGTCCATGCGGCTTGCCCCGGCAAATTGCTGTCGTACAACTGCTCGCCGTCTTTCAACTGGAAGAAAAACCTGGACGACAAGCAAATCGCTTCGTTCCAAGAAGACCTGTCGGCTTTGGGCTACAAGTACCAGTTCATCACTTTGGCGGGTATCCACATCAACTGGTACAACACCTTCCAGTTTGCACACGCCTACGCCAACGGCGAAGGCATGAAACATTACGTCAACATGGTACAAGAGCCTGAATTCGCAGCACGCGAACAAGGTTACACCTTCGTGTCCCACCAACAAGAAGTGGGTGCAGGCTACTTTGACGATGTGACCACCGTGATCCAAGGCGGCTCCTCTTCGGTCAAAGCCTTGACCGGTTCTACCGAAGAAGAGCAGTTCCACTGATCTCTCTGGAAATTGGTTGCGCTGAGGCGGCGTAAAATCCGCACCAGCGCTCATCCATTTCTCCACAGCGCGGCCTTTGCCGCGCTTTTTTACTTCTAAACACATGGTTCAGATTACCCTTCCAGACGGCTCTTTGCGTGAGTATCCCGGTCCCGTCACTGTGGCCGAAGTGGCCGCATCCATTGGTGCAGGTTTAGCGAAAGCGGCTTTAGCGGGCAAGATCGACGGCCTTGTGGTCGACACCAGCCACATCATCACGGCCGATGCGCAGTTGGCCATCATCACCGCCAAAGACGCCGAAGGTTTGGAGGTCATCCGCCACTCCACAGCCCACTTGCTGGCGTATGCAGTGAAAGACTTGTTCCCTGACGCCCAAGTCACGATCGGTCCGGTGATTGAAAACGGCTTTTATTACGATTTCTCTTACAGCCGTCCATTCACGCCTGAGGATCTGGCCGCGATTGAAAAACGCATGACCGAGTTGGCCAACAAAGACGAACCGATTGTTCGCCGGGTGTTGCCGCGGGACGAAGCTGTGGCGTATTTCAAAGGCATGGGCGAGAACTACAAGGCTGAAATCATTGCCAGTATTCCGGCCGATCAGGACGTGAGCCTGTATCGCGAAGGTGCTTTTGAAGATTTGTGCCGAGGCCCGCACGTGCCCAGTACGGGCAAGCTCAAGCATTTCAAATTGATGAAGGTGGCCGGCGCTTACTGGCGCGGTGACAGCAAAAACGAAATGCTGCAACGAGTGTATGGCACGGCCTGGGCCAGCAAAGACGAATTGCAGCAGTACCTGACGCGCTTAGAAGAAGCGGAAAAGCGCGATCACCGCAAGCTCGGTCGTGAGCTGGACTTGTTCCACATTGATGAGCATTCGCCCGGCACCGTGTTTTGGCACCCCAAAGGCTGGACGGTTTGGCAAGAGGTGGAGCAGTACATGCGCCGTGTTTACCGTGACAACGGTTATTTGGAGGTCAAGGGCCCGCAAATCCTGGATCAAGGCTTGTGGGAAAAAACCGGTCACTGGGACAAGTACCGCGAAAACATGTTTGTGACCGAGTCGGAAAAGCGCGATTACGCCCTCAAACCGATGAACTGCCCAGGCCACATCTTGATTTTCAATCAAGGTCTGAAAAGTTACCGCGATTTGCCTCTGCGCTATGGCGAGTTTGGTCAGTGTCACCGCAATGAACCCAGCGGCGGTTTGCACGGCATCATGCGGGTGCGCGGCTTCACCCAAGACGATGGCCACATCTTCTGTACCGAAGACCAAATTCAGGCGGAGGTCGTGGCCTTCACCACCTTGCTGCAAAAGGTCTACAAAGACTTTGGATTCACCAACATCATTTACAAACTCTCAACCCGTCCAGAAAAACGCATTGGTACGGAGGAAAGCTGGGACCGTGCTGAAGCCGCCTTGGCTGAAGGTCTTCGCGCCTCGGGATGCGATTTTGAATATCTGCCGGGCGAGGGCGCTTTTTACGGGCCCAAGATTGAGTACACCCTGAAGGACGCCATTGGGCGTCCTTGGCAGTGCGGCACGATCCAAGTCGACCCCAACTTGCCTGAGCGTTTGGATGCGGAGTTTGTGGGAGAAGACGGTGCTCGCCACCGGCCGGTCATGCTGCACCGTGCGATTGTGGGCAGTTTGGAGCGTTTCATTGGTATTTTGATCGAACAACACGCAGGCGCCTTGCCTGTTTGGTTGGCACCCGTGCAGGTGGAAATTCTCAATATCACCGACGCGCAGTCCGATTACTGTCGTGAAATCGCTGCAAAATTGCAAAAAGTAATGCCAAATCAAGGCCTTAGAGTCAATTTAGACCTGAGGAACGAGAAAATCACGTATAAAATACGCGAGCATTCGTTGCAAAAGCCGCCTTATATCCTTGTCGCCGGCGACAAGGAAAAAGCGGCAGGTACCGTCGCAGTGCGCGCCCGAGGCAATATTGACCTCGGTGTGATGTCGATTGAAGCGTTCATTGAACGCATTACTTCTGACATTGCTTCTAAAGTTTGAAGGCCTCACCCCCGGGTTTGTTTTCCAGCTTTAGCCCGCGAGAGCAGGGCGGTTTGACTGTTTTTGACAGTCTTTTAATAAAAAGGATTTGAGCCATCGCTACCGAATTTCGTGATCGTCGCCAGCGCGAAGAACGCAAACATCGCCTGAACCGTGAAATCAGTTTTCCAGAGGTTCGCCTCTCGGGACCCGACAACGAGCCTTTGGGCATTGTGTCGTTGGCTGATGCACTTCGTATGGCTGGTGAGCTGGACGTGGACTTGGTTGAAATTGCGGCCACGGCAACCCCTCCGGTTTGTCGGTTAATGGATTACGGCAAATTCAAGTACCAAGAACAAAAACGTGCTGCTGAAGCCAAAGCCAAGCAGACGGTCATTGATATCAAGGAAGTCAAATTCCGCCCGGGAACCGATGACGGTGACTACAACATCAAGATGCGCAATATCAAGCGCTTTTTGGCCGATGGTGACAAGTGCAAGATCACACTGCGATTCCGTGGACGTGAAATTACCCACCAAGAAATCGGTATGGCCTTGTTACAGCGTATCCGTGATGAATTGGCGGATTTGATTGTGGTGGAGCAGTTTCCTAAGTTGGAAGGCCGCCAGATGGTGATGATGATTGCACCAGGACGCAAAAAGCCTGCAGCCCCCAAAGCTGCAGCAGAGTCTGCCCCGGCAGCCTCAACGGAGTCTTGAGCAATCGGAGTTTGTGAAAGACCGCAAGGTCTTTCCAAAACAGCAGGCTGCTCTCGGGTAGCTTGTTGAAAAAAAGTGGCTCGGGGCCAACAAGGCTGCAAGGAGTTTGCAGACGCCTCACGAGCACAAGTAAAGGAGCATGAACATGCCCAAAATGAAGACCAAGAGCAGCGCTAAAAAGCGTTTTCGCGTTCGTCCAGGTGGTACCGTTAAACGCGGCCAAGCCTTCAAACGTCACATCCTGACCAAGAAGACAACCAAGAACAAACGTCATCTGCGTGGCCCCACAGGCGTGCATGAGACCAACATGGGTCACATGGCACAAATGCTGCCATCGGCTGGCCTTTAATTCACTGACGAACAAGGAGATTCAATATGCCTCGCGTTAAACGTGGTGTAACGGCACGCGCCCGTCACAAAAAAGTTCTGGCCCTGGCCAAAGGTTTCCGCGGCCGCCGCGGTAATGTCTTCCGCATCGCTAAACAAGCGGTGATGAAGGCCGGTCAGTACGCATACCGTGACCGTCGCGCCAAAAAGCGCGTCTTCCGTCAGTTGTGGATTGCCCGTATCAACGCCGCTGCGCGTGAATGCGGTCTGACTTACAGCCAATTCGCCAACGGCCTGAA
>CANFMK010000188.1 GCA_947448325.1 Comamonadaceae bacterium
AAGCCACCAGTAAAAAGCGCGCTTTTGAAGAAGCCGGGCTGTTGTTTGAGAACCTGCACGGCCTGTCCCGGGCCTTGGTGACCGACAGCCTGTTTGCCCGCGAACGACTGGGCTCGACCGGTTTGGGGCATGGCGTGGCCATTCCCCATGGGCGGATCAAAGGCCTGAAATCGCCCATGGCGGCGGTGTTCCAGCTGGCCAGCCCGATTGGCTTTGATGCGCCGGATGAGCAGCCCGTGAATTTGCTGATTTTCTTGCTGGTGCCCGAGGCGGCGACGCAAAAGCATTTGGAAATCCTCTCCGAAATCGCGGAGTTACTCAGTGATGCTGCCTTGCGGGAAAACATCAAGACCAGCCCCAGCCAAGCCTCGCTGCACGCCTTGATCGCCACCTGGCAGTCGGCTCAAACTGTCTAAACCTTTCTTTCGGGCGCCATGAAACCGACCGTGGTCAGTGCAGATGTCTTGTTCGAAGACCATCGCAGCAAACTCAAATGGCAATGGATCGCGGGTTTAGGCGCTTCTGAGCGCCGGTTTGACGAAGTGGCGGTGCGCGCCGCCCGCTCGGGCGCCGACTTGGTCGGTTACCTGAACTACATTCACCCCTACCGTGTGCAGATTTTGGGCGAGCGGGAAGTGGCCTATTTGGTCAACTCGACGCCTGAAGATTGCGCCCGCCGCATTGCCCGCATCGTGACCTTAGAGCCCCCGGTGTTGGTTTTGGCCGATGGACAAGCCGCTCCCGATGCCTTGCTGTCGATGTGCGAGCGCGCCCAAATTCCGATGTTTTCCACCCAGGAATCCTCGGCTTTTGTGATCGACGTGCTGCGCGCCTATCTGTCCAAGCATTTTGCCGACCGCACCACCATGCATGGGGTGTTCATGGACATTTTGGGCTTGGGCGTGTTGATCACGGGCGAGTCGGGCCTGGGCAAAAGCGAATTGGGCCTGGAATTGATTTCGCGCGGCAACGGCTTGGTGGCCGACGATGCGGTGGATCTGTTTCGCATCAACCAGACCACGATCGAGGGGCGTTGCCCGGAGTTATTGCAAAACTTGCTGGAAGTGCGCGGCATTGGCCTGCTGGACATCCGAGGCATTTTTGGCGAAACCGCGGTGCGCCGCAAAATGCGCTTGAAGCTCATCGTGCACTTGGTGCGCAAAGAGAGTTTCGAGCGCGATTACGAGCGTTTGCCGACCGAGCCCTTGACGCAAGATGTGCTGGGTATTCCCGTGCGTAAAGTGGTGATTCAGGTGGTGGCCGGCCGCAACATCGCGGTGCTGGTCGAAGCGGCGGTGCGCAACACGATTTTGCAAATGCGTGGCATCGACACCTACCAAGACTTCATGGAACGCCAACGCCGGGCCATGGGCATTTGAGGCTTGTGGCGTTCGCGACGGGTGCGAACGCCAGCCTTAACGTGTGACGCGGTGCGGACAGGGCTGACGCGTGCAGTGGGCGTACAAGCTCAAAGCGTGATCGGCGATCACAAAACCCTTGGCCAGAGCCACCGCTTGCTGCCGCTGCTCGATCTCCGGGTCGTAGAACTCTTCGACTTTGCCGCAGTCTAAGCAGACCATGTGATCGTGGTGTTGGCCCTCGTTGAGCTCGTAGACGGCTTTGCCGCTTTCAAAATGGTTGCGGCTCAAAATACCCGCTTGCTCAAATTGCGTCAGCACCCGGTAGACCGTGGCCAGGCCGATATCGGCATGTTCGGCCAGCAAATGCCGAAACACGTCCTCGGCCGTCATGTGGCGCTGCGCGCCTTTTTGAAAGATTTCCAAAATCTTCAGGCGCGGCAGCGTGACTTTCAAGCCGGTGTTTTTGAGTTCGTCTGAATGGTCCATAGAGAAAAGGCAATTTCAAAGGCGAGCCAAGTCGGGCGGGCGTGCCGCTACAATGAGCCGATCATAGGGGCTTGCACGCATTCATGACAGCTTATCAGTCTTTTCGGAATTCCTGGCCGCTGCGGGTGTCGCTGGGCTTGGCCATAGCCGCCTGTTTGTCGGCTTGCTCAGGCTTTCGTACTTCCCTCGACATGGAGTCTTTTGGCTTGTACAAGCCCGAGGTGGTGCAAGGCAATTTCGTCTCGCGTGAGCAGCGCCAGGCTTTGCGCTTGGGTATGGCACGCGCCCAAGTGAAAGATATTTTGGGCACACCCTTGGTGTCCAGCCTGTTTCATGCAGACCGTTGGGACTACGTTTTCACCATCCGTCGCCAAGGCGTGGCACCCCAAAGTTTCAGACTGACGGTGCAGTTCAAGGCCGACGCCTTGTCGCAGATCGATGGCGACGAGTTGCCCAGTGAAAACGAGTTTGTGCAACGCTTGGTGGGCGACAAAAAAATCAGTGCACCGCCGTTGCTGCAAGCCACCGAGGACGATTTGCGCAAATACCCGCCTGCGAAAGCGGCCAACCCTGTTTCTGTCACGCCGCCCGCACCTTTGCCCAGCAGCTACCCACCGCTTGAGCCTGCTGCGCGCTGAGGCGGGCCGGGATGCAGCGTTGAGGACGCATCCTTGACCGGGCTTTTATCTTTTTAAAAAACATGACCGCAGAGCACTCCACAACTTCACTGGCCATTGCCGTGGCTGGCGCCACCGGCCGCATGGGCCATATGCTGATTGAGGCCATTGCCCAGTCCGACGATTGCCGCTTGGCGGGCGCTTTGGACATCGCCACCAGCCCTGCGCTGGGTCAAGACGCCAGTGCTTGGACGGGCCAAGCCAGCGGGGTGCGGGTCACAGCCGATGTCCCGCAAGGTCTGCAGGGCGCGCAATTTTTAATCGATTTCACCCGTCCTGAAGGTACGCTGGCGCATTTGCAAGCTTGCCGCGCATTGGGCGTCAAAGCGGTGATCGGCACCACCGGTTTCACCGACGCTCAAAAAGCGGAAATCGCGGAAATCGCCCAGGACATCGCCATCGTCATGGCCCCCAATATGAGCGTGGGCGTGAACGTGACTTTGAAGTTGCTCGAGATGGCGGCCAAAGCACTGTCGACCGGCTACGACATTGAAATCATCGAGGCACACCACCGCCACAAAGTGGATGCACCTTCGGGCACGGCGCTCAAAATGGGCGAGGTGATCGCCGACGCTTTGGGTCGTGATTTGAAAGACTGCGCCGTCTACGCCCGCGAAGGCGTGACCGGAGAACGTGACCCCTCCAGCATTGGCTTTGCCACCATCCGCGGCGGCGATATCGTGGGCGACCACACCGTGTTGTTTGCCGGTACCGGCGAGCGCATCGAGGTGACGCATAAATCATCGAGCCGCGCGACATACGCCCAAGGCAGTTTGCGCGCAGTCCGCTTTTTGGCCAGCCAAGAGCGCGGGCTGTTTGACATGTTTGACGTGCTCGGCTTGCGCTGAGTCGGCACCCTCAGGCGGCGCACCATGACCTGGCTTGACTCTGTGGTCCACGGCGATGCGCTGACCCAAAGCTTGGCGTGGGTGCTTCTGGCCCTGTCCATCGGTTGCTGGGTGGTGATTGCTTGGAAGTGGCGACTGTTGCGCCGGGTGCAAGCCGATGTGACGCGCAGCATCGCCGCGTTTTGGCAGGCCCCAGATTTTGAGCGGGCGACGCAGCAAGTGGCGCATTTTGACCGGGACGCTTGCGTCAGCCCTTTGCTGGCGGTCACTTTGTTGCCTTTGGGCGGCACGCTGGCGGCGGCAGGCGAGCGCTCCAGCCAGCTGACCCGCGTGCTGCGCGACACCCTGGACCACACGGTACAGCGCTTGCAATGGGGACAGTTGCTGCTGGCCACGGCCGGCTCGACATCGCCCTTCATCGGTTTGCTGGGGACGGTGTGGGGCATTTTCAATGCACTGACCGGCATGGCCGAGGCCGGACAAATCACCATCGACAAAGTCGCTGGCCCTGTCGGCGAGGCCTTGGTCATGACGGCGGCGGGTTTGGCCGTGGCCATACCGGCCGTGCTGGCCTACAACATCATGGGGCGGCAGATTGGCCGGATAGAAGCGCAGTTGGAAGGTTTCGCCCAAGACCTGCGCGCCCTGTTGAGCGGCGAGGCTTGAGCCCATGGCCTTTGGTCGGCTGCAACGCACCCGCGCGCAAGCGCCCATGAGCGAGATCAACGTCACCCCCTTGGTCGACGTGATGCTGGTCTTGTTGGTGATTTTCATTTTGACCGCCCCTTTGCTGACCAGTGCGATCCGACTGGATTTGCCCAAGGCCGAAGGTGCGCAGGCTGGCCAAGCCCCCGTGGCCGTGACTTTGGTGGTGAACCCGCAAGGGCAGGTTTTTTTCAACGATCACGCCATCCCACTGTCTGAACTGGCCGTGCAACTCAACGCTGTGGCGACACAACGCCCGGACACCGAGGTGCAATTGCGCGCCGATCAAACGGTGCCCTATGGCCGCGTGGTCGAGGTCATGGGCGTGGCGCAAAAAGCCGGCTTGTCGCGGATTGGCTTTGTGGCTGACACCCCGCCCGCTGCAGCGCTGCGCTGAATTCTTTCAAAACCGTCTGGCGCGCCTGATGCGACAGGCCAAGCCCCTACAATTTGCCCCATGCAAGACAAGTACAACCACCTCGAAGTCGAACCCGCAGCGCAGTCCCGCTGGACCGCTCGCGATGCTTACCGTGTCACCGAAGACACTGGAAAAAAGAAGTTCTACGCCTGCTCCATGCTGCCGTATCCCAGCGGCAAGCTGCACATGGGCCATGTGCGCAACTACACCATCAACGACATGCTCACGCGCAGCCTGCGCATGAAGGGCTACAACGTCTTGATGCCCATGGGCTGGGATGCTTTCGGTCTGCCGGCTGAAAACGCCGCGCTCAAAAACGGCGTGCCCCCCGCCAAGTGGACCTACGAAAACATTGCTTACATGAAGCAACAGATGCAGGCCATGGGTCTGGCCATCGACTGGTCACGCGAAGTCGCCACCTGCGACCCGACTTATTACAAGTGGAACCAGTGGCTCTTTCTGAAGATGCTCGAAAAAGGCATCGCCTACCGCAAGACCCAGGTCGTCAACTGGGACCCGGTGGACCAGACCGTGCTGGCCAACGAGCAAGTCATCGACGGCAAAGGCTGGCGCACCGGTGCGCCTGTCGAAAAACGCGAGATCCCCGGCTACTACCTCAACATCACGTCTTACGCACA
>CANFMK010000189.1 GCA_947448325.1 Comamonadaceae bacterium
ATTCTCCCCTGTAGGAGCGACGCCCTCGTCGCGACCCCCGCAGACCACCATCCATCGCCCCGGGGGCGGGGCTCCTACAAAATACTGAGCTTGCCCCACCCTGTGCCGCGTCAGCCCCTGTAGGAGCGACGCCCTAGTCGCGATACCCCCCAGACCACTCCCCATCGTCGACGCGAAAACCCTCGCAAAACAAACTGCAAAGTTAGATTTCACTGCTCCTTCAACAGGCGCTTACAAATTCTCTCCATCCAGACACCCATGGCGCTTGCATGCTCATCACCCGAACTTGAATAATTTGCAAAAGGGAGGTGCAAGATGGACAACAAGCCCCGATCCAGCAGTCTGCGAACAGGCCGGTACACACTGACAGGGCAAATTTATTTGCTCACAACGGTCACGGTGGATCGTCAGCCAGTGTTTGCAGATTTCCAGGCCGCCCGTTGCCTGATTCGCTGTCTGCAACAAGCGCAGAATTTGCAGCACGCCGACACTTTGGCGTTTGTGGTGATGCCTGACCACTTGCATTGGCTCATGCAGTTGGGGCCGAACGGCGAATTGTCGAAGTGCATGGCGGGTGTCAAATCCATCAGCGCGAAGCAACTTGGCATGCCTGTCTGGCAAAAAGGATTTCACGACCATGCCGTTCGCAGAGATGAAGACTTGCCCGCTTTGGCACGGTATGTGGTCGCCAATCCCTTGCGAGCAGGTTTGGTTCAGCGTGTCGGTCAATACCCGCATTGGGATGCTATTTGGCTCTGACCCCTATCGCCCCGGGGGCGGGGCTCCTACACAATGCGCAACCTGCCCGACCCTGTGCCGCGTCTGCCCCCCGTAGGAGCGACGCCCTCGTCGCGAAAACCCTCGCAGATCCCACCAATCGCCCCGGGGCGGGGCTCCTACACAATACTGAGGCAGTCGCCGCCCTATGACTCGTCAGCCCCCGTGGGAGCGACGCCCTCGTCGCGAAAACCCTCGCAGATCCAGCCAATCGCCCCGAGGGCGGGGCTCCTACAAAGGCAAAAGCCTTCGACAAAGGGAGGCGGCCACAAGGGCAAAAGGCATCGCTCACCACTGGGAACGATCAGGCCCTTGGTCTGAGCACATGTTTTGCCAATTGCGCAAAGCCCGCGCCGCGCTCGCCTTGCGTGATGTAACTCGGCGGGTGCGTCAGCTGGTCTGCAAAGCGCCGGATATTGGCCACACCCACGCTGTGCGGAAAGTGTTCGAACATCACCTGGTCATTGGTCGAGTCGCCCACATACACCCAGCGCTCTAACTCGGCATCCAGATCGCGCCCCCACAATTCGCGCACGATCCAGCGCGCGCCCGTGAGCTTGCTGTGTTCGCCAAACCAGCCGTTGATGTGGATGCTGCTGACCGTGGCCGTCATGCCGGCGTTGTGCATCAGGCGCACCACTTCGTCGATGGCACTTTGCGGCAGGTGCGTGAATTCGCTGTGGTCGATGGCGATGTCGGTTTCGCGCCCTGCACTGTCTTGAGAGCGCCTGGCGCCTGGAATGCTGCGCTCGATCTCGGCCAGCACCGTTTGCATGCGGGTGAAGTTTGAAATGCGCGTTTCGGCGTTTTGCTGGTAGCGCTTGTGCAGGCCTTGTGCGCGGTTGTTCGTCAAACCCACCGCACCGTTTTCCGCCACGATCGCGTCCACTGGCCAGCTTTGTGCAAAGGGTTCACTCCAACCCACCGGCCTTCCGGTGATCGGCACCACCGCCAGACCCGCCGACTTCAAGTCGGCCAGCGCCTGCAAAGCATCGGGGCTGATCGCGCCTTCGGTGGTCAGCGTGTCGTCGATGTCGGTGAAGACGCCGACGATGTGTTGAGGGACTTGCCAGTGAGAAAGCGGCTGCATGGATGAGCGTGAATGGGGGTCAGATCCCAATCACCCTGCCGAGCCCAGCGCCAGCCCCGCGTGCTCGCGCAGCGGATGGAAATGGATTTTCGGGAAGCGCTCTTGCGCCAAGCGCACGTCGTAAGGGCTGGTGCACAGATAGGCCAGGGTGCCTGCCGCGTCGAGCGACATGCGCTGCGGGTAGGCGTGGGTGAATTCACGCAACTCGGCTGGGGTGTCAGCGGTGATCCAGCGCGCACCGGTGTATTGGCAGCCTTCCAGGCGCACATCGCAGTCGTACTCGGCTTTCAGGCGGTGTTGCACCACTTCAAACTGCAGCTGGCCCACCGCGCCCAAAAGCATGGGGCCACCGATCTCGGGTTTGAAGACTTGGATCGCGCCTTCTTCACCCAGTTGGTCCAGGCCTTGTTGCAGTTGCTTGGTGCGCAGCGGATTTTTCAAAATCACCGTCATGAAGAGTTCAGGCGCAAAGAAGGGCAGGCCGGTGAACAGCAGGTTGGCGCCGTCAGTGATCGTGTCGCCCAGCTGCACACCGCCATGGGTGGTGAAGCCGATGATGTCGCCCGCGTAGGCCTCGTCCACCGCTTCACGCCGTTGGCTCAAAAAGGTGACCACGCTGGTCGGGCGCAGCTCTTTGCCGGTGCGCTGCACCTTGAGTTTCATGCCGGGCGTGTACTTGCCAGAGGCCATGCGCACAAAGGCGATGCGGTCGCGGTGATTGGCGTCCATGTTGGCCTGCACCTTGAACACCACACCCGAAAACGCGCTGTCTTCGGGCTGGATCTCTTTGACCACGGGCTGTTTGTTGACCAGCAATGAGCTGGTGCGCGGCTTGGGACTGGGCGCCAGGTCGACCAAGGCGTCCAGCACTTCCATCACACCGAAGTTGTTCACCCCGGAGCCGAAAAACACGGGCGTTTGTTTGCCGGCCAAAAAGGCCTCGGCATCGAATGTGGGTGAGGCGCCGGTGGCCAATTCCATGCTGTCCATGGCCGTTTGCCATTCGGCGCCAAAACGCTCGGCCAGTAGGGCTTGTTGGCTCAAGGGGTGGGTTTCAAAGTCTTGCGGCAAGCGCTCAGAGCCCGAGTCAAACACCGTCATGGCTTGGGTGCGCAGGTTGATGATGCCGCCAAACAATTTGCCCTGACCGACCGGCCAAGTCATGGGCACGCAGGGCATGCCCAGTTCGCGTTCGACCTCGTCCAAGATGTCCAAAGGGTCGCGCACTTCGCGGTCCATCTTGTTGACGAAGGTGATGATGGGCGTGTCGCGTTGACGGCACACCTCGATCAAGCGGCGGGTTTGCGCTTCCACACCGTTGGCCGCGTCAATCACCATCAGGGCCGAGTCGACGGCAGTGAGCACGCGGTAGGTGTCTTCCGAAAAGTCTTTGTGGCCGGGGGTGTCCAGCAGGTTGATGACGTGCTCGCGGTAGAGCATTTGCATCACCGACGAAGCCACCGAGATGCCACGCTGCTTTTCGATTTCCATCCAGTCCGAGGTGGCGTGGCGCGAGGCTTTGCGCGCTTTGACCGAACCTGCAATTTGGATCGCGCCCGAAAACAGCAAGAGTTTTTCCGTCAGCGTGGTTTTACCGGCGTCGGGGTGGGAAATGATGGCAAACGTCCGGCGGCGCCGGGTTTCGTGGGCGTAGGTCACAAGGGGTCCTGAAGGGAAAAGCACGGGTCAACCGGCTATTGTAGGAGCTTGCCTGCCCGCGAAAGACCTGCCAGCCCCTGGGCCCATGGCCAGCAGGCAGGCCCCGAGCGGGGAATGCGGTAGAATCACGGCCATTCCGAGGAGCGTTGCAGCGTCCCCCCAACTCTTCAGTTGTCAGCGGGGCGTGAGGCTCGGAACCTTCATCAGCAACGACGCTCATCCACATGACGTGCGGTGAGCCTGTTTTTTCCATTCAGTGCTTGGCCTCATGCGTGTGGCCCATCCTTTATTGCTTTGGAGCGAAACTATGAATGCACGTTTGAACCATGTTGTGAACGCCGATTGCGTGATTGCCGATATCGGCCTGGCCGATTGGGGCCGCAAAGAAATCAAAATCGCCGAGACCGAAATGCCTGGCCTGATGGCCATCCGCGAAGAATTCAACAAGGCCCAGCCTTTGAAGGGCGCGCGCATCACCGGCTCTTTGCACATGACCATCCAAACCGCGGTGTTGATCGAAACCCTGCAAGCCTTGGGTGCCGAAGTGCGTTGGGCTTCTTGCAACATCTTCTCTACCCAAGACCATGCTGCTGCAGCCATCGCGGCCAAAGGCACACCGGTGTTTGCCATCAAAGGCGAAACCCTGGCCGACTACTGGGATTACACCCACCGCATTTTTGACTTTGGCGCGGCAGGCACCGAAGGCGAAGGCCCGAACATGATCTTGGACGACGGCGGCGACGCCACCTTGCTCATGCACCTGGGCAAGCGCGCAGAAAAAGACGCTTCCTTGATCGCCAACCCCACCAGCGAAGAAGAAGTGTGCTTGTTCAACGCCATCAAAGCCAAGCTGGCCGTGGACCCGACCTGGTACAGCCGCAAGGGCGCGCACATCATTGGCGTGACCGAAGAAACCACCACCGGCGTGCTGCGCCTGAACGAGATGGCCGCCAAAGGCAGCCTGATGTTCCGCGCCATCAACGTGAACGACTCGGTGACCAAGAGCAAGTTCGACAACCTGTATGGCTGCCGCGAATCTTTGGTGGACTCCATCAAGCGCGCCACCGACGTGATGATCGCTGGCAAAGTCGCTTGCGTGGCCGGTTACGGCGACGTGGGCAAGGGTTCGGCCCAAGCCCTGCGCGCTTTGAGCGCCCAAGTGTGGGTGACCGAGATCGATCCGATCAACGCCTTGCAAGCTGCGATGGAAGGCTACAAAGTCGTGACCATGGAATACGCCGCCGACAAGTGCGACATCTTCGTGTCGGCCACCGGCAACAAGAACGTGATCCGTTACGAGCACATGGCCGCCATGAAAGACGAAGCCATCGTCTGCAACATCGGTCACTTTGACAACGAAATCGATGTGGCTTCTCTCGAAAAACTGCAGTGGGACGAGATCAAGCCCCAAGTCGATCACGTGATCTTCCCTGACGGCAAAAAAATCACCTTGTTGGCCAAAGGCCGTTTGGTGAACCTGGGTTGTGCCACCGGTCACCCCAGCTTTGTGATGTCGTCCAGCTTTGCCAACCAAACCATTGCGCAGATCGAACTGTTCACCAAGCAAGG
>CANFMK010000190.1 GCA_947448325.1 Comamonadaceae bacterium
GCTTATGCAATGATCAAAGTCCTGAGCAGTGATTTTGGCTTAGACCGCATTTACATCATTGCCAACGGTGCGCCAACGCTGGAAGAGGGTAAAAAACTGTTTGACCACCTCAATACCGTGGCCACCAAATTTCTCAACCGCGAACTGCACTTTTTGGGCAGTATCGTGAAAGACGAGTTGATGGTGGAAGCAGCGCAGAATCACAAAGCGGTCACCGAGTTTGCCCCGACCAGTACGGCGGCCCGCGACTTTCGGCAACTGGCCACGGCCACCAGCGAATTGGACCGTAAACAGTACGAAGAAGGTGGGCTGGGTCACTTTGTGCAACGCATCATTCACTTGCACGATTTGAAAACCTCTTGACGCGCTCAAGCGCGCCAAAGGGCTTTTCAGGTCGGGTTGCCTTCAGTCCAGTTTGATCCCCAAGTCAACCGCCAGTTTCACCCAGACCGGTACATCACGCTCCCAATCTTTGCGCGTATCGGTCAAGTTTTTGGGTTTATTGGGAATGGCAAACGACTCCCTCAGTTTGGCGGCGCGCTCGGTGTTGGCGCCTTGAACCACCACGCCAGAAAGGATTTTCAAGACAGCTTCTGGCGTGCCCGATGGTGCCATTAACGGCAGCCCGCCTTCCAGCGCCACCAAGGGGTCTTTCATGCCTTGCTCAACCAAGGTTGGCACATCGGGTAACTTAGGTGATCGGTAAGCCCCCGTGACCCCAATGGGGCGCACGCCGCGCCCCGCAACGGTATTGAAGGCCTGGTAACTGCCAATGGCCACTTGCAATTGACCAGAGGCCACATCCACCCACATCGGCGACTCGCCTTTGTAGTGAATAGACAGAATTTTGGAGCCGTGATTGCGGTTGATTTGATCGGCCACCATGTGCGGGTAAGAACCGGGCGCATAGGTACCCATGGACGTTTGGTTGGCTTTGGCAAACTCGATGAATTCCAGGATGTTTTTAGCGGGAACTTTTTCAGACACGCCCACCACCAATGGACCCGATGGGAAGTTGGCAATGGGGGTGAGGTCCTTGTCGAGGTTGTATGGCAGTTTGTTGTAAAGCACGCGGTTTTGCCAGACCGTACCCGAGGTGGTCATCAGCAAGGTGTAGCCATCTGCCGGAGCTTTGGCCACGGTGTCAATGCCAATCATGGCGCCAGCCCCTGGCTTGTTATCGACAAAAGCCGAAACCCCCAATATCGATGTAAGTTGCTCTGCATACATGCGGGCATAAGCATCGGTCAATCCGCCAGGCGGGTAGGCCACCACAATGCGTATCGGTTTGCTGGGCCACTTGCCCGCTTGGGCAAAGGCTTCGGGCCACACTGCAGTGCCCGCCGCAGCAGAGATCATGGCCAGGGCTTTGCGGCGAGAAGTGGTATCGACTGGGGTCATGCAGGGATCCTGAATAAAGATGAGAGTGTGATCAGTCTATACACACCCGAACCGCTTCTTGAGGGTGAAAACCCTGCTGATCGGTGCCCTTTTGACGCAGGCGCTCATCAGGCCCAAGGGTGTTGGCGCCAGTGGTGGCCGCATCAACCAGTGGCACTCTCTGTTAGCGCTGAAGTCCAAAATCTGTGCGCAGTCACTCTGCTTTGAAATTCGGACTGCGTTTTTCCCGCAAACTGGTGATCCCTTCGCGAAAGTCTTGCGTCTGCACCGCCAAGTCTTGTTCATGGTCGGCGGCGCTGAAAGCTTCGTCATAACAATCGTCACCGGCGCTCCAGATCTGCGCTTTCATCGCCGCCAACGATCGGGGGGCAGAGTTGGCCGCAATCTGCTGCGCGTACTTCAGGGCATGGGGCATGAGCTCGTCATCGGGCAGCACTTGATTGACCAGTCCCAGTCGTTCGGCTTCACGGCCGTCAAAGCGCCGAGCGGTGTACAGCAAATCTGCCGCGCGTGCCACGCCGATCAAGCGCGGCAGCAGCCAGCCAATGCCTTTTTCTGCGGGCACGCCCAGGCGTGCAAAAGTGGCATTGAAGAGCGCAGATTCAGCTGCAAAGCGAATGTCGCAGTGCAAAGAAAGAATAAATCCCCAGCCAAATGCTGCACCGTTGACGGCCGCAATGGTCGGCTTGCGAGAGGTGATCAAGGCATTCCAACCGTGGCTGAAATAACGCTGCAGATTCGGGCCGACATCGTCGCCCCATTGCGCCAGGGCACAAGGGCCGTAGCTGGACGGCGCTGCGCTTTTGGAAACGCCTGTGCCAATCACACTCAAATCCAGCCCTGCGGAAAAGCCTCGTCCTTCGCCTGTGATCACCATCACCCGCACCTTCGGGTCTTGGGTGGCGCGATCGACAAGCTCAAAAAAACCGGTGAGCATCTCGGGTGTAAGCGCGTTCAGTTTGTCAGGCCGATTGAATGAGATGACTGCGACACCTTGTTCGACGCGGTAGAGCAGGGTGTCTGTGGGTGTTGCGGGGTGTGCTGTCGTCATCTGGGGTCCTAAATAGGGGGTGTCTGAATGGGGTGGTTACCCTTGGTGTGCGAACCTGAAGCCGGGCCGATGAAGGGCTTGCACTTTCAGGCCGAAGTGAACAGGGCAAACAACTGGTTTTTGAATTGAATACCCAGTCGAGAAAAGGCGCGATTTCTGTAGGTTTTGACCGTGGGCAGGCTCAAGCTCAGGTCGCGTGCAATGCCGTCTTGGGTTATGCCCAACAGCAGCCTGGCGCACACGGCCAATTCACGTGGTGTCAGTCCCGGATGCAAGGCGCCCAAACGCATGGTCCATTGAGACACATCTTGCCGTGCCGCTGTGGGGCGAGTCGGACGCAATTGGATTTGCTTTTGCGCCAAACTCAGCAAGGCCGGCGCCAAGGACTCAAAGTCCGACAGCTGTGCATCACTGAAGGGCTTTTGGTGCGTGTGCCGGTAAAAGTTAAGCGCAAACACGGACGATTCTTGTTGCTGCACCACCGAAATTCTTTCGGCCATGCCGTGGGCTTCATAGACCCGGGCTCGGTGCTGCAGGGGCACCTCGGGCGCGGTGATGTGGCACAGCACGGTTTGCCCTTGGGGGACAGAGGGGGCGCTCAGCGTTCGGTCGTCTAAATGGGGGCCTGTCAAATAAGCGTTCCAACAGGCGCGGGTGGCGTCAGGTATGCCCAAACTGGCCGACATGAACAGCTGCGGCTGGCAACCTGATCCCGTTTGGTAAATGGCATAAGAGGCCGCAGGCACCATCGGGTGCAGGTGTTGCAGCAAGGCCGATTCAAATTCAGCTTCGCCGACCAGCCCAATCAGGCCCTGCAAAACCTGCGTGGAGGCGTTGCTGTGTGGAGAAAGAGTCCATTGGCGCATGCAAATTTGAACGGAAGTGTGTTCGTGTCATCTTAAAGGAGGACAGACGCGAGCCACACTTGGGAATACCCTAGAGGCATGCTGAATTTAGAACCCCCTTCACTTCAATTTTTCGCCGATCTGTCGGTGCGTGTAGACCGTCCCCAAGAGGTCGGGCAGACGGTGCACGGACTGCGTCGTTTGATTCCGATTCTCGGCGGCGAAGTCCAAGGCCAAGGCTGGACCGCCCGCGTGCTGCCGGGTGGGGCCGATTTTCAGTTGATCCTGAGCCCGCGCATGGCCGAGTTGGATGCGCGCTACACGATCGAGACGGATGGCGGCGATTTGATTTTTGTGCAAAACCGGGCGGTGCGCACGGCAGCTCCCGAGGTCATGGCGCGTTTGATACGCGGCGAACCGGTGGCGCCGAGCGAAGTTTATTTCCGGTGCAGCCCCAGCTTTGAAACCGCCAGCCCGAGCTTGGCGTGGATCAGCGAGCGGATGTTTCTAGGCACCGGTGCGCGCCAACCGGACCGGGTGGTGATGCGGTTTTTTGAAGTACTTTGAACCCAGAGAGAGAAAATGAACAAAAACCATTTTTACTTGGGCGTCAAGATCGCAGGCGTTCTTGGCGCAGGTGTTGCTTTACTTGCTTGCAGCGGCCTGCCGCGCAGCAGCGCACCGCCTTTGAAAGCCGCCACCGGCACAACGCTGTCGGCTTGCGCGGCCTTGGTCGGGCAACTGCAGTTGCCCCAAACCCGCTTGGAGTCGGCCACGCCCGTGGCGGCGGGTGCCCTGACTTTGGGCGACCGTCCGGTGCCTGCGCATTGCCTGGTCAAAGGCAAAATGCACGAGCGCAAAGGCCGTGACGGACGCGACTACGCGATCGGCTTTGAGATGCGTTTGCCAGACGCTTGGAACGGCCGTTTTTATTACCAAGGTAATGGTGGACTGGACGGCGCCGTGGTCCCGGCCTTGGGCGCTTTGGGAGGCGGTCCGCTCACCGGGGCTTTGATGCAGGGCTTTGCGGTGATCAGTTCGGATGCGGGTCACAGCGGTCCGCAAACCCCGTTTTTTGGCCTGGAGCCTCAAGCCCGTTTGGACTATGGGTATCAGGCGGTGGAAAAACTCACCCCCATGGCCAAGCAGTTGATTCAGGGCGCTTATGGCAAGGGGCCTGATCGCTCCTACATCGGCGGCTGCTCCAACGGCGGGCGTCATGCCATGGTGGCGGCAGCGCGTTTGGGTGATGCCTACGACGGCTATTTGGTCGGCGCGCCCGGTTACCGCTTGCCCTATGCTGCCTTGGCGCAAATCTGGGGCGCGCAGCAGTGGCTGCCGCATGCTACGCCGGGGGCCACCATCAAGAACCCGATGAACCCGAATGGCACCCTGGTCGATTTGGCTTCTGCCTTCACACCGGCAGAGCGTCAAACCGTGGCCAAAGCGGTGTTGGCGCAATGCGATGCCTTGGATGGCGCACGTGACGGCATGGTGCAAGCCACACAGGCCTGCCAAGCCCGCTTCAATATTCAGACTGATGTGCCGAGTTGCACCGGCGAGCGCAACGGCGCCTGTTTGACCCCTGGACAGAAAAATGTCATCGCCTCGGTGTTCAGCGGTGCGCAGACACCCCATGGTCACAAGATCTACGCGGCTTTTCCCTATGACCCGGGACTGGCTGGCGCGAACTGGGGCACTTGGAAGTTCACTGATTCTTTGATTCGAGATCCGCTGGCGCTGAACACCATTTTCAGCGTTCCC
>CANFMK010000191.1 GCA_947448325.1 Comamonadaceae bacterium
CGGTGAGCGCTGCACCGCCGGCAGCCGCATCTTGGTGCAGCAAAGCATCTACGCCAACTTTGTGGCCAAGTTCACTGAGCGCGCCAAACGCATCACCGTGGGCGACCCGCTCGATGACAGCACGATCGTCGGCCCCATGATCTCGCAAGCGCACTTGGCCAAAGTGCGCAGCTACATTGAGCTTGGCCCCAAAGAATGCGCCACCCTGTTGTGTGGCGGCCTGGACCGACCCAGCTACGCACCTGAACTGAAGGGTGCATTGCAAAAAGGCAACTTCATCTGGCCCACGGTGTTTGCCGATGTCGACAACCGCATGAAGATCGCGCAAGACGAAATTTTTGGCCCAGTGGCCTGCTTGATTCCGTTCAAAGATGAAGCGCATGCGATTGAACTGGCCAACGACATTCAGTACGGGCTGTCCAGCTATGTCTGGACCGAGAACATCGGCAAGGCCCACCGCGTGGCCGCCGCTGTGGAGGCGGGCATGTGTTTCGTGAACAGCCAAAACGTGCGCGATCTGCGCCAACCTTTTGGCGGCACCAAAGCCAGCGGCACCGGCCGCGAAGGCGGTACCTGGAGCTACGAAGTTTTTTGCGAGCCGAAAAACGTGGCGGTGTCGATGGGTAGTCATCACATACCCCACTGGGGCGTCTGAACATGCAACGCCGCAAGCTCTTGCTGAGCGCTGCAGCTTCGCTGTTGTGGTCGGGGCAATCACAAAGTCAGTCGCCCGCATGGCCCGCCAAATCTATCCGTTGGATAGTCCCGTTCGCGCCGGGCGGCACCACCGATGTGGTGACGCGTTTGGTGGCGGTTGAACTTGCCCGCTCGCTGGGGCAGTCGGTGGTGGTGGACAACAAGCCCGGTGCCGGTACGGTGCTGGGTGTGGACCTCGTGGCCAAGGCGCCCTCAGATGGTTACACCCTGGTCACGGTGGCCAACAGTTTTTGCGTCAACCAGACCTTGGTGAAAAGCCTGCCTTACGACGGCTTGCGCGACCTGCGCCCCGTGGGTTTGATGGGCATGTCGGATCATGTGCTGGTCACCCACCCAGGCAGTGGTCTCAAAACACTGCCCGACTTGATTGCTGCCGCCAAGCGGCAGCCGGGTAAGCTCAGCTACGCCTCGTTTGGTGCTGGCACTTCGGCGCATTTAGCCGGCGCCATGCTCGAAGCCCAAGCCGGTGTGGAGATGATCCATGTCCCCTACAAGGGTCAGGCGCCAGCGCTCAACGATGTGATCGGTGGGCAGGTCTCGGTGATGTTTGGCAACTGGCCTGAGTTTCGCCAGCATGTGCAAAGTGGCAAGCTGGTCGCTTTGGGCATGGCCACGGCCAAGCGCTCGCCTCTGGCGCCACAGATTCCGACCCTGGCTGAGCAAGGTTTGCCCATCGAATCGAACTCTTGGAACGGCATGCTCACCCGCGCCGGCACAGCCGATGCGGTGGTCCAGCGCCTCAATTCAGAAATCAACAAGGCCTTGCAGGCGCCTGCGGTGTTGCAAGCCTTTCAAGAGGGTGGCATTGCCTCTTTGGCGGGAACGCCCGATCGCTTTGCGCTCTTCATCCGCAGCGAGACCGACAAATACGCGCAAGTGATCCGCAAGGCGGGCATCACAGCTGAAAGCTGAAAAGGTACGGCCATGAAACTACACAACAACTTCGGGAGTGCGCGTCATGGGTAAGCTTGCATTGGCTGCCAAAATCACCCACGTGCCCAGCATGTACCTGAGTGAAATTCCGGGGCCACGCTTTGGCACACGCCAAAGCGCCATTGACGGCCACACAGAAATCAGCCACCGCTGCCGCGCCATGGGCGTGGACACGCTGGTGGTGTTTGACACGCATTGGCTGGTCAATGCCAGCTACCACATCAACTGCGCACCGCATTACAAGGGCGTGTACACCAGCAACGAGTTGCCGCATTTCATCAGCAACATGGCGTTCGAGTCGCCCGGCAACCCGGCCTTGGGCCATCTGTTGGCGCAGGTGTGCAATGACTATGGCGTGGAAACCCTGGCGCACGACGCCACCACCTTGCAGCCCGAATACGGCACGCTGGTGCCGCTGCGCTACATGAACGCAGACCAGCATTTCAAGGTGGTTTCTGTGTCCGCGCTGTGCACCTCGCATTACTTGAACGACAGTGCCCGCTTGGGCTGGGCGATGCGCGAAGCGGTGGAAAAGCATTACGACGGCAAGGTGGCTTTTTTGGCCAGCGGCTCATTGAGCCACCGCTTTGCGCAAAATGGTTTGGCTCCAGAATTTGCCCACAAAATCTGGAGCCCGTTTTTAGAAAAACTCGACGAGCAGGTGCTGCGCATGTGGCAGCAACGCGAGTGGAAAGACTTTTGCGAAATGCTGCCCGAATACGCCAGCAAAGGCCACGGCGAAGGCTTTATGCACGACACCGCCATGTTGCTCGGCGCTTTGGGGTGGACCGATTACGACGGCGGCGTGGAATTGGTCACGCCCTACTTTGGCGCTTCAGGAACCGGTCAGCTCAACGCCATTTTTGAGGTCACGCCGCAAACGGGGCAGCACATTCCCCCGGCGCAAGCCAGTGCCGCATTGGGATTTCAAAACGTCTCGCGTTTGTAGATCCACCTCAGGAGTTGTCATGCCCCATCTTGTGATTTTGTACACCGGCCAACTCGACAACGAAGTTGAGATGACCACCCTGTGCCGACAAATGGCCAACGCCATGCTGAGCGTCAAAGACGAAGAAGGCAAACAGGTGTTCCCCACGGGCGGCACGCGCGTGCTGGCCTACCCCGCGCCGCATTACGCCGTGGCCGATGGGGGCGCCGCTGGTCAGGCGGCGGGCGGCACGGGTGACTACGCTTTTGTTTATCTGAACGTGCGCATGGGCCGTGGTCGCACCCCAGCGACACAGCAACGGGCGGGAGAAACTTTGCTGCAAGTGGCCAAGACTTTTTTTGCACCCGTCATGGCGCAGCGCCACATCGGCATCACGCTGCAAATCGACGAGGGCCCGGAAGTGTTTGACGCCAAGCACAGCAATTTGCATCCTCTTTTCAACAAGGTCTGAGCCATGTCTGTTCTTACTGAAATTCAGATACAACAACTCGCCGCCGAGTTGCACCAAGCCGAGAAAACGCGCACCCAGATCGAGCACTTTTCCAAACGCTTTGCGGGCATGACGGTTGAAGACGGTTACCGCATCAACCGCGCCTGGATGCAGCTCAAATTTGCCGAAGGCCGCACGATGATTGGTCACAAAATTGGCCTGACCAGTCGCGCCATGCAGGTGTCCAGCCAAATTGATGAGCCCGATTACGGCACGCTGCTCGACGACATGCGCTACACCTGCACGCCGGGCCAGGTGCTGGACATACCGTTTGCGAATTTCATCGCACCGCGCGTCGAGGTGGAGTTGGCCTTCATCTTGAAAAAAGAATTGCGCGGCCCGCATGTGACGGTGGAGCAAGTGCTCGATGCCACCGACTACGTCACCCCTGCTGTCGAAATCATCGACGCGCGCATCGAACAGTTTGACCGCCATACCAAGGTGATGCGCAAGGTCTACGACACCATCAGTGACAACGCCGCCAATGCGGGCATTGTCTTGGGCGCTCAGCGCGCAGATCCTCTGACCACCGATCTGCCTTGGTGCGGCGCGGTGCTGCGGCAAAACGGCGTGGTGGAAGAAACCGGCCTGGCCGCTGGGGTGCAAGGACATCCGGCGATTGGCATTGCCTGGCTGGCCAACAAATTAGCGCCCTGGGGCGAGCATTTGCAAGCGGGCGAGATCGTGCTGGCCGGCTCCTTCACCAAGCCTGCGCCCGCCAAAGAGGGCGACGTCTTCGATGTCGACTATGGCCCCTTGGGTCGTTTGGAATTCAAATTTGTTTAACTGGAGACTTTCATGAAAACACCTGTCAACACCTTCAAGCAAGCCCTGGCTGCAAGGCAAACCCAAATCGGCTTATGGCTGGGTTTGGCCAATGCCTACAGCGCTGAAATTTGTGCCTGCGCCGGTTTCGACTGGCTGCTGATCGATGGCGAGCACACGCCCAACGACCTGGCCAGCATCCAAGCCCATTTGCAAACCATCGCGGCCTATCCGGGCAGCCATGCGATTGCCCGCGTGCCGGTGGGCGACACCGTGATCATCAAACAATATCTGGACATGGGCGTGCAGACCTTGCTGGTGCCCATGGTCGATACGGCCGAGCAAGCGGCCGCAGTGGTGAGCGCCATGCGCTATCCGCAAGATGATGGCCACGGCGGTGTGCGCGGCATGGGCGGTGCCCGCGCTTCGCGTTGGGGGCATTACCCCAACTACGCCAAAGAAGCCAACGCGCAGGTTTGTTTGTTGGTGCAAGCCGAATCGCAAGAAGCGCTGAACAACCTGGATGCCATTGCGCAGACGCCGGGCGTGGACGGTGTTTTCATCGGCCCTGCGGACTTGTCGGCCTCCATGGGCTATGTCGGCAATTCGGGCCATCCGGTGGTGCAAGCGGCCATTGAAGATGCCATCGCGCGCATTTTGAAAGCCGGGAAAGCACCAGGCATTTTGACCCCCGATGAAAAACTGGCGCAGCACTACATTGATCTGGGTGCGGTGTTTGTGGCGGTGGGCTTGGACACCAATTTGCTGATGCGTCACACCACCGCCCTGGCCGCGCGCTTCAAGAGCAAAGTGCAGCCTGCTGACACCCAGGGCAAGGTGTACTGAGATGGCACAGCCATTGCCCACCGTACCCAGCTTGCAGGGCCGCGTGCATGCCGATGAGTGGGCCGCACGTATCGAGTTGGCGGCCTGTTACCGCGTGTTTGCGCTGCTGGGCTGGACCGAGATGATCTACAACCACATCACCTTGCGTTTGCCCGCCTCGGTCTGCGGTGCTGAAAAGCAATTTCTCATCAACCCGTTTGGCTTGCATTACAGCGAGGTCACTGCCAGCAATTTGGTCAAAATCAATTTGCAAGGCGAGGTGCTCGATGGCTCGCCCTACCCGGTCAACCCTGCAGGTTTCACCGTGCATGCCGCCATCC